>CAZHPE010000132.1:0-8271 GCA_964534775.1 uncultured candidatus Brocadiaceae bacterium
ATGATCGCTATGACGACCAAAAGCTCAATCAATGTAAACGCTTTCTTCATACTACTTTCCCCTCCTGCCCCAGATTCTGCCAAAGGACACAAGTCAGCCACAGACGCCACGCGCCTATACCCGCAAGCATCCGTGATCCCTCACGGCCCCCGCGAAAAGACGAATCCTTGCGCGCGAGCGGCTAATGCGGGGAGCGGCGGTCGGGCAGCCTCGCCCTACGCCGACGAGGCCAAGGCCGTGAACGGCTAATCCTGCAGCTCGGTCAGCCGCACGGTGCAGCACCCACCCGCATACAAGAGCAAATTGCTCCCATTTTACGGCCGTACGGTGCAGCACCCACCCGCATACAAGAGCAAATTGCTCCCATTTTACGGCCGCGCGACAAAATGTCAAGGGCGTTCTTGCGAAATTTCCGCGGGTGGCCTGGGCCAGCCCGCTCCGGGTGAGGTGGCCGCGTCGGAGTAGACGAGCAGTCTGTCGCCGGGAAAAAGCTGGACCTCTGCGTCCCCGGTCTCAAGCTCGTCCGCCACGCCCAGAGGTATGCCCGTGGACATCAACGTCACCGCTGATCCGTCCGGCTTCACCAGTACGGGCGGACAATGGCCGGCGTTCGCAAAGCGCAGAAGCTTGCCCACAGACACGTTGATGGCGACGATGCCCCGCCGGCGGCCCTCGCTGTCAAAGACCGGCGTGCAGTAGCGCGCGCCGGGATTGCGAAGCTCTTCGATGGCGCCGCACTCCCGGTTCAGGTCGATGCGGGAAGTGAATATCTCCCCTCGCCCCAGCCGCATGGTCTCCGAGAAGTAGTAGCGATCACCCTTCGCCTGAAACAACTCGGCCAGGACAAGGCGGTGCTTCCAGCCGTCGTAATCCACGCGAACGACCTCTTGCCCCGTTTCGTCGATGTAGCGGATCTGGGAATACTCCGACCTGCCCGCGCCAAATGACAGGATAGCCTCTTGAAGCCGCCCTCTCAGGCGGTGCCGCGATGTGCTGTCCAGCGAGGGTGGGCGTCGAGCAGCGCCTGCAAAGCCGGCCGGCGGCTCAGGCACAGGACGTCGGCGCGGGCGAACCCCACGAACCCGTCAAACTCGTTGGCGGCGGCGAGCCTGTCCCGAGCTTCCGATAGGGCAGATTTCTCGAGGTATTCCGAGACCCTCAAATAGGAGTAGCTGCCCAGCAGCGCCGTTGGGATCGTCGCGACAAGCACCATGACGACAAAAAGCCTTGCCCGGAAGGTACGAAAGAAACCCACTCTCTCCCTCCTCCGCCGCCAAGGGGTGCCGCGATCATGACTCGGAGCAAAGGCGCTTCCCGGCGGGCGACGACTCCCATCGGCACGGCATCTCTCGGGGCCATCGCGATCCCGTTCAGGCTACCCGCAGGGTTTTCGCACGCACGACCTTGACATTTCTTCGCGCGGCCGTAAAATAGGAGCTATTAGCTCTCGTATACGGGTGGGTGCTGCACCGTGCGGCTGACCGGACTGCAAAATTAGCCGTTCACGGCCTCACGGCCTTGGCCTCGCTGGCGTAGGGCGAGGCGAGTATATGGAGAGTAGTTGGGGAGATTGGCGCTGGCAAATCTTCTGCGGGACAGGCGCGCCGGCTTCCTTCCAATTTGGCCCGAGATTGCGGCGCGAGGACACGAAGAAGATGGCGAAGCATGACGAGACGATGCGGGACGGCGATAGCGACAGGCTGAAGTTCACGCGCCGCGAGTTCCTGCGACTCGGCGCTTTGGGGGTCGGCTTGAGCGCGGTGAGCGGCCCGCTCTGGGCCGTGCTTGAGGGCGTTGACGAGGTGGAGAACCCCCTGGAGCACTATCCCTCGCGCGGCTGGGAGAAGCTCTACCGCGACATATATCGCTTCGACGAGAGCTTCACGTTCGTCTGCGCACCCAACGATACACATAACTGCCGGCTCAGGGGATTCGTGCGCAACGGCGTGCTCGTGCGGATCGAGCAGGCCTACGACGTCGACTCCTACACGGACCTCCAGGGCAACAAGGTTACGGCTACCTGGCATCCCCGCGGGTGCTTGAAGGGCTACACCTACATGCGGCGGGTGTACAACAAGTCCCGCGTGAAACACCCCATGATCCGCAAGGGCTGGAAGGACTGGGTGGAGGCGGGCTTTCCTCGCGACGAGAAAACCGGCCGCGCGCCCGAGAAGTATTTCAAGCGAGGAGAGGATGAGTGGCTTCGCGCCTCGTGGGACGATGCGAACGACTTGGTGGCAAGGGCCCTTATCAACATCTCCGGTGCGTACAGCGGCGAGCAGGGCGCCGGATGGCTCCTGGAACAGGGCTATCCGAAGGAAATGATCGAGCCGATGAAAGACGCCGACGGCAACGTGGCCGGCGTGCGCACGTTGAAGTTTCGCGGCGGCATGGCCTTCCTGGGCGCCACCCGGCTGGCCGGACTCTACCGCTTCAGCAACCTCATGGCCGTGCTCGATCATCACGTTCGGAATGTCCCGCCGTCGACGGCACTCGGGGCGCGCTCGTGGGACAACTATGCCTGGCACACCGACCTGCCACCCGGTCACGCCATGGTCACCGGCGTGCAGACATTCGACCAGGAGTTCCCCGATTTTGCGAACTCCGACATGCTCGTCATATCCGGCCTGAACCTCGTAGAGAACAAGATGGCCGATCCGATCTGGTGGCATTCGGCCATTGAGCGCGGCAAGAAGATCGTTGTGATCGCGCCTGAGCATAGCCCGACGGTGACAAAGGCAGACTACTGGCTCCAGATTCGGCCCGGCACCGACACCGCGCTGATGCTGGGGGCGGCCGGCCTCCTCATTCGCCAGAAGCTCTACAAGGCGGACTTCGCCAAGCGCTTTACGAACCTGCCGTTCCTGGTGCGAATGGACAACCTGAAGCTCCTCACCGCTGAGGACATCGAGAACCCCATTGCCCTCGACCCCGGCGAGACCTACACCTACGAAGACGGGAAACCGATCCAGATAGATGCCGACAAGTACGAGGTCCGGGCTGTCATCGCCGCCAAGGGCGGCGAGAAGTTCCTCGCCCTCTCGCGCAACTGCCTGGGCGAGCATCTGGACCGGGAGCTCACCAAACAGGGCCTGACGCTCGGCGACGTCGACCTTGACTTCGAGGGCGAAGTGGCCACGCGCGATGGCGCCGTCAAGGTCAAGTCGATCTTCCGCCTCTATTACGAGTTGACGGAGCATTACTCGCCGCAGACGACGGAGGAGATCACGGGCGTGCCAGCCGCGGACGTGGAGCGTTTCGCGCGCGACCTGGCCGCCAGCAAGGCCACCGCGTTCATCTGCGGCATGGGCCTGAACATGTATTTCCACAACGACCTGATCAACCGGTCCTATTTCCTGGTCGCCTCGCTCACCGGCGACATCGGCCGGCCGGGCGCGAACGTGGGCAGCTACGCGGGCAACTACAAGACCCCCGTGTTCAATGGTCTGCCCTGCTACGTCGCCGAAGATCCGTTCAACCAGACGCTCGACCCGGACGTGGACGGGAGCGCGATCAAGGAAAAGAACTACATGCACTTCGAGTCGATCCATTTCTGGGCGCACGGGGACTCGCCCCTCATCGTCGACACGCCCGCAGAAGGACGGGTGGTGCTGACGGAGGAGGGCCACATGCCCAGCCCCTCGAAGGTCGTCTGGACGTGCAACGCCAATCAGATCGGCAATTCCAAGTGGGCCTACGACATCATAAAGAACGTCCTGCCCAAGCACGAGCTCCACGTGGCCACGGACTACGAATGGAACATGAACTGCGAGTACGCCGACGTGGTCTTCGCCGTCGACTCCTGGGTCGAGTTCGCCCATCCGGACATGACGGCCTCGTGCACGAACCCGTTCCTCCAGTTCTTCCCCAAGGGACCTATCAAGAGGCTCCACGACACGCGTCACGACATCGAGGTTTACGCGGGGGTGGCCACGGCGCTCACCCGCCTGACCGGGGATGGGCGCTTCAAGGACCATTTCAAGTTCGTGGACGATGACCGCGTGGACGTTTACATGCAGCGCATCCTCGACACGAGCAACGCCTTCCGCGGCTACAAGGTCAATGACATCGTGGAGAAGGGCGGCGCGGCCCTGAGCATGTTCCGCACTTATCCGCGAGTGCCGGGCTGGGAGCAGATCAACGAGAGCGTCCCTTTCTACACCAAGACCGGCCGACTCGAGCTCTACCGCGACGAGGACGAATGGCTGGACCAGGGCGAGAACCTCATCGTCCACCGCGAACCCGTCGAGGCCACGCTGTATCAGACGAACGTGATCGTCGCCCCATCGAGCTTCGATGCGATTCGGCCAAGGGACTACGGTGTGCCCGCCGATGAACTGGACGGCGACCTGCGCTGCATTTTCAACGAGAAGTGGGATTGGGAGAAGGTCCAGAACTCGCGCAATCCCCTGGCGGAGAAGTACGGCCTGTTCGCCGTCTTCGTGACCTGCAAGACCCGACACCGCGTTCACTCCTCCTGGGGCAGCGTGGACTGGAACAGCATCTGGTGCTCCAACTTCGGCGACCCTTACCGGATGGACAAACGCAGTCCATGGGTGGGGGAGGAGGAGATGGACATCAACCCCGATGACGCCAGGGATCTGGGCGTGGAGGACGGCGATTACGTGTACGTTGACGCTGCGGCGAATGATCGTCCCTATCGTGGGGCGAAGGGCGAGGATCCATTCTTCGACACGATGACGCGCCTGATGGTGCGGGCCAGGTACAACCCCTCCTTCCCGCGGAGATTCCTCAACATCAAGCACAGCATCGCGGGAGCCACGCACCGCTCGATCCGCGCCCAGGAGAAGAATCCCGACGGCTCTGGCATCACCGACACCGGATACGTGCCCATGGTCCGCTTCGGTTCGCACCAGTCGTGCGTGCGCACCTGGCTTAACCCCACCCAGATGACGGGGAGCCTCGTGCACAAGGATTACTTCACGCACCGGCTGGTGAAAGGATTCACGGTTGACACGCACACGCCCACCGGCGCGCCCAAGGAGTCCCTGGTGAGGGTGACGTTGGCCGAGAAGGGTGGCATCGGCGGCAAGGGCGTCTGGGCCCCCGCTACGACCGGCTTCACGCCGGCGAACGAGAATGCGGACATGAAGCGATACCTGACCGGCGGTTTTGTGGAGGAAGCCTGATCGTGGCCGAGGTCTATAACTGGCATCTCAAGCGCGAGATGCAATACAAGTACGTTGAATCCCGGCCCAAGCGACAGGTCGGTTTTGTCTTCGACATAAACCGCTGCATCGGATGCCAGTCCTGCACCATGGCGTGCCGCTCCACCTGGACGTTCGCGAACGGGCAGGAGCATATGTGGTGGAACAATGTGGAGACCAAGCCGTACGGCGGCTATCCACAGCACTGGGACGTGAAGCTGCTGGCGAAGCTCGGCCCTCAGAAGTGGCGCAAGGACACCTACACCGGGCGGACCATTTTTGAAACGCCGGACGGCGGGCTCAGAGAGGAGCCTCTCGGCTACATCCCGCCCAAGCCGGAGTGGCGCTTCCCAAATATATACGAGGACACGGCAACGGCCACTTCGGAGACGGGCCTGACTTTGCCGGTGCACGTAAACTTCTTCCACTACCTGCAGCGCATCTGCAATCACTGCACCTACCCCGGGTGTCTGGCAGCGTGTCCGCGCAAGGCCATCTACAAGCGCCCGGAGGACGGCATCGTGCTAGTGGACCAGGAAAGGTGCCGCGGCTACGAAGAGTGCGTTGCCGGCTGTCCTTACAAGAAGGCCCTTTTCAATACGCACACGAAGAAGGCCGAGAAATGCATCGCATGCTATCCCCGCGTGGAGAAGGGTGAGATCCCGCGCTGCATGGCGGCGTGCGTTGGCAGCATCCGCCTCTCCGGCTGGGTGAGCTCGCCCGAGAAGGCGCGAGAGGACAACCCCATTGACTACCTGGTGCACGTGCGGAAGGTGGCCCTGCCGCTATATCCGCAGTTCGGCACCGAGCCGAACCTCTACTACATACCCGGCCGCTGGGTGCCGCGCGAATACCAGCGGCAGATGTTCGGACCGGGAGTCGAGGGGGCCATCAAGGCGCGGACCGAGCCCGACGAGAAGCTCTTTGCGGTGCTGAAGCTCTTCGGCACGACCACGCGCACTATCGAGCGCTTCAAGTTTGCCGGGGACTCGGTCAAGGGCTACGACGCCGACGGGGAGCTCGCCGTTGAGGTGCCGATCGAAGAACCGTTCTACGTGCGTCCGTTTCATGACGCCAGCACGGGCACGCATCGTTTCAACGAGCCATAGCGAAGGGATTTACGATCAAGATGAAGGCCAACCGCGCTGCTTGCGTTAATCGCCCCTCTTCGGGTCTGGACCCGGCCATGCGAACGCTGGCCTACGCCGTGCTGGCGCGGGGGTTTTCCTATCCCGATGCCGACGTGATCGAGTTCTTCCGCAAGTTCCGTGATGCCGATACGGAGGGGAAGGGCCGTGCCTGGCCAGAAATCCTGGCGGTGGTCGAGGGCGCTCAGTCGGCAGACCCGGACGCGCTGCGCAGCGCCTACCTCGGCGTTTTCGATCCAGTCGCCGGACCGTTCCCCTATGAAAGCGAACACAAGAAGTTCAGCGACGAGTTCGGCAAGGCCCATCACATGGCCGACCTCATGGGCTTCTACCGGGCCTTCGGCGTGCAGCCCGCCAGAGAGCGGCCCGACCACATCGCTGCGGAACTGGAGTACATGCACTACATGACCGTGAAAGAGGCCCATGCCCTGGAGAAGGGCGAGGCCGAGCACGCATCCGTCTGCCGGGAGGCGCAGGAGTCGTTCCTGCGCGACCACCTGACCACGTGGACCGACAGCCTGCTGGAGCGCATGGATGCCAAGGCGGGCGGTGATGATGCGCCGAAGGACTCAAAGGCCGGCCTGTTCTACAGGCGGCTCGCGGATATTCTCCGGCGATTGATGAACAGCGAGAAGGAGGCCTTGACGTGAAGCGAAGCGCTCCCTACCTTGTCGCCGGTATCAGCGCTGTGACGGTGGCCCTGTTCCTCGGGCTTGCCTACTATGGATGGACCCACCGGTGGGGAACGCCCGCCGACACCAGCATCCAGGCCCCCCCGACGCTGGCGGTGCCACGGTTGGATCGCGCCCTGGGGCTCTCCTCGCCGGAGGCCTTCGACAACGGCCTGTGGAATGAGTCCGGGCTCCTCCGCCTGGCCGCCAAGGCCGAGGTCGAACACGATGGCGTGCTGCTGCATCAGGTGACCTCCGCGCCCCGTGGCGCGAACCTCGTGCCGAGCGTCGACGTTCGGGCATTCCATGACGGCGCGAACATCTATTTCCTGTTCGAATGGCCGGACGACGTGGAGAGCCGCGTGCACGATGTCGGCACATGGCCCGACGCGGTGGCCGTCGCCTTCTCCCTTGCCGAGGAGCCGCCTGATGCGTCCATCATGATGGGCTTTCAGTCGGTGGTGAATATATGGCAGTGGAAGGCGGACCTGGACGCCGAGTTCTGGAACGAAGAGCGGCCGCAGGCGGACGCTTCGCCGAACGAGCGCTACAGCTACGAGGCCAAAGCAGCCTTCCCGGAGAGGGAGGCCCCGCTGGAGAGCGCGTGTCAGGACATCCTCTCAGCACGGCCGGGTACCGTGACGTTGCAGGCAAATACGGCTGTGGCCGGTCGCGGACGATGGCGCGACGGCGTCTGGCGCGTCATAATCACTCGGCCGTTGACGGCCGAGGAGCCTGTGCAGGCCGTTCAACTGCACCCGGGCACAGTCTACGCGGCGTTCGGCCTCTGGAACGGTGACAAGGGGGACCGCGGCTCGCGAAAGTCCATCAGCGACTGGGTGCGTCTGGAGTTGGAGGCCGCAAAGGAATCCGCGGCGCACGATCTGGCCCCATCCGCCGTGGCGGAGCCGATGGCTGCGGCCGCCGGCCCGGACCTGCTGGACGCGGCCGCAGAGGCGCTGACGTGGGCCGGCGACCTGCTGCTGGGAGGGACGGCGCACGCGGCCGAAAGCACCGACCCGCTGCCGACCGCGCGGCTGATAACGATTGAGGCGCGGCGCTTCCAGTACGAGCCCTACATCATCCGCGTGAAGCGCGGCGAACGCCTTACCTTGCGCCTGCAGTCACTCGACGTGCAACACGGGCTCTTCATCGACGGATACGGCGTTAACATCAAGGTCGAACCCGGCGGGCAGGCCGAGCAGACGTTTGTGGCCGACCGGCCCGGCAGATATACGTTCCGGTGTTCGGTGACCTGCGGGGAGTTCCATCCCTACATGGTCG
>CAZHPE010000133.1:0-8247 GCA_964534775.1 uncultured candidatus Brocadiaceae bacterium
CTCTGCACTACGTGCGCTCTTCCACCTGAGAATCCCTCCTGCCTCTACAGACCTCCGGATTCTCTCACAACTACTGGACCAATTCTCGGGGAAGGGGTTTCCTTTTCACGCCGTAGCCCAGTGTTGCCGATGGACCCCCCACCACGTATACGCGCGCCGAGTTCCGGGATGCCGAGGCCGCGGTCGGTGAGGCAGGCCTGTGCCTACTTGATCGGCCGCCAGTCCGACTCAGTCGGGGGCCGTCTTCGAAAATCCCTGAAGGGAACCGCGCGGCAACTGCCCTACGGGGTCGGCGGTAGGGCTCTCCTGGTCGGCAGTCGGGCAGGAACGTCTGCCATCATCTCCTCCAACTCGATGGAGATGATGATCTGACTCTTGTCCCGACGCTCCACCTCGCGCGAGACGAAGTGCTTGAGCACGGGAACGCTCTTGAGCACTGGCAGGCCCGTGCGCGCGTTGACCTTGCTCTGCCGGCTCAGGCCGCCGATCACGGCCGCCTCGCCCGGCTTCAGGAGCACGACTGAGTTGACGCGGCTGGAACTCAGGATTGGTACGCTCTGGTGGGGCGTGAAGCCCACGTGACTGGTGACCGAAGCCGACACCTGGAGTTCGACCTCTTCGGCGATCCGGGGTGTCAGTTCGACCACAATGCCCTCCACGAACGCGCGAATCGAGCTCACTGTCAAGGTTTCCGAGTCCCCCTCGCCACCGGCCACCGCCTCGTTCATTTCTTCGACGGCAACCGGCGAGTCCCGCAGGGGAGAGTCGGCCACCCTTCCGTCCAGGAAGCCGCGGACCACGAAGGGAATGTCGGTGGTGGACTCAATCGTCGCCGTCGCTTGGTGGATCTGGGTCAGGCGGATATCGGTAATGACCTCGGCGTGTCCCAGGGCGACGATGTAGTTGAGGAACTCGGTGGCCAGCAGCGGGTTGAACGAGAGCGTCGCGCTGAGCGACTCCAGATCGAGATCGTAACTCCCGCCCCCGTCCCACGTCGCGGTAAGGGTGCCGCCAGAGATGGACTTCTTCCAGGCATACCAGTCCAGCCCCACGTCTCTGGAATTATCCTCATCGATCTCGTAGATACGCACGCGCGCCTCGATCTGTGCCGGGGCCGTGTCGAAGACCTTGAGCGCCTCGATGTCACCCTCGAAATAGCTCGGGGTGTCCTCGATGTAGAGAAGCTGGCGGGCGTCGTCGGGGATGAGGATGACGAACGGGCTGGCGGCCGTCTCGGCAATGAGGTCGGCGACCTCTGATGGCAGCCGGTGCTTCACCTTCGTATAGAGTGTCCCGGTGCCCAGCTCGGAGGCCGCCAGATCTTTCCGGTCCAAGGCTGCGATGGACTGGTCCAGGTAATGCAGCATCCAATCGGGGACGGTCACCACGAGGTGGGACTTGCCGGTGTACTCCGTCCTGACTTCGTGCGTCTTTTCATCAGATACGCAGACGCTACCGGCGGCGATACGGGTGACTATGCCGCCTTCCAACTCGACCGCCTGCTGAATCAGTTCGAAGACCTCGGAGGCGTTTGCATGCTCCAGCGTGTAGACCTTGACCACGAAATCGCGGTTGTCATCGGTCGAGGTGATCTCGATCCGCTCCGTGGGACCGCCGGCCTTCCTGGCCAAAGTTTCGACAGTCTTCGTGCTACGCCGGTTGACCCGCAGTCCGCTTTCCCCCGGCTGGGGATGACCGCTGGCTGCCGAGGCCACCAGTGCGACCACCAGCAATGTGACCGGCATGTGAGCAGCCCTGTAGTGCCTCATCTGTCCCTTTCCTTACTTCGGCAGTGGGAATGCGGTTCGGCCCGTTCAACTGGGGTTCGGGGCCCAGGGTCTTGCTCTTGACGCGGGCCGATCGCGACGTGGTCCGCGCAGGAGCCGCAGGCCGAGGAGCACGCGTCCTCCCCGGCCCAGTTGCGGTAGAGGAACCGCCCGACGATTGCCAGGGCGAGCGCAACGATCAGAACAACCACCATCCCCTCGAGCACGGTCGGCCCTCCTTATCCAAGACCCAGCAGGCGGCCGCCCTGGTAGACCAGGAACGATGCTACCCAGGCCAGCGTCGTCGTGTATCCGATGGTAAGGAACATCCATCGCCAGGAGCCCGTCTCCTTCTTGATCACAATTATGGCGGCCACACATGGGATGTAGAGGAGCACGAACACCATGAGCGAGTAGCCCTGGAGCGGCGTCATGTCCTCGCGGAGCGCCTCGCGCAGCGGCAGCGATCCCTCACCCGTCTCTCCCAGGCTGTAGAGCGTGCCCAGGGTGGCGACAACGACTTCCTTCGCCCCGAACCCCGCAAACAGCGCCGTGCCGAGCTTCCAGTCGTCAAACCCCAGGGGCCTTATCACGGGGACGATCGCTCGGCCGATGCGGCCCGCATAACTGTGAGACAGATCCTTCTGGACCAGATCGTTCCGGCATTTCCCGAGTTCCACCGCGGCCTCGTTCTGCACGCTCATGGCGGCCCTGACGGATTCCGGGAGGGCCGCCCGGGCTCTCACGGCTGCCGCGGCCTCCGTTCCTAGAGGCTCCACCCCCTCGGCCGTCATCGCCTCCTGGAGCGCCTTCCCGGCCGTCTGCAGTCCGGTCTCGGCCGCCGCGATTCTGTCGGCATAAGCGCCGTCCGGGTCGCCATACCTGGGGAAGGTGCTCAGCACCCACATGAGCACCGAGACGCCGAGCAGGATGGTGCCCGCCCTCTTCAGGTAAAGCCAGGCCCGCTGCCACATGTGGATCACCACACCCCTCGCGGTCGGGAGCCGGTAGGGCGGCAGCTCCATCACGAACGGCGTCGAAGGGCCGGGCAGCAGGTACTTGCGGAACAGCTTGGCCATGACGATGGCCAGCACGACGCCCAGCACATAGAGCGAGAAGATCACGTTCCACGGCCTATTCGGGAAAAAGGCGCCGGCCAGCAGGATGTAGACCGGCAGGCGGGCGCTGCAGCTCATCAGCGGCGCAACCATAATCGTCACCAACCGGTCGCGACGGTTCTCCAGCGTGCGCGTGGCCATCATGGCCGGGATGTTGCAGCCGAACCCGATTAGCATCGGGATGAAGCTCTTGCCGTGCAGGCCGATCTTGTGCATGATCCGGTCCATGATGAACGCGGCCCGGGCCATGTAGCCGCTGTCCTCCAGGAATGCGATCGCAAGGAACAGCAGCAGGATGTTCGGCACGAAGACCAGCACGCCACCGACGCCGCCGATGATCCCGTCGACAAGCAGCGAGCGCAGATAGCCCGCCGGTAGGGCTGCGCCGACCGCTACGCCGAGCCACCCGAAAAAGCCGTCTATCCATCCCATCAGCGGCTCGCCGAGCGCGAATGTCAGCAGGAACACGAGCCACATGAGGCCCCCGAAGATCAGCAGCCCGCCGATGCGGTGGCACAGGACCTTGTCGATCCGGTCCGACATGTCGTGGCGGGTCTCGACGGTGCTCTGGACCGTCTCCTCGCACGCGCCGCTGATGAAGCCGTAGCGGGCCTCGGCGATGACTACCTCGGGCAGGTCCTCGTATATCTTGTGCAGGTGCTCGACGCTCGTCCCGGCCTGGGCGACGACCTCTCCCCCCCTGGGCTTGGACTGGGCGACCTTATCGCGCACCTCCTCGTCGTTCTCCAGGAGCTTCACCGCCAGCCACCGCGGCGGATAGTAGCCCAGTGCGGACTCACCGGCAAGAAAGCCGTGGAGCTTCGCTATCTCGGCCTCCACCTCGCGGCCGTAATGCACCATGTGCTCGTGCCGCCGTCTCTCCGAGGTGGCCACCTGCACCACCGCCGCCAGCAGTTCCTCGATCCCTGTGCCCCGATGCCCCACGGTGGGGACTATGGGGGCGACGAGCAGCTTCGAGAGCTGCTCGTAGTCGAACTTGAAGCCCCGGGACTCCGCCGTGTCGCTCATGTTGAAGGCCAGAACCAGGGGCACTCCGAGTTCGATGAGCTGGGTGGCGAGGTAGAGGTTGCGTTCGAGGTTGCTGGAGTCCACGATGTCGACCACGACGTCCGGGCGCTCCTCGACGATGAAGTGCCTGGCCACCAACTCGTCCAGCGAATGGGCCGTCAGGCTGTAGGTGCCCGGCAGGTCGACCACGGTGATCTCGTGGCCCTCATAGTCGCAGTAGCCTTCCTTACGCTCCACGGTGACGCCGGGGTAGTTCCCCACGTGCTGGCGCGCCCCCGTGATGGCGTTGAAGATGGTCGTCTTGCCGCAGTTGGGATTGCCCGCTAGGGCGATGGTGAGCTTTGCCTTGGCCACTTCGGTCCTTTCCGACCTGCACGCACATGCGCCGGCGCAGAGTTTGGGCTGCCAAACTCGGGGCGCAAAAAATCCAAAATCATCCGGGCCCGTTCACCAGGATCGCGTGCGCCATGCCGCGTCCGAGCATCACTTTGCTTCCCTTTACCCTGACCATGATGGGCCCGCCGAAGCTGCTCTTGAGGACCTCTATGTCGACGCCCGGCACAAGGCCCATGCTGCTGAGGCGCCGCACCAACCCGCGTCCCGCCCTGACCTCCGCCAGGGTCGCAACGCAGCCCGACCGCACCATGCTCAACGGCATCGCGGCGGCCTTGCGCGCCCTCGACGCTCCTTGGTCGTTCGCGTCCACCAAAGGCACCTCTACACCTGAAGCTCGACGGATATCCCGCGCGCCTCTTCCTTGCGCAGCGACAGATGGTAGCCTTTCAGCTTCACCTCGATCGGGTCACCCAGCGGGGCCACGCGCTCCACCTCGACCACCGTGCCGCGCGTCATGCCCATGTCGACGATGCGCTTGTTGGCCGCGCCGGAGGCAACCCGCACCCGGACGACCTTCGCCTTCTGGCCGGGCTTCATGCGGTCCAGTGTCATCTGCTCCACCTACGTGATTCCTTTCTTTTCGGCCCTCAGCCCGGTCAGCGTACGGTCCAGGCACTCCTCGCAGACCTCGGTCCGCCCGTGGCCCTCGCAGAAACGGCCGAACCCGTCGTCCCATCGGCAGGCCCCGAGGGGACAACTCTCGGAGAACTCCATGTAGGAAGCCAACCGCCCGAGGACCTCATCACCCACCGCGTGTTCTACCCGGCAGGCGCTCTCCTCGGCCACGTGCGCGCCCAGCCCCAGTATGTCCTCGAAGAAGCCCGTCAGGAGCCTGTGGCGCCTGCGGACCGTCTCAGCCTCCCTGCGCCCCCGTTCGGTCAGCGTGACGGTCCCGTAGGGCCGGTAGTTGACCAGTTTGCGCTCCGCCAGGCTGTGCAGCGCGCCGGTTACCGACGGCATAGTGACGCCCAGGTGCTTCGCGATGTCCTTCACATGGGCGCCATCCCGGCCGCCGGCAAGCCCGAGCACAGTCTCCAGGTAATCTTCCAGGCTTGCAGTGAGGGTGTCGGACATTCGGGTGCTCCTTGCTGGCGCCGCTGGGCCAGACGTTTATTAGGCTCGCCTAACATCGTAGGGGATTTCCCCGTACATGTCAAGGATTTGTGCGGAAATTCGTGACGCCGTTGCCCGCAGGCCGCCGGTGGGGGGCGAGGGAGCCAGCCCTCGCGGCGCGCCCGCGCGATTCAGGCCGTCAGCTCGTGCCACAGCTCGCGCATGGCCGCGCATTCCTCGCGGCCCTCCGGGGCGATCAGTGGCTCCAGGATGCAGCGCGCGCCAGTCTCGCGCATCAGGCCCGCAATCCGGCGCACGTAGGCCTCCCACGTCTCCCCGTCCTGCGGCGCGACCTGGCTGCGCAGCACGGTGCCGCTCTCCGCGCAGCGTTCCAGCAGCCACCGGGTGTCGTAAGACTCCGGATTGCCCAGGTCGATGGCGTGCACGCATTCCAGGCGGCACAGCCTCTCGAAGAGCGCTTCGTGCCGGCCGCAGAAGTGCAGGAAGGCCCCGCCGAACGGCTCGGCCGCCTCTTGTATCGCTGGAATCACAAACCGCTCAATCGTCGCGGGCGAAAGAAGCGTGGCAGTATCCTCCGCCATGCGTGCGCCCGCGCCCGGGTAGTATATGCCCTGCGGCCCTCCGTGGCCGTGGATCATCGAGGAGGCGTCTTCCCCGAGGAGATCCTTCAGATGCGCAGTTGCGTCGACGTAGAGCCCACGGCAGATGTCCAGAAGCTCCTCGACCCAGCCCTGCTCGTCCCCGTCTGCGATGTCGTAGAAGATGTCATCGCCGTAGAGCAGGTGCGCGATGTCGAAGACCCCCTGCGTGTCGGCATGGTGGGCGAAGACGGTGCCGTCGCCGCGCTCGCGGTGGATGGCGTAGAACTCGGCGGCCAGGCGCATCAGGTCCGCCTGGGCGACGTCCACGCCCCGCGCCGCGCGGATGGCCTCGCGCTCCAGCGGTTCGCTTGGCCAGGGCATCTGGTCGGAACGGATCTGGTAGGTGAGGCCGGCCATGCTCGGGATGAAGATGACGCCGAGATTGGGGCGCACCGTGGGGACGCCGTCGGTGGGCCAGTCCGCCGTGGGGCGCGCGCGCGCCATCTCCGACTCCCACATCGCCTCGGGGCCACGGAAGCGGGCCTCGTAGCCGTCGAGAAAATATTTGGGCAGCCCGGCCGTGGGGATCTGGATCAGGCACGGGCCCTCGCCGCTCCAGAAACGCTTGTGTGCTTCGATCCGTTCCTGCATCGGTTCCCCTCTCACGCGCCCTGCTTCGCTGCCAGCTCGGCCCTGGCGCCTGATCCTCTGCTTAGGAACCACGAAAATGCCACCAGGAGGACCAAAGCGGCCTCTGCGATCTCTCTCTTGCGGAACCTGATCACGCTTCATCCCCCAACTACAGCCTCGGCCCCCCGCGGGCACGGCCAGCCGTGCCACTACGAGCGATCCAGCCTGCGCTTCGCCTCCCCCATTCTGCCGGTATGCACGGGCAATTTCAACCGTAGCTGCCGTAGTCCTTGTAGGCCTGGAGAAGCGCTTCGACATTTTCCAGCGGCGCGTCGGCTTGGATGTTGTGGCTCGTGCACAGGATGTAGCCGCCGCCGGGCGCAAGCCCCTCGATCCGGTCCCGAACCTCCCGCCGCACGTCCGCGGGAGTGCCGAACGGCATGGTCCTCTGCACCGAGATTCCCCCGTGGAACGCGAGCCGGTCGCCGAACTCGGCCTTCAGCACGCACGCGTCCATGTCCGCCGCCTCCGGCTGGAGGGACTGGAGGACGTCCAGGCCCCGCTCGATCATCAGCGGGATGATCGGGCGCACCGAGCCGCAAGTGTGGTGCATCACGCGCGCCCCGTGCGCGTGGGCGATGGCGGCGTATTGGGCGAAGCCCTCGCCGAGGAACTCCGGCCACATGGCAGGCGAGAGCAGTGGGGCGGCCTGCGAGCCGAAGTCGTCGCCCGTCATCACGATGTCGATCTTGCCCCGCGCCGCGTCGAAGATGCGCTCGGCATAGGCGCGGTAGAAGCGGCGTATGTTGGCGAAGACCGCGCGGGCGATGTCCGCGCGAAGCGCCAGGTCCAGCATGATCTGCTCGATCCCGCGCAGGTACATGGCGGGCTTGAACTGCGCCAGGCGGTTGAGCCGGTCGCCCATGAAGACCACGACCAAGCCGCGCTCGCGCACGGCGTCGCACTGCGTTCCGATGGGGTTGTAATCGAACCAGTCGGGCGAGGGCCATCCAGCGTAGGCGTCGACCTCCTCCGCACTGGCGGCCCCGGCGAGGGGCGAGTGCGACACCTCCTGGTAATGCTCCGCACCGGCCCCCGCAGGCACGTGCACGGCCCTTCGGCGCACGCCCCACAGGTCGGCCGTCGAGCCGTCCGGGAAGTGTTCCAGCGGCGGCCCGATGTAGGTCGGCCCCTCGATGAAGCGCAGGTCCACCCCGTGCGCATCGAGCAGCGCGTCGAAGCTCACGCCCGTGCGCGCGCGCATCCTCTCCTTCATCCCGGCGGACATCCACAGGTCGATGGGCACGCGGTCGGGCTCGTGGTGGTCCAGGGCCAGGAACGTGCGTTCGCGTGAGGTCATGGTCGTCTCGCGGGGGCCGGCGGGCAAGGCGCTCTGCGCCCGGATCGATTCGATCGTGCAGTGTACGGCGGCACGCGGCGGCGGGTCAAGGCGCGAGGCTGTGGTCCGGTTATGCGGTCCCTTTGACAGCGGGCGATGGCCGCATTACGATAGTG
Source organism: uncultured candidatus Brocadiaceae bacterium (assembly GCA_964534775.1). GTDB lineage: Bacteria > Planctomycetota > Brocadiia > SM23-32 > SM23-32 > CAZHPE01. The sequence goes on from CAZHPE010000133.1 coordinate 8,110, forward strand.
GGCGAGTTGCATCCGGCGCCCCCTTAGCTCAGCGAATAGAGCGCTGGCCTCCGGAGCCAGAGGTCACAGGTTTGAATCCTGTAGGGGGTACCACTTTGGACAAGACGCCCTTCGGCCAAGAAGTCGAAGGGCTTTCTC
>CAZHPE010000134.1:0-8149 GCA_964534775.1 uncultured candidatus Brocadiaceae bacterium
ACCGGTACAGGGACAGCCTGAACGAGGTGGCGTTCTTCCTGACCGCCATCGGCGTGGGCGTCGGGAGGACGTCCCGAAGCATGGCCAAGTTCTGCGGAAAGGAGCCGCCGGCCGAGCTTCTCCTGACGGCGGGGGTCATTCGCAAGGGCGACTGGCGCGCACAAGTGCAGGAGTTCGCGGAGAAACTCCGCAAGTGAAGAGGCCGCGCGCGTGAAGCGCGCCCGCACATGCCCCGCGGTCCGGAAGAATGCGGGTTCTTTTCCTTCGAGATACCTGCGTGCGCCCCCACGGGTCTCGTCGGGCCATCAAGAAATCCACCTTGTTTCCCGAAGCGGGATGAATAACGTTGAACTGCCCACCCCGAATGACCGTTTCCTCGGCTGCTTCCACACTGACATAGTAATCATCGGGCGGAAACACCCCATAAAGCCGACGAACCTCGTTCGCACTCAGGTCCACGACGATGTCGATGTTCACGGTGGCGCGCGGTTCACCGTAGGCGCCGCTGACCATGGAACCCACCAGCATATAGGTAATTTCCAAATCTTCCAGCAATTCAATGACTCGTCGAAGCAGGTCAGCTTGTTCCACGGATCATCCTCCGCGCCACCACCGAGGCGATATTTGTGGCATCCCAGCCGGGATGTCGGGTGCGGATGTGCCCCTCGACCAGAAGCCGTAACGTCCGGTTCGCAGCCAGTACCATTTCCACACGCTGGGCCGGCGTCTTCTGCCGCAGCACCTCGGCCATCGCATCGTCCACGACCTCGATCTGCCCGTCGTCCAGGCGCCACTTTACGTCGCTCCTCCCTCCCGTGGACGGCGAAGGATCAGATGCGGGGCTGCTGCGCTGGCGGCGGCCTCCTGGCGTGCCAGTCGGTGAGCTGCTGGTAGGCGTGGCCGGCGCGCAGGAGCCGGACCTCGTCCCAGGGCCTGCCCAGGAGCTGCAACCCGACCGGCAGCCCGTCGGCCGTGAACCCGCAGGGCACGCTCAGTCCGGGCACGGCCGCGAGGTTGGCCGAGATGGTGTAGACGTCGCTGAGATACATGGCGAGCGGGTCATCGGTCTTCTCCCCCGCCCTGAAGGCCGCCGTGGGACTGGTGGGGGCGAAGATGAGGTCCACCTCTTCGAACGCGCAGTCGAAGTCCTCCTTGATGAGCCGCCGCACGCGGCCGGCCTTCATGTAGTAGGCGTCGTAGTAGCCGCTGCTCAAGACGTGCGTGCCGAGCATGATGCGGCGCTTCACCTCTTCGCCGAAACCCTCGCCGCGGCTGCGGCAGTACATGTCGATCATGTCCTCATGCGCCGCGCTGCGGTGGCCGTAGCGCACGCCGTCGTAGCGCGCCAGGTTGGAGCCGGCCTCGGCGGTGCAGATGATGTAGTAGCAGGCCACCGCGTAGCTGGAGAGCCTGCCGTCCTCGAGGTCGATACGGCTGTGGGGCAGGGAAACTTCCTTGAACCTCACGCCGAGGGATTCGTAAGCCCTGCGCGCCTCTTCCAACGCAGCGGCTACGTCCCGGTCGAGGCCCTGGCCGATAAAGAACTCGGCTGGCATGCCGAACGTGAGCCCCTCGATCGAACTGCCGAGTCCCCCGGCATAGTCCGGCACGGCACGATCGGTGCACGTGGAGTCGCGCGCGTCGGGCTGGGCGATCACGTCCATCAGCAGGGCCATGTCCGGGGCCGTCCGGGCGAAGGGGCCGATCTGATCCAGCGAGTTGGCGAAGGCCACCAGCCCGTAGCGGCTCACCCGCCCGTAGGTGGGTTTCATGCCCATGACGCCGCAGAGGGAGGCGGGCTGGCGGATGGAGCCTCCCGTGTCGCTGCCCAGCGCCAGCGGCGCCATGCCGGAGGCGACGGCGGCGGCGCTTCCGCCGCTGGAGCCGCCGGGAATGCGCTCGGGGTCCCAGGGGTTGCGCGTGACCTTGAAGGCGCTGTTCTCGGTCGAAGAACCCATGGCGAACTCGTCCATGTTGGTCTTGCCGATAACGATCGCGTCCTCGGCCTTGAGGCGCTCGATCACGTGCGCGTCGAAAGGCGGAATGAAGTTTTCGAGGATCTTCGAGGCGCAGGTGGTGGGCGTGCCGCGGGTACAGAAGTTCTCCTTGACGGCGATGGGCACGGCCGCCAGCCGGCCAAGCGGCGCGCCGTCGGCCAGCCTCCTGTCCAGCGCGTCCGCCTGCGCGAGCGCCCCATCCTGCAGAACGTTCAGGAAGGCATCGACGAACGGCTCCCGCGCGCGGATAATGTCGAGTTGCTCCTCGGCGATGCTGCGCGCGCTGCGCGCGCAGCTCAGGAACGCGTCGCGAATCTCGATGGCCGACATGCTGTCAAGTGGCGCGTTCATATCAGATGTGTTCGCATGGGGCAAGAGGAAAGAAACGTTGCCGGGCCGCTCGGCGCTCCACGGCCCTGGCCTTGACTGAGTAAGGCGGGTACGGACAACGCGCCGCCGCATTCCCAAAGCTGCGCGCTTCAAGCAGCATCCAGCGGCTACCGTCCCGGCGTGCCGCCGGCCGGAGCCGCTGAGGTTACGACGGCCAAGTCATCGCGGTTGAAGTCGGCGTGGTGGCGGTAGCGCCAGAGCCAGCCGCGGTCCCAGCGGCCGTTGCGGTTCACGTCCTGCCACTCTTCACCCAGGTTCTGGTCGAACTCCTTGTCGCCATCGAAGTCGACCGTTACGGGTTCATCCTCCAGGAGAAATGGGCGCCCCCCGCCCATCTTGCGGGCCGTGAAACCGTAGAAGCGCAACATGATGCGGCCGGAGTCAAGGTTAAGCATGAGCCGGTCGGTCTCTACGCGCCCGAAGTCGCCGGGCAGGTACTTGCTGAACGGTATCACGCTCCACAGGATCAGGATGAACCCGGTGATGATGATCCCGCTAGCGACCCCGCAGACGACGCCGCTTATGCGGTCTGCGATCTGGTAGGAGGGCACTTGGGGGGGGCTGTACTTCGTCTTGGCCCACATGGTCACTAGCATCACGACACCATAGAGCAGGGCCAGCGAGAGCGGCCGGAAATTCTCGGGCCACGGATGCCGGTTCGAGATGATGCTGCTGAGCAGGCCGGCAAGCGGCTCGAAAAACGTCATCGCCATGAGAAACGCCAGGAAGTTGCGTAACAGGCCACTCACGCTCGAGAAAGTGTCGTTACGGTAACCAGCGTAGACGATCAGGGCGATCAGGCCGGGCGTTAAGATGTAGGCCACCAAGTGCAACTCTTCACCTCAAATCTGTAACTGGCACTGCCGCTACTTGAGCGCCCGGCGCACCTCTTCAAGCGAGGTCACGCCCTGGCGCACCTTCAGCAGGCCGTCCTGGTACAGGGTGCGGATGGCGCCCCTGCCAGCGGCCTTCTGGACCGCTTCCGGCGTCACTCGCGTCCCGGCGACGAGATTGCGGACGGCGTCATTCACAAGCAGCATTTCGAACAGCGCAGTGCGTCCCAGATAGCCGACGTGCAGGCAACGCTCGCACCCCACGGCGCGAAACCACGTGCCGGCATCCTCGGGTTTGATCTTCAGCTTGGCCAGCAGCCCCGGCTCGGGTTCAAGCGGCTCTTTACAGTCGGGGCAGAGCTTTCGGACAAGTCGCTGGTTCAGCACGGCGGATAGGGTGCCACTCACAAGGCCGGCACCCACGCTCAGCAGGATCCGCTGCACGGCCTGGCCCGCGCTGGTGGCCTGCAGGGTCGTCACCAGACGGCCGCCTCGATCGCAGAACTCAAACAGCGGCTTGCCCATGAAGGTCCCGGTCAGCTCGTCAACCCCTATGACGTTCGGCTCCAGGCGCAGCACGTCGGCAAACGCCTTGCGGAACGCATCCTCCGAGTCCAGGTCTACTTCGTGCTGCGCCACATGCTCCATCGTGTGCTCGGCCGTCTTGCTCAGGGTAAGCACATCGGTGGTGAATATGTCGATCGCGCCGATCGCCGCCTCGAACGTGGTCGTCCGCCCGGAGTGGCGACGTCCGCTGATTGCCACGACGGCGCCATCGGTGCCGAGAGCCGTCGAGAGCTTCTCCACCATCGCCTTGTGCATGCCCACCGCGGCCAGGCCGCCGCGGTAGAGCTCGGCCGTCCAGTCCGGCATCTCCAGCACGATCGCCGATCCCTTCGGTGTCTTGACCCCGCGCACGCCGACCGCCACTTCCTCCCCGCCGGGCAGAACCGCCGTCACCCGAGCGACCGCCCTGCTCCTCTGGCCAAGCTGCGTAAAACGGGCCATAAGGCCGAGCGTTGCCGAACCCAACTCGCCCGGCAGCACCTCGACGCTATGCGTCACCCCGTCCATGTTCAGCTGCACCGCGTAGCCTTCCTCGACGGGTTCGATGCGCGCGCTCATCGCGTGGGTCACCGACGCCCGGCCGATGATGTCCCCAAGCACCACCGCCGGCTCGGCAAGGTTTTCGGCTCCGGCCAGGTATGCGGACAGGGACTTCTGGGCCTCGTTGACCAAGTCGACCTTCAACTGGGATTTTGGTCGTCCTTCCCCGGGCCCGGCAGCGGGCAACTTGCCTGCCACCCCCTCGGCGTCGGAGCGGGAGAACAGGCGGAACTTCTCCGGCACCGCTTCGTTCCGCTCCCGCACATAGAGGCCGAACGTGGCGCCTACTCCGGCCAGGATGGCGAAGCCGAAGGCATGGTGCAGCAGCACCATGCACAGAGCGCCCAGACCCCCGACGCCGAGCAAGATCGTGGTCCATCGCTGGAAGTTCAGCCCGTTGCCCGTTGCGTCCGCGCTCACCCAACCGGTCGCGTACAGCCACGCGCCGATGCACAGGATCACGAACAGCAGCCAGGAGGTATTGAGGTAAAGGCCGCTCTCTTTCGCAACCTGCGCCGCTGCGGGCATGGCGGGCTCCTGCGCCAGGACGCCGCCGCACATCGCGCCCGCCAGCATCGCGAGAAGCGCCGGCCACGGCATTCGCCGGCGAAGGCTGCCGCCCGGGAGGCGGCAGCCAGATGGGATTGATTGCGCTGCCACAACACTCCTTACTTCATGGTGGACGTGGAGATGTCTATGCCCTTCAAAGCCCGCTCCATGGCCTCCTTCTGGGGGGCGTACTGCCGGGCGATCTTTCTCTCGATGAAGTCGCTGTTGACCAAGTCCACGTAGGACTTGGTCCAGCTCTGCATCCCTTCGGCCTCGCCCTCCAGTATCAGGTCGTTGATGCGGGCGTCATCACCGTCGTCGATGCACTTGCGGATGGACGGGTTGCAGAACATGATCTCCATTGCCGGCACGCGGGGGAAGTCCGGCCGGAACGACGGGATCAGCCTCTGGCAAATGATCGCTTGGAGATTAATGCTCAACGAATGGCGTATCAGGCGATGTCTGTCGGGCGGGAACAGGTCCAGGATGCGCCCGATCGAGGTGGCGGCGCTGGAGGTGTGGAGCGTGCTGAAGACCAGATGCCCGGTCTCGCACGCGACAAGGCTGTGCTGGCACGTCTCGTCGTCGCGCATCTCCCCGATCAGCATCACGTCCGGGTCGGCCCGCACCCCGGCCTTGATGGCGTCGGGCCAGTCGCCGAAGTCCAGCCCGAATTCCCGCTGGTTGATAATGCTGAGCTTGTCCTTGTAGACGAACTCGATCGGGTCCTCGAACGTAAGGACATGCTTGGCCAGCTTCTGGTTCATCATCTCCAGCAGGCAGGCCAGCGTGGTGCTCTTGCCCATGCCCGTGATCCCGCACACGAGCACGAGACCCTGCTCATATTCTATCAGCCGGGACAGCGAGGCCGGCAGGTTCAGTTCCTTGAGGCTGGGGATCTCGGTCTTGACCAGGCGCGCCACGACGGTTATCCGCCCGCGCTGCATGAAAATCGCCACCCGCACGCGCCCGCCGTCGAACTCATGCCCGATGTCGACGTTGCCGATATTCGCCAGGTCGCGCATCCGCTGCTCGCCGATCCACTCGCGCACCAGGGACTCGGTCTTCTCGGCACTCATCGGGCCGGCCTTGGTGTGGCGCAGTTTCCCGTCGACGCGGTAGATCGGGGGACTGTCCGCCTTCAGATGTAGGTCACTGGCGCCGATGGTCGACATGTGCGCGAACAGCTCGTTGATTCGGGGCTCTGGGCCTGATTTAGCCATTCTTCGCAATCCCCTCGGAAGGGAACGAATCGCCCGGGACGCACAGGCCTGTTAGGTGAAATCCTTGCCCTGATTCTATGTCCACCGGACGCCCGCTGTCAAGCGATGCCCGTCCGTGCCAGTGCGTGCCACTGCCGCCGGTTCGCAATCGGAAACCGCAAATCCTCCCTCAGTCCAGGTCCGCGTCGTCGGGGTGGCGCGGGTGTGTGTCGATGGCGTAGACGTCTGGGCCCATGTGCGGGTACTCCGGGTTCGGATGCCGGCCGGCCGAGTCCATGTCCGTCCACCTGACGTGGCCATCTTTGAAAAGGACGTTCGAGCCTCCATCGTGGTTCATCCCGTCCTTGTTGAAGTCCCCAGCACGACGCGTCCCGGACCGGCCTCCGCCGGAATCCAGGCATCCAGGTAGTAATCGCTGTCCAGCACCTGCTTCGTCTCGCGGTCGTAACTCGGGCTGCGGCCCTTGGCAGCCGGGCAGTCAAACGTGCCCAGGTCGTCAATGTAGGCCGGGTACAGAAGCTCAAGGCGCCTTCCATTTGTGGCGCCGGCGCTGGGCCACTCCTCGGCATTGTCAAATCGGCATATCGCCAGAGAAAGCCCCATTCTGTGAAGGTTTCTCATGCATGCGGTCTTATAGGCTTCGTGGGGTGCCCGGCCCGGCGGAAGGAACATAAGAACCAGGATCGCGATGATCACAATCACGACGAGCACTTCACTGCGCGTCAGCCCTTCTCTGCTCATGATCCGCCCCCTCCTGCGCAATCCCCATTCTGTCCCCCGCTTCCACAGCCATTCGACCGCACTTCGGCCGGCGGCTCCAGTCGCGGGCGGACCGTGCCGCTGTGCCCCTTCACGCACCTTGACGCCTCGCTGCGGCAGGGCTAACATGGACTGGAGGCTGTGATCTGTGTGGCACTCATTAGGGGATATCCCAATGAACACGCTGCCGACGATTGATCTCTGCGGGAAGAAGGTAACGCGGCTCATCTGCGGGGGCAATCCCTTGAGCGGTTACTCCCACGTGTCGGCCGAGCTCGACCGCGAGATGATCGAGTACTACGACATGCCCAGCATCCTGGCGCTCTGGGACGAGTGCTGGCGCCACGGGATCAATACCTGCCAGTCCCGCGGCGACCGCCACCAGATGCGCGCCTACCTCGAGCACCGCCAGCAGGGCGGCCGGCTCCAGTGGATTGCCCAGACGGCCTCGGAGTTCGCCGACATCGGCGCGAACGTCGCCGAGATCGCGCACTACGAACCGATCACCATCTATAACCACGGCACGCACACCGACAACAGCTGGCATCTGGGCAAGATCGACGAGGTGCACGACGTCGTGAAGGCGATCCACGACCAGGGGCTGCCGGCCGGCGTGGGGACCCACATCCCGGAGGTGCTGGAATATATCGAGGATAAGGGCTGGGAGACGGACTTCTACATGACCTGCCTCTACGACCTGGCCAGGAGCTACAAGTCCGCCCCCGCCGTCGACCAAGACGCCTATGCGAGGGACAAGTTCCCCGTCGAGGACCCGCCGCGCATGATGTCGCTCATCCGCGAGATCGACAAGCCCTGCCTGGCCTTCAAGATCATGGCCGCCAGCCGCAACTGCGCCACGCCGGAGGCGACGCGCCAGGCCTTCGGGACTGCCTTCGACGGCATCAAGCCCGGCGATGCGGTGGTGGTCGGCATGTTCCAGAAACATAGGGATCAGGTGGCCGAGAATGCCGCCCTCGTCCGCGAGACCCTCGGCTCGTCGGCGACAGCGTGAATTGGAGCGCCATGTTCGGGGATGAGCAGCACAGGCTCGATGTCGGGGGGCGTGAGGTCCGGATGCTCCTGCGCACGCCTTCGCACCCGGTGCCGCACCGTGCGCTTCTGATCGCTCTCACAGGCGACTGCCGCGGCAGCCTCGACGGCGCCCCGTATCGCATCGTGCCGGATGCGTTCCTCGAGGCCGGGCATTCCGTGGCCAGCTTCGACCTGCCAAATCACGGGGGCCTCGTCGACCACCACGGCGCGGGGCTGGCCGGCATGGCGGCGGCGCTTG
>CAZHPE010000135.1:0-8146 GCA_964534775.1 uncultured candidatus Brocadiaceae bacterium
GAAAACCTCAGTGCAGATCCGATCGAACATCTGGACTAACACCGCGTCTGAGTGCTGCAGACTCATCACAAACAGCACGGCCTTGCGCAGTCGGCCGTCCTCCTTGGCCAAGGCGTAGCCGAAATCCGTCTGGGCCTCCCCCGGCCGATGGATCAGTGGCATGAAGACTTCCTGGCTGCGCTGCCTGATCTCACGCACAGCCTCCTTCACCTGGGTCTGGCCCCCTGAGTACCCCTCCCCTCCATCTCTGTGTACACCCTCCTGGCCTCCGAGCTCTCAACCAGCCTTGGGAACCTCCAAAAGCTCCCATTCTGCCGGTCATAGGCTCAGACGCCACTCCCGAGGGCGCCGCACTCTTCCGCTGCCCCGACCCCCGCCGCACTTTTCGACCGGTGTTCACAGGCCATCTGGGAAATGCGGGTTAGATATGCCCTCTAAGCCGCCGCGGGGCCGTGAAGCTGGCCGCGTTGACGCACGCTTACCCGCCAGTTACAATCACCGGACGTCGCTTGCGCCGGCCCCCTGTCCGCAAAGGGGGAGGCGCAGTTCGTCGTTGTGCTCCGGGCAGCTCACGTGCCGGACGGAGCGTTCGCTCCCGATTCTCTGAGGGGATGCTTGCAGGTGAAGGCAGGAAACGCAGACCCGACATCTGCTCCCGATAGGTTGATTGAACGGCACAGGGCTTTTTGGCAGCGCGACCGCGTTGACCGGCCGCTCGTAGCTGAGGACCGCGCGCAGCCGTCTTTTGTCTCCGTACGGAGCATGTACGCCAATGAGGCCGGGAGGCCCATTGGCCCGGAGGAGGCCGATGCCGCCCGCTACCTTGCCAGTATAGACTGGGAATCGGCATGGGCCCCGGGGGAGGTGGACCTCTTCGTGGTGCTCCCGCCCAACCCCCGCATTCCGTGGCTGGAGGCGATAGCTGGGTGCAAGACAGTGCCACAGCCCTCTTCGGATTCGGTCTGGTCCGCTGAGCCGGACGGGCTGCTCGACTCGCCCGCCCGTGTGGAGCCGAACGAGGAATGGATCGATGCGCTTGTTCGGCAAGTCGACTACCTGGCAGCCAACGCGCCGCTTCCCGTCCCTCCGACCCAGACCGTGATGCGCGGCCCTGGCGATGTGATCGAGGCATTGATAGGCGCGACTCCGCTGCTCTACGCCGCCATGGACGGAGCCGAATGGCTGCGATCGCTGATCGACTCCGTGACGGACCTTTTCATCCGTGTGGCGCGCCTTCAATGGGAGCGGATAGAACCCGTCTGGAACGGGTACATGAATTGGTTCGGATTCTGGTCGCCGAAGCCCTGCGTGCGCGTTCAGGAGGACGTGCAGCGCGTCTTTAGCCCCGAACTGTACCACGAGTGGCTGCGGCCGGCGCTGATCCGGATCGTGGACGCTTTTCCCTACTCGATGTTCCATATGCACTCGGGTTCGCTTAACATGGTGGACGAGGTAGCCGGTGTTCCGGGCCTCTCGGGGCTGGAGATCGCCATCGACGAGCCTCCCTACGCACCCCCTATCACCGAGCAGATCGACCTCCTGCGGCGGGCTCAGGAGCACTGTCCCCTCTTCGTGGAAGGGGTCATGAAGGAGGGGGATCTCGACACGTTGCGGCGAAAGCTGTCTCCGTGCGGACTCGCCCTTAGCCAGCACAGGTTTGTCTGACACCTCCCGGCAAAACCCCAGGGCCGCGTCCCGGCACGCCTATCGCACCTGTTCCTCGCTTCCCAGCGCGTCTGCCTGCGCTTGACAGCGCTTTCGTGGGGGTTTAGTGTACGTGTTGGGATGCCTACGCCCTCAATACGCAGATTCGAACATCGGAGGCGAGATTATGCCTGAGAGCCTCGACGAGGTTATTCAGCTCGCGCGCAAGATGGAAATGGACGGGCTCAAGTTCTACACCGAAGCCGCCGAGAACGCTGCCAACCCCCAAGGCCGGCGGCTGTTCGAATCGCTGGCGGCCGACGAGCAGCGGCACCTGGAGATCATCGAGAGCATCGCCAAGGGGCGTGGCGTGGACGTCTCGTCGATGCCCATGCCGAGCGAGAACATCAAGACGGTCTTCTCGGACGCTGGGGTGGAGATGGGCGAAGAGGACCGCGCTACGGCCGACGAGAAGCGGGCCGTCGAGGTGGCGATGGGCATGGAAAAGAGTAGCTACGCGCTCTACCACGGCCGCTGTGAGGTCGCCACGGATGAAGCGGAGAAGGCCCTGTTCGAGCGGCTCGCGCAGGAGGAGAACCAGCACTACGAAATCCTGGTCAACACCCTGGAACACCTCGATGACAACAACAAGTGGGTGCTCTGGGACGAGTGGGGCCTGCTCACGGGCGACATGAGCTCCCTGGGATAGGCCCCCGCACGGTTCCGCGACCGCCGCCAGAGCCGGGGGAGAATCGCATGACGGACGCACACTTCGCCGACAGGCTCTTTGACCTGGCAGAGTCCCGCCGCAGCCAGGTGGTGGTCGGGCTGGATCCCCGTTCTGAGCTGCTGCCGGAAGAGGTGACCGCCGAGGCCGCAAGCCGGCACGGCCAGGGAGCACGGGCGGCTGCCGAAGCCATGCTGAGTTTCAACCGCGCCGTGATCGATGCCACGTGCCTCTCGGCCATCGCGGTGAAGCCTCAGATCGCCTTCTACGAGCGCTACGGCTGCGAAGGACTGCGGGCTTACGCGGAAACGATCGCCTACGCCCGGTCGCGGGACATGATTGTGATCGGCGACGTCAAGCGGGGAGACATCGGCAGCACGGCCGAGGCCTACGCAGCGGCACACCTGTCCGCACCCTGTGCCGCTGCGCACGAGAGCTGGGAGTTGCCGACCGATTTTCACGTCGACGCAATCACCGTGAACCCCCTGTGCGGCTCTGACGGCGTGGCTCCTTTCATTGAGCGCGCCGCTGCGTCCGGTGCGGGTCTGTTCGTCCTGGTGCGCACCAGCAACCCGTCGTCCGCTGAGCTTCAGGAACTCGACTGCGGCGGGGAGCCGCTCTACCGCCGGATCGGCTCGCTCGTGGAACAGTGGGGTCAGCCGCATCGTGGCGCGTGCGGCTACAGCCTTGTCGGGGGCGTTGTCGGGGGCACGTTTCCCGGGGTCCTGGCCGACCTGCGCGCCGCAATGCCCCACACTGTCTTCCTCGTCCCCGGCTTTGGCGCGCAGGGCGCAACGGTGACGGATGTAGCGAAGACGTTCGACACAGAGGGCAGGGGCGCGCTGGTCAATTCATCCCGCGGCATCATCTACGCCTACCGCGCTGAACCCTACGCCACACGTCATGGCCTCGAGGGGTGGCGGGAAGCCATCCGGGAAGCCGCAGAGACCATGCGCCGGGAACTCTGGGCTGCCACCCATGGTCCTTAGAGGACGCGTCACGCCGACCTCGGGGCCGGGTTGCCTTAGCCCGCGTAGAGTTCGATGTCCGCATAGAGACGACACAGGGCGTCGCCGAGCTTGTCCGGGTGATGCCGCAGCAGATCGGCCTTCTCCCAGAGGACGCGGTTCGGGTCGATATTTTCAATCAGGTCGGCGCGAACGACGCGCACGTCCAGCCCCTCCAGGGCGGGATCGGCCTCCACGAGTTGCGCACTCTCCGACTCGTACCGCCCAATGGTCTCCACGTCCGGCACGGCGGAGTTGATCAGCATGCTGTCGATGACGCCCCTGCCAAGGTGCTCCTCCAGCGCCAGGTAGTGCTCCGACGCCTTGAACCCGTCCGTCTGTCCCGGCTGGGTCATCACGTTGCAGACATAGACTTTGGCGGCCCGTGAGGTGCGGACGGCCTCCCCCACCCTCGGCACCAGCACGTTCGGCAGCACGCTGGTGAACAGGCTCCCAGGACCCAGGATAACGATGTCCGCCGCCATGATTTCCTCAACGGTCTCGTCCATGGCTTCGGGATCTTCCGGCCTGAGGAAGACGCGCCTGATGCCGGGCTTGTCGAGGGAGCGTACGTTGGCCTCGCGCTCCAGGACGGTGCCGTCTTTGAGCTGCGCGCAAACGTGGCAATCGGTGACGGCACTGGGGAGCACCTTGCCGCGGATGTTCAGCAAGCGACTGATCGACTTGATGCCGCTCTCGAAGCTGCCGCACATGTCGGTCATGGCCGCGATGATCATGTTGCCCACGCTCATGCCCTGGAACTCGCCCAGCCTGAAGCGGTACTGGAACAGCTCGTTCAGCAGGCGCTCCTGCTGCCCTGGCTCGCTGAGGGCCACCAGACAATTGCGCGCATCGCCCGGAGCGAGCATATGCAACCCCTCGCGCAGCCTCCCGGAGCAGCGGCCGCTATCGGTGACGGTGACCACGGCGGTCAGGTTCCGGCTATAGGCCTTGCACCCGGTGAGCACAATGGGCAGACCGGTGCCGCCGCCCACGGCCACGATGTGCAGGTTCTCCGGCATCTTCCCCATATCCGCCAGCCGAAGGATGGTGGGGACCTGGAAGATGCGCGTGATGCGGTAGTCGGGGGTCTCGAACCGATCGCGCGGCTCCGCAAGCCTAAAACGCCCGTGCAACATCTGGGCCGTGGCCGTACCCAACTCGTTGCCCGAGCGGATCTCCCCCCCCAGCCGGTCCCCGACTATCAGCATTTCGGCCGGATGCAGGTTGAACTTGCGCAGGAAGTACCGCAGGCACTCGCCCAATAGGGCGCCCCGATCCAGATCGTTGACCCGCACCTCATCGAACTCCGGCACCAGCCCCAGCTTCTTCAGCTTGGCGGCCTGGCGACCGTGATGGCCGACCGTGAGCAGCAGGCACAGAATGCCCTGCCGACGCAGCATCCGGAGCGTCGGTACGACATCGGGGAAGGGAGCAATCTCGCCGACCTCATCGCTGTTATAGGCCCGGTAAGCCGCCTCCAGGGCACCATTGTCCAGCCCATAGCGACGCCCTATTTCGTCGAAGACCATGAAGTACGGGCCGTACATCTCGGCCAACTCCTGTTGGAGCCGGACCGCATCGTCGGCCGACATCGGCACCCCGGCCTCGACAAGCGCCCCTGCCGCTCGCAGGCGCGAGGCCCCAACCAGCGAGCCCGTACAATCGAACAGCGTATCGTCCAGGTCAAACACGACCGCCTTGATCCGAGAGCGCATCCTGGCCTCCTGCCGAACAATCTGCCGACATCCTGATGCCAGTCAGCATTCTATGCGATGGGAGCGCGGGATGGAACTGCGCTTCGGCTGAACTTGACAGGATTTCCCTGGGGCGATATAAAGTAACCAGAAAGCAGGCGCGGGGCCGTAGCTCAACTGGTTAGAGCATCGGACTGTCGATCCGAAGGTTGAGGGTTCGAGTCCCTTCGGCCTCGCCAGCTAACTTGCGGCACGTATTAGATTTGTGATGCGTGCCGTTTCTTCTATGCGCCGCTCCTTGGGCGCGTGATACGAATCTGATACGGGAATCGCCCTGATGGTCTCGCCGAACGGCGATCTGCCCTGCGCAGATCGAAGCGCGTCGGGCAAGGTGTTGGTGTAGTACTTCTGCGTGGTCTGTATCGCCAAGTGGGTGATGAAAGTCCGGCGCAGATCGTGGAGGGAGCAATACCTGATTCCAGCCCTCGCCACGATGCGCCTGAAGTTGGTCTGCAAGTTGTTGCGCTACGGCCTTCCCTCTTGGGTGTGGAAGACCAGAAGGGGGGGGCTTTTCGGCGGAATGAGACGGCAAGATCGATCCGGAAGAATGTGCAGGGGAGGCCTATGCAGCGCCTCCCCTGCCCTGCATAGCTACATGCGAAGCTGAGGGAAACCAAAACGTCCCGTTCCCCTCACCCTATTCAGAGACATTGAACCGAACCGCCTTGCCCTTGACAGTAGCTGTCACCTTACAGTAGATGAAGCTGAGGGGATAGTTCGTCGACTCGATGCTCCATCTCGGGGCGATCAGCGCGTCCGCACCGGGCACGCTATCGATCGCATTGTAGATCGCCGCCTTAAGCACCGGATTCAACTGCGGTCTGGAGCCGGCCACGACGCCGCTTTTACTCTCCCCGCCAATGGAAATGAGCCCGAACAACACAGCCCCTGAAGAGGAGCCCTGTGCCGGCCCGATCACGTCAGTGTCGATCGTGTCCGACAGCCCCACGCCATTGGCTGGAGCAACGTGAGTGTAAGTCGTGCAACCGACAAACACTACCATCATCGCCGAAAGCAAAACGGTCGACAAGGCTCTACGCATAGCACCACCTCCATAAAAAACAGCATCGACGGCCGCACACACCGTACGGCATCCCTCGTCACAGGCCAATGGATTGCCACCGAATGCCAGCCCAGTGCAGGCAGCCCTTACAACTGTCCTGCTCATGGACCAAGCTATCGTACCCGACGAGTACCTATACTCTATCCACAACGCGGGCCAAAAGTCAACCCGAAAATAGTCCCTTCCGACCGCAACGGGCGCCGCAGCTTTGATACTGCCGGCAAGCGTGCCGGAAATCTCCCAGCAATCGTCAGTCTGACAAGTGTTGGTCCCCGCATCACAATTACCGGTACGCCACAGACCAAGCCGTGAAGCTTGTCCGCGGGTTCCACAGCGCCCCCGGACACGGGCAAGACTCGGTCGCCGTAGCACCCATAGCTGCCTGTTAAAAGTTGCGTGGGCACGGCAGCCGACTCCGACGAAGCAGCCGCTTCCACCCTCCGTAGCAGAGTTTCAATTCTCCGTAGCAGAGCTACTGCGAAGGATGAAACTGCGGAGGACGGCCCGGCTACGAAGGACCGGATGTCGTGCCCAAGCGCGCTTCTCAGGCACGGAGTTCGTGCGCCTCAGGGCCTATTGACCTGCACCAAGCCTGCTGATGGCGATTTCCAACAGGCCGATAGGCTCCTTCTTACACAGCGGTCAATGTTCGGACTTGCTGAAAGCTTCGCGCGCGGCGGCGCTCTCGCCGGCCGCCTGGTGCTTCCGTGGCATTGTACCACAACCCCCTGCGACCCGCCAGAATCTTCTGTGGAACTTCAACCTCTGTTGCCAGCGATGCTGAGTGTCTGCGGCTCCCCCGCTTTCTGTTGCAGCATGCGGCCGGAGACGGTAGGCTCCTGCGCGGTGGGCCACGGCCAAGCGGAAGGAGTTCGGTAATGGATGGAGCGTTGCGGTATTGCCCGGACCTGAACGAGGTCCTTGACAGGCTGCGTCGCCTCTACGTGGAGCGGTCGCAGGAGACCGTGCTGGCGCTGATGAAGCTGCCCAGCAGGACGCTGGATGAGTTTGCCGGGACGCACGAGGGCGGGTTCTGCGAGTACCCCGACCCGCGCGAGCGCATCCGGTTCTGGGACGCCTACCTCGGCGAGCGGTCGGTCATACGCGACGACTCGGTCCCCAGCGCCTACCTCAGCGAGATGGACCAGGGGCTGTACGGCGGTCTGGTCGGCGGCGCCGCGCGGTTCCTGTGCGACTCGAGCATCGGCTGGATCTCTTCCATGGTCGCGCCGATACTGGAGGACTGGTCGGAGTTCGACCGCCTGGCCTTCGACCCGGAGTGCGAATGGTGGCGCCGTTACGTTCGCCAGCTCGATGTGTTTGCCGAGGGTTCGCACGGGAAGTTCGGCATGAGCCACTTCATACTCATCGACGGGCTCAACTTCGTTTTCGAGCTTTTCGGGGCGACCAAGGCCTACATGGACCTGATCGAGCGGCCGCAGATGATCGGCCGCGCGGTGAAGTTCGCGCTGGAGCTGAACCTGCGCGTGCAGAGCGCGTTCTTCTCGAAGGCGCCCCTCATAGAAGGCGGCACTTGCAGCAACATGGTCGAGTGGATGCCCGGGCGGATTATCTCCGAGAGCGTGGACCCCTTCCACATGACGAGCGTCGATTACTTCGAGCGCTGGGGGCGCGATGTCCTGGAGGGAACCTTCTCGCATTTCGACGGCGGGGTGCTGCATATTCACGGTAACGGCCGGCACCTGCTTGAAGCGGTCTCGAGCGTCAAGGGCCTGAAGGCAATCTACCTGGGGGACGACAGGGGCTACCCGGTGGCTTTTGACGTTCTGGGCGAGCTCAGGCAACGCACTGCCGACATGCCGCTGGTCGTCAGCGTGGGCTTCGAGGACTTCAGCAAGGCTCTCGAGGAGCACAGCCTCGTCGGTGGCGTGCTCTACCAGGTTTCCGGCGCGCCGGACCACCACCCTCTCCCCGAACCCCTCTCCCT
>CAZHPE010000136.1:0-7996 GCA_964534775.1 uncultured candidatus Brocadiaceae bacterium
AGCATTCATCGAGGGGCTCACCATTCCCCGGCGCGAGGTGGCGCCCGGGGGGACGGTGGAGCTTCTGGTGAGGCTCAAGGAGTTCCAGGGGCCCGAGAGCGTGCGCAGTATCCAGATACATGTCCCGGAGGACGCGCGGCCGGGAAGCCTGATACGGATAGTGGTCTGCGACGGCTGGACGAGCCTGATGTTCGAGTTGGCCGGGGACCCGGGTTTCACGGCCCCGAGGGACCTCGAGGGCGTGATACGTGTCCTGGAGAGCCTTCCGGACGGCAGGGGCCTGCACGTGCGCGCATCGTTCGCGCGCCAGGGGCTGCGCTATGAAGGCGAGCCGATGCCGGACCTGCCGGACTCGGCGTTCAGCATGCTGACCGTCGGCGCTCAGATCGGCGCGACGATGCCCCTGACGCAGGACGTAAAGACGCTTGTGGCCACCTCGCTTGTGATACAGGGCGCGGTGGAGACCAGCCTGCTGGTGGCGGACCCGAACATAGGCATGACGGTCCCGGGTGTGGATTAGAGAGCAAGAGCGGAGGGCACGATGAGGAGAGGAAAGCTGATCCTTGGCGTGGCGGTGGTGGTGGCGCAGTTGCTTATCGCCGGCGCCGCAGTGGGCAAGACGTGGACTATGGGCGGCTCGAAGGATTTTTCCCAGGGCAAGCTGGACGGGGTCTCGATTCGCCCTACCGGGGAGCTGGAACTCGGCCCGGTGCTGGAGCAGATCGAAGGCCTTAAGGCCAACTACGTCTGGGACATCGAGGTCGGCGCCAAAGGCAAGGTCTACGTGGGCACCGGCGCGCCGGCGACGGTCGGCGTGCTGACCGATAAGGGGTTTAAGGAGCTTCATCGCACCAGCGAGAAGCACGTGATGAGCGTGCTGCTGCTGAAGGACGGCTCCGTCCTCGCCGCCACCGCTCCCAGGGGCATCATCTACCGGATCGATGCCAGGGGCAAGGTGACGGTGTTCAAGGAGCTTGGCGAGAGCTACGTCTGGGAAATGGCCATAGGCGCAAAGGGCGAGATCTACTGCGCCACGGGCCCGAACGGGCGGTTGCTGAAGCTCAGCGCCAGGGGGGAGGTCAAGGAACTTTTCAAAGCCTCGCAGAAGCACCTGATGTGCATGGCCGTGGACCCGAAGGGCGATGCCATATTCGTGGGCACCGCGCCGGATGGGCTCATCTACCGCGTCGCGGCGGACGGCAAGGCTAGCGTGCTCTACGATGCGGAGGAAACGGAGGTGCGCTGCCTGCTGCTGGCGCCGGACGGCGCGCTGTATGCCGGAACGGCCCAGACGGGAGGCGCATCCGGGGCGTCATCACCTCCATCCCGCGGGGGGCCGAACAGCGGGGGGCCTCGCCCCACATCGGCCGAACGGAATGCGGCGGGGGGGCCGGGATTGCCGTCGGCGCCGCCCGGTGCGAACAGTATCTATCGGATCGAGCCGAACGGCGCGGCACTCCGGCTGACGAGGATACCGGGAACGCTGATGCTGAGCATCGTGCTGAAAGAAGACGGTCAGCTCCTGGCCGGCACGGGGGTTCGCGGGCGGTTCGTGGCTGCCAGCCAGCGGGCCGGCAGCGCTCGGGTTGTGATCGATTTGGACGCCACGCACGTCTCGGCCCTCGCAGCCGATGCCTCGGGGCAGGTGGTGCTGGGCACCTCCAGCGGTGGCGGGTTGTGGCGCGTCGGCGCGGCCCACCGCCCGGAAGGCAAGTTCGTGAGCAAGGCGTTCGATGCGGGATACGTCTCGCGTTGGGGCCGGGTATGGTGGAAGGCGGTCCAGCCCTCGCGCACGGACCTGGAGGTGAGCGTGCGCACCGGCAACTCGCGCGAGCCGGACGGGAACTGGAGCGAGTGGTGGTCGCCGCCGACGAGCAGGACCGACGGCGCGGCCTTGAAGGTGCCGATGGGCCGTTTCGCGCAGGTCAGGTGCACCCTCCAGACCAGGGACGCCGGCGCCAGCCCGGCGCTGATCGAGCTCTCGGTCAGCTACCGCCAGGTGAACCGGCCGCCGCTCATTACGGAGCTCAGCTTGGACGGTGCGGCCACCGGAGGGAGCGAGCGGCCCGCCGGGCCCACGCCGCCGAAAGCCCCGGCCACCAAACGCAAGATCACCTGGAAGACCGCCGACCCGAACGGGGATCGGCTCGTCTTCGACCTCTACTACCGAGGGGTGGAAGAGAAGGCGTGGAAGGTGCTGAAGGAGAAGATTGCGGCGGGCCCGCGCTTCGAATGGGACACCGCGCGGGTTCCCGACGGGCATTACCTGCTGCGCGTGGTGGCGAGCGACCGCCTTGCGCGTCCGGCCGGGGAGGCCCTCCAGGATGAGCAGGTCAGCCAGCCGTTTGTCATCGACAACCGGCGGCCTGAACTCGCCGACCTCAAGTCGAGGATCGTGGGGGACGGAGAGCACGTCATCAGCGGCCTCGCGCGCGACGGCTACAGCACGATCACCGATCTGAAGGTCAGCCACAATGCCGACGCCTGGGTGCCGGTATTCCCGGCCGACGGCCTCTTCGACTCGGGCGCTGAGAAGTTCACATACCGCACCGAGTCGCTGGAAGAGGGCGAGCACGTCTTTGTGTTCGTCGCCACCGACGGGCGCGGGGACGTGGGCAGCGGCAAGATCGTGATCACCGTCGAGTAGGCGCCTCGGCAGTCCTCGAGCATGTCGTAACCCGTCCGCTTGCTCGAACCTGGGCGGCTGTTGGGGTATGAGAGCATGATCCAGTTACGTGTACTGCCACTTATAGCTGTGGCGTGTTCGTTGGCCCTTGCGTCGTGCACGACGATGCCCCGAAAGTGCCCTTCTTCTGCTTCTCCGGGACCGCGAGTTCCCGGGCCGGCCAAGATCGACATGCGGGCCGATCTGACGCCCGATTTGCCCGGGGAAATGTCGGCCGAGCTGAAGATGCCGCAGAAGCTGAAAGCCACACTGCGCGTCAAGGTGGACGCCGAGGCCCTTGACGACAATCCGGACCGTTCACGTTTCTTGGGCACGCTGAGCTTGGCTGTCACCGCCGTGGACGGAAACCACGAGTATCCGGCCTTCGAGACGACGGCGGAAGGCGAAGCAGACGGCAGTCCCGGCGGAGGGGGTTGTCGAGGCGTTCACCTGGTTCGGAAACGCTGTCATGCTGCTCGGCAAGCCGCTGAGGACCCTCGGCCCGCAGGCACCAGAAGAGGGAGCCCTGACAGTCGGGCCTGGCGGAGGCCGCCCACACGGTCGTCCGGTGCTGGTGACTTCCGTAATTCGCCAAGAATCATCCTGGAGGACAGAATGCAAGGGAAAAGCATATTCGCAGAGTGCATTGCGATTTTGGTTCTCCCTTTCCTTGCCGCATGTGCGTCATAAGGCGCTCCCAAGCCACCACCCACTCTGGGCAACCTCATGGACAGGGCCGATGTCATCGTGGCTGCCAGGATCCTGCGAACCGACTACAGCCGGACCCTGGCTGATGGCCCAATGGTAGCGACCGCGGAGGTCGTCAAATGCATCAGAGGTAAGTTCTCACCCGGTGATACCTTCGATTTCGCAGAGGCCTTTTGGTGGTGGCCAGACTACAGGGAGAAAAAACCAGAATACTGTTTCTCAACCGACTGAAGACGCGCCGACCGCCGACACCTGAGGCTCACGTCCCCTGGCATACAGCGTACGCGGATTCGCCGGACCTTTTCATTGCCTCAGAATGCCTCCCGACGTTCCCCGAGGATCGGCTGGAGAACTTCCTGAAAGAGACAAGTGCTCTTCAGCGGTCCAAGGCGAAGTTTTCGGCCGTTGCTCAAGGACAAACGGAAGACAGTATCATCATCGTCGCCCACTTCAGCAGTCCGGATCAGGAGTCGGTGCGGATTCGCCGCGAGACATTCGTCTCGTTTCAGGGCAAGAAGGACGGCAAAGGCTTCGTCTACCTCGTTGACCTTTCGATCCCTGTCGACCGAAAAGTCGGGCCGCTTGTTGAAATCAAGCCTGGCCAGCCCCTCACATTACGATTCGAGATCAAGAAGGAGCAGGTTGAAGGAATGCTCCCTGTGAATCTTCTCTTTGTCAACAGGGCGCTGGTCTTTCCCAGGAGATGCTGGTCGGGCCGCCAGAGCGTCCAGGTCAGACTCGTGGACGAGTAGAGTGCGTGAAGAAACCCTGGTGGACAATCGCATGCGGGCGGCCGCACATGACGCGGCGACTGATGCGAACCGTAAGCGATAGTTTGCTGACGATGCGCGGATACGTAAGTCGGTTCGCATAGACCCCGGAAAGGAGCCGCGTGATGGCCTCTCAAGGTGATATTGTTGCGTGGACCACCCACAGCCTGGATAAAGTGTTCATGGACGCCGAGCGGCCTCCGCGCGCCGGTTGTGAGATACATCTTCGCGCCGCGCGGGGGGAGGTGGAAGACGCGCAGGTGGCGGTGCGCGTGCCTCCGGATAAGGAGATCAAGTCCGCTTCTTTCGAGCTGAGCGACCTGGCCGGGCAGGGCTCGGCGCGCATCGACCGCGAATGCGTGGAGGCCCACTGGGAATGGTACACCCACGTGACCCACAACCCGCCGGAGAACACGGACCCTGCCACCTACCTGCGCCAGGCGCCGGCATTCTTCCCGGACGGATTCCTCGAGCAGGACACGATCCGAATCCTCGGCAGCAGGACCCAGCCCCTCTGGGTGAGCGTGCGGGTGCCGGTCGACGCGCGGGCGGGCACGTACCGTGGCTCGGTTCGCCTTCACCTGTTGGACAAGGCGGGCGAGAAGACCGAGATCGAGGTTTCCGTGACGCTCGAAGTCTGGCCGTTCGAGCTGCCGCGCGAGAACCGGTTGCGTCACAGCGAGTGGCATCATCCGACCAGGCAGGCCCACCACTACCGCCTGGAACCCTGGTCGGAGGCACACTGGGCGTGGATCGAGAAGGTGGCGAGGGACATGGGCCGCCACCGCCAGGATATGATCGCAACACGGTTCCGCGAGCTGGTGGACGTGGTGCGGCGGGGGGACGGGTCGCTGGGCTTCGACTTCGCGCGCCTGGACCGGTGGGTGAAGACATTCGCCCGCGAGGGTGTGACCTGGATAGAAGGCGGGCACATCGGCGGTCGCATCGGCGAATGGGAGAGCAATTTCGGCCTGGTCCGCTTCCCCGTGAAGGACGAGGGCGGCGCGCCTATCGACACATCGCGCGAGGCCATGTCGGACGAGGGGTTCGAGCCGATGGCCGAAGAGTTCCTGAAGGCGTGTCGCGAGCGCCTGACGGCCATGGGCTGCGGCGACCGATACGTCCAGCATATCGCCGACGAGCCGCTGCCCGGCAACAAGGATTCCTGGATCAAACTTTCCGAGGCCGTGAAGCGCTGGTTGCCGGGCGTGCAGCGCATCGACGCCGTGATGACGCCGGGGCTCGAAGAATACCTCGAAATCACGGTGCCCCAGATCCAGGAGGTCACGGAGCCCTCGACGGCTAAGGCGCCGCAGGAACTCTGGAGCTACGTCTGCCTTGCGCCGCAGGGGATTTACCCCAACCGCTTCCTGGACTACGCCTCGATCCGTTCCCGGATCATTTTCTGGCTCTCGTGGTCGCTGAACCTGAAGGGGTTCCTGCACTGGGGCTACGACTACTGGTCGGCTTGGGGCGGATGCCCGGTGCCGGTGCGCGTCTCGCCGTGGACCGACGCGGCGGGCGCGAGCGTCTACTGCCAGGACAAGGTTCCCCTGCCGGCCGGCGACCCGTTCGTGGTCTACCCGGGCGAGGAGTCCATCTGCTCCTCGATCCGGTGGGAGGTGATCCGGAAGGGCTTCGAGGATTTCGAGTACCTCGGCACGCTCGAGGAGCTGGCGCGCGACGCCAAGGCCGGCGAGTCCAAGGCGCGGGCCTTGGCCTTGCTGGAGAGGGTGCGTAAGGAGATTGCGCCCGATCCGGCGCGGCATACGCACGATGCGATGCTGCTGCTGGGAATGCGCGATGAGGTTGGCGGGATGATCTGCGAGCTGCTGGCGGAGCAATAAGGAGGCGCGCGAGGTGGCCCTTACCGTTGGTGTGGACGCAGGCAGTGCTGCGGTGAAAGCTCTCGTCTTGGCCGACGGGCGCCCGCTGGCCTGGTTGGCGGATGGCACGGGGGCGGACCTGAAGGCCCAGTGTGCCGGGCTGCTGGCCCGGGTGCTGGAGTGCCCGCAGGTGAACGGGCTACGGCCGGACGGAGTCTGCGCAACGGGATTCGGCCGGAACTTGGTCGAGGACGCATCGGGCCGCGTCAGCGAGATCATGGCCAACGCCCTGGGCACCGGCTGGATGTGGCGACACTGGGATGAGTTGGCGGATGTCTTCGGCGCCCCCCCGCATCCTTACGAGCAACCCGATCCGTTCAGGACCGTGGTGGACGTGGGCGGCCAGGACAGCAAGGTCATCACGTTTGCGCACGACGGGCTGGTGGACCAGTTCGCCATGAACGACCGCTGCGCGGCCGGCACGGGGCGGTTCCTGGGGATGATGGCGCGCGTCATGGGCGTGGACCTGGTCACGATGGACGAGCTGGCGGTGGCGGCGCAGGACCCCGCGCGGATCAGCAGCACTTGCACGGTGTTCGCAGAGTCCGAAGTGGTCAGCCTCCTGGCCGAGGGACGGGACAGGGCGGAGGTCGCCGCGGGGCTCTACGAGGGAGTGGCGGGCCGTGTGGCCGGGCTGGCGCGGCAGGTGGGCGCGGGGCCGACGGTCATGTTCGACGGCGGGCCGTCGCACAGCCGGGCGCTGCGTCGTGCGCTGGGGCGTGCGCTGGGTTGCGAGGCCGCCGTGCCTCCGCGCGGGGAGTTCGTGACGGCCTTGGGCGCCGCCATACATGCCGCCCGGCAGTAGGGCGGGCGGGTGTTTCGCTTCGGTATGTGGGCACTCCAAAGCGCTCCGCAAGGGGGCGTCTCGTCCGTCCGGCAACCCGCCTGCTGCCCGGTATCCGCGTGGAAGGGCTGCGAGACAAGGCTTGACATCGGGCGGCAAGAACGCATACATTTGTCACCATGTGGCGGCAGCGTGCTTGGCATCATGACATGAGCTTCTGAGCAGATTGGGAGGCATAGGACCGTGGCGGCATCTCCTCCGTCGTCTGAAACGCAGGCCCGCGAGCCGCCGCGGCCCCGGCGTGGGGTACTCAACAGGACCCTTTTCCTAGCGCTGCTGCTGCTGGTCGCCCTGGTGGTGGCGGAGGCAGTCTTCTTGAACCGTTTCCCAGGCGTGGGCTGGCGCATCAGGCTTTTCGCGGCGGTCATCTGTGCCTACGCGCTGGTGGTGCTGTTCTACCTGTGCCACAGCCGGTTCATGTCCAGGAACCAAGAGCTGGGAAGTCCGGCAGCGCCGGAGTTTTCGGACCAGCTGACAGGCTTGCCGAACATGGACGGCCTGATGATCGAGTTGAGCAAGGAGCAGTACGCCGAGCGCTCTGAGGATCGCGCTGCTCATATCATCTACCTCATGCTGACCAATCTGGCCGAGCTCAACAACGAGTACGGTCGCCGCGTCGGCGATGCCGTGCTGAAGGAACTCCCCGGCGCCTTGGAGCGGAAGCTCCGTGCGGGTTGGACTATGGGCCGCATCGGAGGGAGCGAGTTCCTGTTTCTCGTGCCCATGGCCACCGACGACGAGGTGAAGGAGGCGGCCGAATCCTTGAGGACCGCAGTTCAGGACTTCTCGCTGGACGTAGGTGAACTGGGCAAGGCGGCCGGCCTGCGGGCCCGGGTGAACCATGCACAGTATCAGCCCAGTTGGGGTTCGCTCCAGGGTGCGCTCTCGCTGCTCAGGGGCGGTTCCCAAACGGTCGCACTCGTCGGCAAGGAGACCGCGCCCGGCTGCTTCCACATCCCGCATGTCACACTCGCTGCATTCGCGTCGAAGTCATGGGATGGTTTCGACAAGGGGCAGCGACTCGAGTTCCTGCGATGGAAAGAGAGCCCCGACAAGGAGATCACGGCCAAGATGGCCGAGGACATCCTCATGCTCCTGGACCTTCACGTGGGGCGGGCGAAGA
>CAZHPE010000137.1:0-7883 GCA_964534775.1 uncultured candidatus Brocadiaceae bacterium
CGCGTTGGCGTTCGCAACCGACATGGACAGGATCGGAATCAGGGTGAAGGTCGTCACCAACACCTGGGCCGAGTTCCTTCGCAAGACTCACGAAGGGCGACTGCAGGTCTTCCGCCTGGGTTGGATTCTCGACTACCCGGACCCCGAGAACTTCCTGCAGCTCCTCTACGGTCCTAACAAGGCGCCCGGACCCAACGCGTCGAACTACGACAACCCGGAGTTCAACAGTCTCTTCGACCAGATGAAGGCCTTGGACGACACGCCCGAGAGGCTGAAGATAATCCAGCGGATGGTCGCCATGCTCGTCGAGGATGCGCCCTGGATTCCCAGCACGCATACCGTAAGCTACATTCTCCGCCACCAGTGGGTCCGCAACGCCAAGGCGCATGCCATGACGGGGGGGTTCCTGAAGTACAGGGATGTGGACGTGGCGCTGCGCGAGAAGCTGCGCCGCGAGTGGAACCGGCCGGATTACCGGCCGCTGATCGTCGCCTTCGGCGTGGTGTCCTGCGCGTTCGTGGTGCTTGCAATGTTGAAGAGAACATCTCCAGTGGGGCATTCGCAGCAGTGATCGCTTACATCATCAGACGGGTGCTTTACATGATTCCCCTCGTGCTGGGAGTCTGCATCCTGACGTTCCTACTCTTCGACGTGGTGTTCTCCCCCAGGGAGCGGGCAGCCAGAGAGTTGGGCAGGCACGCCGATGAGGAACAGATCCAGGAGCTGATCCTCAGCCGAGGTTGGGACAAGGGACTCCTCTATAATCGCACGGCCGAGGGCATGAAGCGCCTCACGGACACGCGTTTCGCCGATCACATGGGACGCCTTCTCCTCTTCCGCTTCGGCCGCTCGGAGAAGACGCACGAGGACATCGGCAAGAAGATCCGTCAGGGCATGATCCCGTCGCTTACGCTCACCGTGCCCATGTTCGTCCTCGGGCTGACAGTCGGCATCAGTCTGTCCCTCGGCGTCGCGTATTTCCGGGCCACGTACCTCGACCTTGGCGCTGTCGTCGTATGCGTCGGCTTCATGTCCATTTCGATTCTGGTTTACATCCTCGTCGGCCAGTTCCTGCTTGCCCAGCACATGAGGATGTTCCCGATCTACGGCTACGCCAGCGGCTTTCACGCCATGCCGTTTCTGCTTCTGCCCGTCCTGATCGGAGTAATGAAGGGCCTCGGAGGGGATGTTCGTTTCTACCGGACCGTCCTGCTGGAGGAGGTCAGCCGGGAGTATGTGCGCACGGCCCGGGCCAAGGGACTCGGTGAGGTCCCCATATTATTCAAGCACGTGCTCAAGAACGCGATGATACCGGTCCTGACGCGGACAGTGCTCGCCATACCATTCCTTTTCATGGGCTCGCTGTTGCTGGAGAACTTCTTCGGCATACCTGGCCTGGGAAACATGACCGTGGAAGCGGTCGCCAACGGCGATACGCAGGTGATGGCCGCCATGGTCTACCTGGGGGCGCTGCTCTTTGCGGTCGGCAACCTGCTGACGGACATAAGCTACACTCTGGTCGACCCTCGGGTCAGGCTGCAATGATGAACGATGAGAACATAATCCAATCGCGTACGCTGTGGGCCGAAGCCTGGCACCAGCTGAAGCGTAACCGCATCGGGATGCTCTGCCTCGGCATCATCGCCTTCTACCTTGCCGTCGGCCTGATAGACTTCATACCCGTATGGACGAAGGTGGACGCGGGCGGGACTGCTGCGACGAGGAGGATCACGCTGATCGACTGGGCCTTCGGCAAGATGGTCGGCCCGACGGAAAAGACCGAAAGCTACTCCCAGCCCGGAGCGCGCCGGCATCTGCTGGGAACCGACATCCAGGGCGTCGACGTCCTCTATAAGGCAGTGAAGGGCATTCGGACCGCCGTCATCCTCGGAGGCCTTGCCGCAATCATCTATATCCCTCTGGGACTTCTTTTCGGCATCATCGCCGGCTATTTTGGCGGCGTAGTGGATGACATCATCGTTTACATCTATTCGACTCTGGCCTGCATTCCCGGCATCCTGCTGCTGATCGCGTTGATGTCTGTCATGGGCAGGGGCTTGCCCCAGCTCTGCATCGCCCTGGGCGTCACGAGTTGGGTTGGCCTGTGCCGCCTGGTCCGCGGGGAGACCCTGAAGCTGCGGGAAGCCGACTACGTCCTTGCCGCGCGCGCCCTGGGGGCGAGCCGGCCCCGGATAATCCTCCGCCACATTCTGCCGAACCTCTTCCACATAGTCATCATAACCTTCACGCTGGGCTTCAGCGGCATCGTGATGTCGGAGGCCGTGCTGAGCTATATCGGCATCGGCGTCAAGCCGACGACCATGTCGTGGGGGACGATGATCAGCGAAGCAAAGATGGAACTCTCGCGGGACCCCAGCGTCTGGTGGCAGTTGGGCGGCGCGGCGGGGGCGCTGTTCCTTCTGGTTCTGGTTTTCAATGTTTTCGGCGATGCGCTCAGAGACGCGTTGGACCCCAAGCTCAGGACCGGGTGAATGACCGAGCGAGCACAGGAGCCGCTTCTAAGAGTCCGGAATCTGGCGACGCACTTCCATACGGAGCAAGGCGTGGCCCGAGCGGTGGACGGCGTCAGCTTCGACGTCCGCCGCGGGGAGACGTTCTGCATTGTGGGCGAATCGGGCTGCGGCAAGACAATGACCGCGCTGTCCATCCTGCGCCTGGTGCCGCCGTCCGGCAGAACCGTCGCCGGCCGGGTCGAGTTCGGAGGGCAGGACCTGCTCGGCGTTCCTGACAAAGCCATGCGCGGCATCCGGGGCAGACAGATCGCTATGGTCTTCCAGGAGCCGACGACTTCCCTCAACCCCGTCTTCACGGTGGGCTATCAGATTGCGGAGGCAGTTATCGCGCACCTAGGCGCCTCTCGGAAGAAGGCGCGGGGGATGGCGCTTGAGATGCTGGAGAAGGTGAGGATTCCTGAATCTGGCCGGCTCTTCGACAACTATCCGCACCAGATGTCCGGAGGGATGCAACAGCGCGTGATGATCGGAATGGCGCTTGCCTGCACGCCGTCCCTGCTCATCGCTGACGAGCCGACGACCGCGCTGGACGTGACGATCCAGGCTCAGATACTCGAGCTGCTCCGGGAGTTGCAGTTGGAGATGGGAATGTCCGTACTTCTCATAACGCATGACCTTGGGGTCGTGGCCGAGGTGGCCGACAACGTTGCGGTGATGTACGCCGGGCGAATCGTAGAGTTGGCGGGCGTCAAACCCGTCTTCCGCGAACCGCTTCATCCGTACATGGTGAGCCTTCTGAAGTCCCTGCCCTCGATTGGCTCGCGGCAGGAGAAGCTAAAGGTCATCCCGGGCCAGGTGCCCGATCCGCGCAGGTTCCCGACCGGCTGCCGTTTCCATCCCCGCTGCTACATGGCGGCCCCGGACTGCGCTTCTATCGAGCCCGAGCTCCGGAAGGTCAAGCCGGGGCATCGTGCGGCATGCATCCGTCTTGACGGATACTGGGACGACGGGAATCCCTTGCGGGAAAAACTCGCCGTCACTGACACTGAACGCGATTTCATCGCTTCGCTGAACGCGGAAAGATCAGCCTATGTCTGATGGCGGCGAAGACATTCTCCTGCAAGTGCGGGACCTGAAGAAGTACTTCCCCGTGCGCAAAGGTGTCCTGAGGCTCACGGCGGGATACGTGAAGGCTGTTAACGGCCTGTCCTTCGCGGTGCGCCGGGGCAGAACGCTGGGCCTCGTGGGCGAGAGCGGCTGCGGCAAGACGACCGCAGGGCGGACGCTGCTAAGGCTTCTGAAACCCACCGGCGGGGATATACTGTTCGACGGCATAGCTGTGCACGCTCTCAGGGGGGGGCGGATGCGCCCCCTGCGCCGGCGCATGCAGATGATATTCCAAGACCCCTACGGTTCACTGGACCCCAGAATGACGGTCGAGTCCCTCGTCGGCGAGGCCCTCTCGGTGCATCGCGTGAGCAGCGGCCCCCGCCGTCGGGTAATGGTTGGTGAGCTGCTCGAACGCGTTGGGCTCTCGCCCGCCCACGTGAATCACTATCCGCATGAGTTCTCCGGCGGTCAACGCCAGCGCATCGGCATCGCCCGGGCACTGGCCTTGAATCCGGACTTCATCGTATGCGACGAGCCGGTCTCCGCCCTCGACGTATCCATCCAGGCCCAGATCATCAACCTGCTGGTCGACCTGCAGCGGGAGAAGAACATCTCTTACCTGTTCATCTCCCACGACCTGGGCGTAGTGGAGCATATAGCGCACGACGTTATGGTCATGTACATGGGGCAGGCCGTTGAAAGCGCCCCCAGGGACGAGCTTTACCGCTCACCGGCCCATCCGTATACGAAGCTCCTGCTCTCCGCAATACCCTGCCCGGACCCGGAGAGACGCACGCGGAAACGGCAGGCGGCAGGCGCCGCCACCTCGCCCGCAGCCCCGCAGGCCGCCTGTCCCTTCCATCCTCGCTGCCCGCTGGTGGAAAACCGGTGCCGGCAGCGCGTTCCCGAGATGCACGAGGTGAGTCCGGGGCACCTTGTGCGGTGCTTCAGGGCCTGAAGGCGGGAGGGGCGGCATGCTCGCCCTGAGACTACACCTGTGCGCTCCCACTTTGACCCGTGGCCCAGAGCTTGTGAGCCAGAGGTCTTGAGCCACCCGGTCCCGGCCGCTCCAGTAGGCACCGCGGCTTGCCGGGGTCAGGCCAACTTGAATCCGGGTTCGGCATGCACTAAACTCGGCACCGTGAGGGTGTAGCTCAGCTAGGTAGAGCAACGGACTTTTAATCCGTAGGTCGTGGGTTCGATCCCCACCGCCCTCACCAGATAACTGGCGGCTTGCTAAGCACTTAGGTCTGCCAGACGGCTATAGTGGCGATAATGTACGCCCTTTATACCCGAAAGCCAAGCAGAAAGCGGCAGAAAGCAACACTGCTGAGGCGGGGCTGCTGTGGCGGGAAGTGCGTAGACGTGCGCGAGAAGGCCATAGAGGCCTTTTGGCGCTATCAGGAGGTGGTGGGCCCAACAGGATTTGAACCTGTAACCAACGGATTATGAGTCCGCTGCTCTGCCGTTGAGCTATGGGCCCGCGGGGCGACGACGCGGAGGACTGCGAGGATTCGTCGGCGGATGGCCGATTGTAGCCAATCGCACTGCCACGGTCAAGCTCGTGGGGGCCCCCGAGGGTGCTGCTCCGCGAGAAATCGTTTGATATTGTCCCTGTCGCTGGATTAGTATAATGGCCGATGTGCGTAATAGCCCTTGACTCACGGGCTTGGGAGTCTACGATACTGTCGTGTGCGCCGTCCGGCCGGGCGTCTTGTCCCGGCGGTGGTGCGTTCATGCGGCAAGGATTGGGAGGAAGGAAATGTCGGCATCGTATCGACGGTCTCGAGCGGGCCTGCTTCTGGCTCTGGTCGGCATTGGGCTTTTGGGCGCGTCCGGGTGCGGGTACTTGAAGAACGTGCGGGACGACGCCATGGACTGCCTCATCCTGGGCGTGGGCTACACTCCGGCCGTCGCCCCGACCGCGGATGGAAACAAGGCGGTAGGGTTCCTGCCCCCGTCAATCGGGGCATATGTCGAACTCACGGAGTTCCTGCACTTCGGGGCCCTGTTCAAGGGCAGCGCCGACCTGGAAATAGACCGCCGGGCGGCGGGCGCTGTGGTGGACGTGCGCACCAAGTTCGGACTCGGGCCGCTGCACCACATCAAGGTGAAGCAGCACGTGATCATGGGCAACGCGTATAAGACCGAAGAGAACCAGATGGACGGCTGGCGCGAGCACATGCGCGGACTCCGCGACCCGATCTTCCGCCGCCCTGCCAAAGAGCTGATCTTCGATAAGAGCCGTCCTCTGCGGTTCCTGCACAGGGGGTGGCAGGACTGGGAGGTCATCAGTCTGGAAGTCGCCATTCCCGAGCCCTTCATCCTCCACTCCGGGTTCAACTTCCGCGTGGGGATCGACCCGTCGCAGATCTTTGACTTCGTGATGGGCCTGGTCTGCATCGATATTTACGACGACAACGCCTACCGATTCTCGGGCAAGCTGCAACATGCCGAGGATGGGGACAAGAGGTAGGCTGCGACGCGATCGGGCGCCCCGTGATGGGGGTGCCCGACTGTGCAAGAGTCTTGGGCGGGTCACGGGGTAGTATGATCTCCGTGGCCCGTTCTTTTGGCCCAGAAAGAGTCTGTGCCCGCGGAGGGACGCTTGACTATGATTTCTGCCCGAATAGCGGGCACCTTGTCCTTTCAGCGGCTACAGGATGAGGCTGTCAGGGAACTGACCCGCCATGCCTGCGACCTTGGCCGCCGCGTTTGGGTGCTCGTGCCAACCAACCTGATGGCGCTACAGCTCATGCGGGCGGCGGGTGCTCGGGGGTGCGGGGTGGCAGGGGTGAAGTTCCTGACACTGCGGGATGCTGCCAGGGAACTGGCGGGCCCTTCACTGGCGGAGGCGGGCCTGCGGCCTTTGCTGGCGGGAGCGGCCCAACTGGTTGTCGAACGAGCGTTGGCCGCAATGGACGATGGGGCCGGCTTGGCGGCCGTGCGCGGGTTCCCCGGCAGCGCGGGCGCCGTTGTACGGGCCATCCGGCTGCTGGCCAACGGCCTTTGGACGCCGGGTGCCCTGGAGAGAGCCGCCGGGGAGCGGACCTCTGACAGAACCCACGGGGATGGGAGACTCGCGGAGCTGGCAGCGCTCTGGCGCGAGTTCCAGGAGTTCAAACGCGATGCGCGCCTGTTCGATGACGAGGACCTGCTGCGCCGCGCGACGTGCTGCCCCGAGGCCGCTGCGCCGCACGTGCTCTTCCTCTACGCCTTCTATGACCTGACACCCCTTCAGCAGCGCCTGGTTGCAGCAGTCCTGGGGTCCGCCGACGTGGCACGGGCCTTTCTGCTTTGGCACGAGGAAGGCGGCAGGCCGGCGACTGGGTTCGAGTACGCCGCACCCACCGTCGAATGGCTGAAGTCGCTGCTTGGAGTCGAGCGCGTGGACTGCCTGGGGCAGGAGGAAGGTGTTCCAAGCGACCTGCACCGGTTGAGGTCGGTCTGGCGACCGGCGGGCGCGCATGAGCGGGGGGCAGGGCGCGGGACGGCGGTCTTCGACGGGTCCGTGCAAGTGCTGAGCTGTCCCGGCGAGGTGGCCGAGGCAGAGGAGATGGCCCGCGAACTGCTGCGCCTCTACGGGGCGACCGACGAGTCGCGGGCGCCGACCGCTGCCGTTCTGTGCCGATGGCCGCCCGATGTCACCGGGGAGGTCAAGGAGTCGCTCGACCGAGCAGGATTCCCTTCTTATGTGCACGAAGGGACGCCCCTGTCCCGCACGATTCCCGGGCGCGTTCTATTGGGGCTGGTGGAACTGGCGGCGAGCCGAGCGGAGCGCTCGAACGTCGTTGCCCTGCTGGGCGATGCCGAACTGCCGTGGCCCGAGGGCCTGAGCCCCACGGCGCTGGACGGCCTGAGCCGCCGGGCGGGCATCGTCCGCGGGTGGGACGAGTGGACGTCGCGCCTGGCCAGGCTGGCCGCTTCGCGCATGGCCGAGGCGGGGCGTTCGGACCACCCGCCCGAGGCTGCGGCCTTGCGCCTCGAGGCCGAGCAGTGCCGGCTGGCGTGCGGGGTACTGGATGAGTTCTTTCAGACTGTGCGATCGCTCACCGCCGCCGGCACGTGGTCGGGGACGGCGCGGCGGCTGGCGGAGCTGACCGTCCGGTACACCCACCTGGTGGATGCTGGCCGCAGGGAGGTGCTCAGGACGGTTGATGCCCTGGGCCGACTCGACCTCGCGGGCATTCCGCCTACGCCCGAACGCGTGGCGAGGCTCCTGGGGCAATTGCTGGACGAGGCCAGCCTTCGGGCTGGCGAGTTCGGCCGCAGCCCCGTCACTCTGTGCGGCATCATGGC
>CAZHPE010000138.1:0-7856 GCA_964534775.1 uncultured candidatus Brocadiaceae bacterium
ATGCTACACTTTGCCGCAGAACTCCGCAATACTTCGTCTCATCCCCCGGGCGCCGTAGGCTGCCCGGCAGCAGTGGGGGCGGCATCGTTTGGCACGGCGACCCTACCCAATCTTATCATAACAACTGGCACAAGAAGCGGGAAGCGGAGCATGTCGAGTCACTGCGACACGTCAGCGAGCTGCCTCATCCCTACCCGCGTTCATTCTGGGAGCAGTTCGGTTATCA
Source organism: uncultured candidatus Brocadiaceae bacterium (assembly GCA_964534775.1). Classification (GTDB taxonomy): domain Bacteria; phylum Planctomycetota; class Brocadiia; order SM23-32; family SM23-32; genus CAZHPE01. The sequence continues at coordinate 227 of CAZHPE010000138.1, forward strand.
TGACGGTCCGTTCTTCGGCGGAGCGTGTTGAGGGAGCGGGAGTGGGAACGTCTGCCCAAGGGAACGGAGTGGCATCATGAATCACGTCGAGAGGATCCGAAGGAAATGGGCCCAGGGGGAGTTGTGCGTTGGCACGGTCGTCGCCCTGACGGACGCTACGGTAAGCGAACTCTTCGGCGAAGCCGGGTACGACTTCGTGTGGCTCGACTGCGAGCATTCGGCGATGAGTTTGTCCGACGTGCTAAATCACGTTCGTGCCGCCAGGGGCGCGGGGGCGGCGGCATTCGTCCGGGTCCCCTCCAACGATCCCGTCGTCGTCAAGCCGTACCTTGAGCTGCACCCTGCCGGCATAATCGTCCCCCGCATCAGCAGTGCCGAGGATGCCGAGCGGGCCGTGGCGAGCTGCCGGTACCCTCCGCGCGGGGTCAGGGGCTACGGCCCTTCACGCGGCGTCAGGTTCGGCGAGGTCAGTCCGCCGGACTACATTGACGCCGTCAGTCGGGACGTCATGGTGATCCTCCAGATCGAACACGTCGACGCCGTCAAAGAGATCGATGCCATCCTCGACGTGCCGGGGGTGGACAGCATAGTTACGGGTCCCGCCGACATGTCGTTCACGATGGGTCTGGGAGGGCGGCCGGGGCATCCGGATGTCGTGGCGGCGGTCGAAGCTGTCTACAGGGCCGCCATCGGGCGAGGGGTTCCTACCGGGCACGCGGCGGGCTACGATGCCGAGGGCATAAAACGCTGGCTGGCGATGGGGATTTCCTGGATCGTTGTGGACGGCGATTGGATCACCCTGTCCCGGCACGCCAGACGCGTTGCCGCTGAGATCCGGGAGATTAGCGCGGCGACACGGGGATTATCCTGATCCGAAACTCCGCATAGAAGGGACACGCGCAGCCATGGAAAAGGTAAGGGCGATCTACCTGCATTGGCCGGAGGCAGACCTTGTCTGGCGGGACATTCTTTTCGAGACGATCGGCGAGAAACATGTTCTCACGGAGTACGATCCGCAGGAGTCACTCGAACCCCAGTTCGCCGACGTCGACGCGCTGCTGGACCACGGCGGCCGCATCGCCACCCCGGAGATCATCGACGCGAGCCCGAACCTGAAGCTCTGGCAGATGATCACCGTCGGGTACGACATCGTGGACCTCGGCATTGCGGACGGCCGGGACATAGCCGTGTGCCATTGCCCCGGCACGACCACCTCGCCCGGACTGGCCGAGAGCGCCATCATGTTCATGCTCATGCTCGTCAAGCGCTACCGTTACGCCCAGGCCTATGTGGCCGAGGGCCGGGTCAGCCGCATGCTCACCGAGGAGCTGGAGGGCAGGATTCTTGCCATCATCGGCTTCGGGGCCAGCGGGCGCAGGCTGGCCATCATAGCGCGGGCGTTCGGCATGAGGCTGATTATCATCGAGCCGCGCAGTATCGAGCAGGCGGTCCTGGACGAGCTGCGGCCCGAGTTCGTCGGCACGCCGGATGACCTGGACAGGGCCGTGGCGGAGGCTGACTTCGTCTCCCTGCATCTGCCGCTGCTTCCGGATACGCGGGGCCTCATCGATGCGCGGCGGATAAAACTGATGAAGCCGACCGCCTGCCTAATCAACGTCGCCCGTGCCGGGCTGGTCGACGAGGACGCGCTGAACGCGGCCCTTCTGGAGGGACGGATAGCCGGCGTCGGTTCCGACGTCTTCGCTGACAACCGCCCAGGCAAGGAGATTCCGGCATTTGGCCACGAGGGCCTGATGGCCCTGCCTCACGTGGCCGGCACGTCCTTCGGAACGGTCCACCGGCGCTCCGCAGTGTGCCTGGAGAATCTCAACCGCATCGCCCAGGGCCTCGAACCACAATACCGCGTGCGCTGACGACGGGCAACGGCCGGCCGTTGCTTTCTGGCGCCTTTGTGGGGCGCGGGTGAGTTGGCCCCAGTTCCGTCGGCCGACGGGGCAGCCAGGTACGTGCGCAGCTCTTCAGCTACAGCGGCGTGGCCAAGCTGCGTCCAATGCGTATCGTCGGCGTGGAAGTCATCTTCGGCGGCGCCATTGGGCGCACTGCGGCAGACGGGCGTCATTCGGTGATGTCAGGGGTGGCATAGCGGGACCTCGACCGCTCTCTTGCTGCCGAACCGGTGTTATCATGATCGCGCAAAGGCTCCTGGACACCGCTTGGCTGGCCTGCCATGTGTGGGGGCAGGCGCGCTATGCGTTCAAGCCGCCCGAAGACATCCGCCGCGACCAGGCATGCCGGGTCCGCCGCATAGTGGCTCATGCGTGCTTGCACGTGCCGTACTACAAGGAGACGATGGCTAGGCTCGGTTTGCGACCGGAACATTTCCGGTGCGCCGAGGACCTGGCGCAATTGCCCCTGCTGGAACGCGAGCAGCTTCAGCGTGGTCCCGAGCGGTTCATGTCGGAAGTGCTCGATCCTGGCCGCTGCTTGCGGCTGCGCTCCTCAGGCAGCACGGGGCTGCCGGTGACCGTTTGCCAGGACGTGCGGGCTCTTTTCCAGAGCGTCGCCTGCGCCGAACGCGTGCGGTCGATCGCTGCGAAACTGGCCGGGAAACGGTGCGGCTATCGAGAGACCGTCATAATCGCGCCCGTCAGCTCCGTCGCCGACACCCAGCGGTTCCTGCGCGCACACAGTCTGGTCCCGACGAACGTGCCCGCCCGACAGCAGCGTCTTTCAGTTCTGGACCCCCCTGAGAAGAATGCCGAGCTGATCGACGCATTCAGGCCCGACGTTCTGTCCACCTACGGCTCCTACCTCGCGTTGCTCTTCCCCTACCTGCGGGAGGCGCGCCGACGCTGGCGCCTCCCGAGAACCATATGCTACGGGGCCGACGGTCTCTCGGATTCGGTACGACGCCTCGTCCAGGATGACTTCGGCATCCATGTCCTGAGCGCCTATCAGACCATTGAGGCCGACCAGATCGGTTTCGAATGCGAGCGGCACGCGGGCCTCCACCTGAATATCGACGTCTATCCGGTACGCATCGTGGACGCGGCGGGCCATGCGTTGCCGCCGGGCGAGACCGGTGAGGTCGTCGTCTCCAATCTCGTGAACCGTGGGACTGTTCTGCTCAACTACCGGCTGGGCGACCTGGCCTCATTACTTCCGGAGCCCTGTCCCTGCGGGCGCACGTTGCCTCTGCTCTCGTTCCCCCAGGGGCGCTGTGACGATTTCATTGTGCTGCCTTCCGGCCGACAGATGCACTCCCACATCGTGAACGACCTGATCAGGTTCGAGACGGAGATATGGCGCTATCGGGTCATCCAGGAGAGTCTCACGTGCTTCAGGATCAACTGCGTCGTCACCCCGACATGTGAACGGGAGGGGCTGCGGAAACGCATCGCATGCCGCTTCGGCCGCACGTTCGGGAGGGGCGTGAACGTCCAGGTTGTTTTCGTGGATTCGATTGACCGCACGGCTGCGGGAAAGCATCGCACGGTCGTGTCCCGGATTCCAAAGGCGCAACGCGGCCCCGACGCCAACCCGCGACCCCTGGGCTGAATTGGCAGTTGGAGAGCGTTTAGCGAGGGACCGCGACAGCGAGTCTGACGAACCGAAGCGAAAGGGTAGTGCGGCAAGGCCTGGAAGCGTGCGAAGTTGGCCTCGACCCCTGCCGGCGTGGGGGGGACTGGCCCAATCTCCATTGCTAACGCGGGCATGCAGGGCGCTACTGCCGTTCGCCGAGCCAGGCCAGAGGGGCGGTGGCGGTCATTTCGGTCATGACTTCGACCACGCAGGGGCCATCGACTGAGAACGCTTCATCGAGCGCTCCGGCCAGCTCCCCGGGCTTTTGCACGCGGAGACCCTCCGCACCCATGGTGCGAGCCATTTCGGCAAAGCTCACGTCGCTGAACTGCCACAGTTCGGCGTGACGGCCGCGGATATCTCCGCCGTAAGCATCTGTAAGAATGTCGATTTCCTGATTCAGCGACTTGTTGTTGTTGATTAGCAGCACCGCGGGAATCTTCCACCGCACGGCGGTCTCCAGTTCACTGAGGTGGTACCAGAACCCGCCGTCGCCCGAGAACAGCAGCACTGGCCGGTCAGGAACCGCCAGCTTTGCGCCCAACGCCGCCGGCAACCCCCAGCCCAGAGACCCTGCGGCGCGAATGAAACCCTGGCCGGGTTTTGTCAGATCCACCATGCCGCCGGTCCACATGCCGGAATGTCCGGTTTCCGACACCAGCAGCGTGTCCGGCGGGAGCAACTCCGTAAGTTCCCCGCAAATCCGCTCCGGTCGGATCGGAACATTATCGGAACCCAGCATCGGGCCGAACTCCTCGCGCCACCGGGCGACTAGCGTGCGGGCCCGATCAATCCACGGTTTACGCTTCTGGCCTGTGGCGGCGTCACAGGCTTCGATCAACTGCCGGAGAACCGTTCGCGCGTCTCCCAGCAGCGAAGCCTGGTTCGGGTAATGCCGGCCCAGCTCTTCCGGGTTGATATCAAGCTGAATCACCGGCGTGCCCGGTGGCGGAACCTGCCACTTGAAGGTGACCTGACTGCCGGTATGGCTGCCGACAAAGAATACCAGATCGGATTCGAGCACGGTCTGATTTGCGCTCTTGCGGCAGTACCATCCCGGCACGCCAACATTCAACGGGTGGTCCCCGGGAATCACATCCTTGGCATTCATGGAAGTGGCGATCGGGATCGCCAGTCGCTGCGCCAGTTCCAGCAGTTCTGCACCGGCGCCCGAGGTACGCACCCCGCCCCCGGCGACGATGACCGGCTTCTGAGCCTGCTCTAGCAGTCGAGCTACCTGGACGACCCCGTCCGGCTCGGCCGGCGATCTGAGTGCCGGAACCCGCCCGAACTGCGGTTCGGCAGTCAACTCCAGGTCGCCCGTTTCCTGTTCGAGTTCACCAAGATGGCCGGCCAGTTCCAGATGGGCCGGCCCGGGGGTACCGCTGGTTGCCGCACGGAATGCCTGCCGCATCAGTTCCGGGAGCTGCGCCACGTCTTCCACACGGGCGCTGAACTTGGTGAGAGGTTTGAACAGCGGGAAGTCATCGATTTCCTGATAGCTGTGACGATGCCGCTGGTGCGCGTACGGCCCCCCGGCAAAGACGACCATCGGCGAGCAGGCCAGAAAGGGATCGCGCAGAGCGGCAGCCAGGTTCGCAGCGCCGATGCACTGAGCGAAACTGACCCCCACCCGCCCGCTGGCGCGGGCGTAGCCGTCGGCCATGTACGCCGCCGCCTTCTCTCCGTGCGTCATAATACGTTGGATTCCGGTGTGCAGCTCCAGTTGGGCCAGCGTGTGGCTCAGAATCGCGGGGACGAAGAACACGTGCGTCACGGCGTATGCTTCAAGCGCTTCGGCGATGAACCGGGCTCCGGTTTTCTTGGCCATGCTTCAGCAGGTCGGCCCTTTCGGCCGCCTCCTCTTTCTCGGGTTGCAGGGTAGCAGCATCGCTTGTCGTGGGCTTCCAAAGCGGCGTCTACATGGGCGACGCCTTCTTCAAGAAGTCTATAGACTGCCAATCCGCATCGGGATACGTATAGAAGCCTTTGCCCGCCTTCACGCCAAGCTCCCCGCCGGCGATCTTATCCAACAGCACCTGGGGTGGCGCGTCCGACGGATCGCCGGATTCCTCGTAGTAGACCTGTTCGATGTCCCGGACCACATCCAGGCCAATGTGATCCATCATGGCGAAAGGCCCCATCGAGGTCTCCATCTGAATCATCCAGCTCCGGTCCACGTCCTCGAACGTCGCCACACCCTGATCGACCAAGCGCAGCGACTCCTTCTTCACAGCGCGCCAGATGCGATTGAAAATGAAGCCGGTGTTCTCGCGCCGAACCAGAAAGGGGATCACGCCCATGGAGGCCATGAACCGGCGCACGGACTCAAGCGTGTCGTCCGACGTCTCCGTGCCGCGCATCAGTTCGACGAACGGATGCTTCCAGACCGGCTGCACGAAATGCGTGTTCAGAACTCTGTGGGGCCGACCGGTGGCCGATTCGATTCGCGAGATCCGGATCGACGAACTGTTCGTTGTCAGAATGGTGCGCGGCGGGCACAGTTGGTCCAGCTCGTGAAACACGTTCCGCTTGACGGCCAGGTTTTCCGTAATCGCCTCGATCACTATATCGGCCCCGGCGGCGGATTCTGCCAGTCCCACACTCCGGCGAATGCGATCAAGGATCGTCTGCCGCTGATCCGCAGCAACGGCCCCGGCTTCAATCTGTTCATCGAGCCACTTGGCCTGACCCGCTGCACCACGCTCGAGCGCCTCGGCATTAGCATCGCACATCCACACGGCATGCCCATACACCGCGCAGTGCAGTCCGATTTGGCTGCCCATGTATCCCGAGCCGACAACACAGACGGTCTTGATTTGATGATGAGTCACGCCCACTCTCCTCGCAGGTTAGCCCTGCCGTACAGCGCCTTCACGTGCTTCTTTCCCGACAGCCGTCTCCGCTGATAAACAGAGCGGTCCTGCCGTGACCCGCCGCAAGGGCCGGACCGGTCCTTGCGGCAGGCAACAGCCCTCGTACCGACGCCCGGCCAATCTATCCTACGCCGAGCTGGCGCTCGATGTCCTCCAGACTCTTCCCTTCCCACAGAAGCGCTCGGCCCTTCCTCTCCCGCATGACGACGCCCTCCGCCGCAACCAGCACCTCCAGCACGATCTCCCTGGGGATGATTATGACGCCGTCCAGGTCGCCGAAGACAAAATCGCGGGGGCGGACTTCCACGAATTGCGTCAGGCTCCCGCTCATAAGGATTGGCTCATTCTCGGCGACGACTGCGGCACGGGGGGCGGCTTCGATGGGCGTGTTATAGCGGCAGAATGCATTCCAGTTCGGGATCTCCAGGTGCATCGATGAGTCTCGAACGCCGCCGTCCACCACACAGCCCTGACAGCCGCGGAATGCGGCCTGATTGCTCGTAAGTTCGCCCCACAGCCCGCTCTGTCCGTCCGCCCCGGTGCAGACGCCGACGGAATGCCTCCGCAGGCCTTTGAGCATTTCAACCTTTGCTAAGCGCTTCTGCCCGGGGTGCCGCGTGTCCCATTTCACCGTGTAAGCGGGGCCCGCGACCCTCATTTCAGGAAGAAGCGGCCTGATGTTGTGCGAGAGGACCTGGTTCGGGAGGCCCATCCTCTCCAGTACGTCATAGATCGGCCCGCCGTAGACATTCTTGTAGCGGACACACATTTGCTGCACGGACGGCCTGCGCGGTTTCTGTTTCGCCATGATTCACACCTCTGGTTCCAAGGGGTCTATCCTGATGGGCTTCGAGTGTATGCTGCGTGCGGGAGCTTGTCAACGCCGAGTCCGACCACGGCGGGTCAGGGCGCATGGATTCCGATCGCCTCCATCCGCGCACCCATTGCAGAGCCGGGGGGGAAGACAGGGCTTTGGGGTGGCAGGGTGGGGGGCTGGTTTGACCCTTCAACTCATAGTGACACGCTTCAGCGGACTTGAGCCATCAACTCCATACCCGGCCGGGCCAACGGGCTGCGTTCGGTTTCTGATCCTTCCCATTGCTGGCAACACGCCCCTGTGATTCATCGGTATGATGCAAACGATCCGCACCCGAAGTGACCCCTTCCCGCTTTTTGTGCCAGTTGTTATGAGAGAATTGGATGGGGTTTCC
>CAZHPE010000139.1:0-7838 GCA_964534775.1 uncultured candidatus Brocadiaceae bacterium
GCTGCGCTAGGCCTGCGGCGGCGCTCTCTTTCTGGTAGAATCTTCACGCAAGGAAAAGGGTAATGGTCAAAGAGCCGAACATGGCAGAAGCGGTCACGCAAGCCAAGGCCGAATCCGAGCTGGTTGCAGTCTCGCAGCTTATCAACTCCTCGCCGGAAGGCCCGGTGCGTGCCGCATTGGGGGATGTCACCCCCAGGTCGCTCTCAAAGGATGAGATCGCGCGGCTCCAGGCGAACGGGAACGTCGCCGAAGACTGGAGCGGCGTGATGGTGGCCCCCAGTACCTGCATGGATCGGATACGCGGCAGTTCGTTCTTCGGCAAGGTCGTTATGGGACCCTTCGCGGGCAAGGTTGACCTGGGCGGCGTCGAGTTGCCGACGGGCGTTTACGGCTGCACCGTCGCGGACTCCTGCATAGGCGCGGACGCGCTTGTGAAGCAGGTGGGGTTTCTGGCCAAGTGCGTGGTCAAGGAGCGCGCGGTAGTCTTCGGATGCGGCCTCGTCGCCGGTGAGGAAGGGGCCGAGTTCGGTAACGGAGGGGAGCTTCCCATTGGTATCGAGACCGGGGGACGCGACACGCTCATCTATGCGGAGATGGACGTGACGGTTGCCGAGAAGGTGGGGAGGCTGCGGGGCGACAAGGCCCTGCTGGCGGCCTACGAGAAGGGGGCCGAGGAGTACGTCGACGCGGCCCGCTGCGACGTGATGGTCATCGGCGAAGGCGCGCGTGTGGTGAACACGCCGCACGTGTGCGCGAGCTTCATCGGCCCGGGCGCCATTATCGACGGCGCGGGGTCCGTGACGGACTCCACCATCCTCAGCAACGCCGACGAACAGACGGAGATCAGCCGCGGCGCCCACGTGAGCAGCTCACTCATTCAGTGGGGGTGCGAGGTGACCACGATGGCCCTCGTGGACACGAGCCTCATGACCGAGCATTCCCACGTGGAGCGTCACGGCAAGGTGACCGAATCAATCCTCGGACCCAACACGGGCGTGGCTGAGGGCGAGCTAACCGCGTCCCTGCTCGGCCCGTTCGTGGGCTTCCATCATCAGTCGCTTCTGATAGCGGTCTTCTGGCCCGAGGGCAAGGGCAACGTGGCCTACGGCGCCAACGTCGGCAGCAATCACACATCCAGGGCCCCGGACCAGGAGATGTGGCCGGGCGAGGGTCCGTTCTTCGGGATGGGCTGCAACGTTAAGTTCCCGGCCGACTTCAGCAGCGCGCCCTACAGCATCATCGCCACTTCCGTCACAACGCTGCCGCAGAAGGTCACATTCCCCTTCTCGCTCATCAACACCCCTGCCACCACGATGCCCGGCGTCTCTCCGGCGTTCAACGAGATCATGCCCGCATGGGTGCTGGGGAACAACATGTTCATGCTCATGCGCAACGAGGGCAAGTACAAGGCCCGCAATAAGGCCCGGCGCACGCAGTTCGTCTTCGATGTGTTCCGGCCCGACACAGTGGGCCTCATGCTGGATGCGCGCGACCGCCTCCGGGACGTGAAAGAGGCAAAGGAGATGTACACCTCCCGCGACATCCGGGGACTTGGAAAGAATTACCTCCTTGAGCGTTCGAGGAACCAGGCGGTCGAGGCCTACACCTACTACGCCCGGCGCTACGCCCTGCTGGGTCTGGAGAAGAAGGTGGCTGAGCGGCTGGCGGCCGGTCAGAAGGACAAGGTAGGCGGACTGCTCGGCACCCCAGCCACCGATATGCCCTGGGAGCATCAGCGCGGGGTCCTGGCGCAGGAACTACCGGAGAACGATGTCGCGGCGAACCTCAGGCTGCTTCGCGACGTGGAGGAGGAGGTGGCGAAACAGGTCCAGCTCGCAAAGGAAAAGGATGATGAGCGCGGCGGCCGGATACTCGACGACTACGCCGAGGCGCATGAACCGGCGGCCGACAACAGCTTCGTTCGCGAGGTATGGGAGAAAACCAGGGCGCTTCACGCCGAGATTGATGACCTGCTGGGCCAGCTATGAAGGGCTCCTGACCCGGCGTCTCGGCAATAAGCTCCCGCCATGTGTGTCCGAATGGAGAAGGGAGGGGGCGAAAGTGAAGGTGATCCTCTTTGAGGACGAGCACGTCGGCGATCTCTATCCGCTGACCTGCGTGCGGCCTGTTTTCGACCTGCGCTGCGGCGTCTTCACGCTCAAGCAGAAGGTCGAGAGGAAGTTCCCCGGCGCCGCGCTCTACCTGGAGACACGGGACGAGCTTGACGGTGTGGCGGCCGAGAGACACGGCGAGGGCAAGGTCAATAGCCATGAGGCCGTGCGCGCCGACGACGATATTCTCCTGGTCACTGCCGGAGCAATCCTGACCGGCGAGCCAGCCTCTTACACCGCCGAGGAAGCCGTGGGCGTGACCGGCGAGGGACGGTTCGTCTGGGCCTTCCTGAAGGCGGAAACGATTCAAGGCCTGGACGCCGCAGCCGCCATCGGCATCGCGCAGGAGGCCCTCGGCACGCTTGCCACGCGCGCGGTCGACGACGTTCTGATCCGCCACCCCTGGGACCTGGTCGCCCGCAATGCGGGGCAGATCATCGCCGACTATGAGGACCACTACACCGCGGAGCGCAAGAGCACCCCGCTGAAGGGCGCGGCGATGATCGGGCCGGGTGAGAACCTCTACGTCGGCGAGAACGTTGAGATTCAGCCCCACACCTGGATCGACTGCCGCGAGGGGCCCGTCATCCTGAGCGACGGCGTGACCGTGACGGCGCACGCTACCATCTACGGCCCGTGCTTCGTCGGCGAAGGAGCGCAGCTCCTGGCAGCGATCGTGCGGGGCGGCTGCTCGATCGGCACCGGCTGCAGCATCGGGGGCGAGATCGAGGCAAGCATCCTCCACGCCAACGTGGAGAAGCGCCACGCCGGATTCCTCGGCCACAGCTACGTTTGCGAGTGGGTCGACATCGGCGCCCTGACGGCCAGCTGCGACCGGACGGGTGACTGCGGCACGGTGAAACTCCAGGTGAGCGGACATCCGGTGGACGGCGGCGCAGCGAAACTTGGCTCCTTCATCGGAGACCATGCCCGCATCGGCGCCGGCGCCATCTTGGACGCGGGCAGCGTTGTGGGCATACTCTGCGACCTTGCGGCAGGACCGGGCGCGCTCCCAAAGTTCATTCCTTGCTTCGCGTGCTGCCGGGGCGGCCGCATAGCCGAGGGTCCGGGCCTGAGCCAGTCGCTCGAGACGGCGCGCATGGCCATGTCGCGGCGCGGGCAGGAATTGACCGAACCCCTGACCGACCTGATCGCGCAGACCGAGGAGATTACGCGGCAGGAGCGCACGGCGGAGATCGAAGGCGGCAGCAGCAAGCTCCTGTAGCGCTGCCGCGTCGCGCGCCGGGGCGAGGGGCGGTTGAGGAAGGCACAACGGGCCCTGTACGTGGGTCATTTCCTCCGTCGCCGGCGCTGACCGTGCCGGATCTTTCTCAAGAGTCTGCGCGGCCTCAGGACAAGTTCGAGCCGCCGCAGGAACTCGACCCTGCGTTTCTCCGCGCGGCTCTGCTGATGAGGGCTGAGCTTTCTCTTCCACTTCGCCACGGCCAGTCGGTCCGGCACGCCGAGCAGCTTGACCATGAGGAGTCCGCCAAACCAGCCCGGGTTGAAACGCAGGGCGCTGGCGAAGTCCAGCAGGACAGCGTGCCCGTCCGGCGTAGTTGCCACGTTGGTTCTGTGCTTCAGGTCCATGTGCACCACGCCGCGGCGATGCATCTCAGCGACCAACCCTTCCACCTCGGAAGCGAGGCGCTCATCACCGGTGGGCCCCGGCTTCCATTTAGTGATGGGCTTGCAGGCAATGTATGTCATCGCGAGCGAATACCGGTCGGGCGTTCCGCGGAATTGGGGGACACCGCTCATTCCATCCAGCACGCGCAACGCGCCCGCCTCGCGGCTGATCAGGAACAGGCCGATGAGAATTCGCCACACCCTGGGCTTGTCGCGAAAGTCCTTGAGCGCGACCAGCTCACCGTTCACCTCGTAAAGCAGCACGTCCGGCGAGTGTCGGCTACCGCGCCACAAGAGCCTGGACGGCAACCCCTCGAAATCGGCGCGCGTCAACTCATTATCGACTCCGGACGTCGCCATACACCTCTCCTGCATCTCGGCCCATCCACCGTTGCATCCACGGAACGGCCCGGACGCCGTGCCACGTGTGGGGGCCGTCAAAGATATCATGCTTCAAGGCCTTCTGCGCGCCGAGAAGCCGGTAGGCGCGGCGAGCCGCAGCCACCTGCGGCCTGACGTTCTTCAGGCCGCCCGCGCCGTTCAGATGGTCGGCACTACCGGTTTCGACGAGCAAGGGCCGCGGGGCGATGAGCGCGGCGATGTCGCCCATGTCCGCGTACTCGTAGAGGCGCGGTAAGTAATTGCACGAGCAGTTCGTGTGCATCACCAGCAGCGATTCCCTGTAGCCGTAGAGGTAGCCGCTGACGACGGCGCACCTGACGCGCTTGTCGAGGGCGCTGAGCCACAGCGTCTGCAGCCCGCCACCGGAAAGGCCCGCGCACCCGACCCCGCCGCGCAGGCAGTCCTCGCACGTCTCTATGTAGTCGATCAGCCGGCTCAGGTCCCACGCCCACATCCCCGTCACCGTCTGCCCGAGCGGCAGGGCCATGTGGTTGATCCACTCGCAGGAGTACTTCATCGGGTCCGGCGTCGCCGCCTCGCGCCGCTCGCCAAAGCCGCGCGCATCGGGGCAGAACGTGACGAACCCAGCGCGGGCGAACTGAAGCCCGTAGTCGCCGTTGTACTGCTTGATGGCCTCGGCGATTTCGGGGATGTCGGCGCGGCCGGCGGTCATGAGCTTCCCGCCGCTGCCGTGGCCGTGCGCGCAGATCACCGCCGGCAACCTGCGGCCTTCGAGCTCCTTGAGCCGGATCACATACAGCGGCATGATCACGCCGGGCTCGGTCCGGATCTCGACGCGCTCGCGCACGAACTCGCCCGCCTCGACGCGCTCGGTGACCTTCGGCTCCAGCGGCGCCGCCTGCATGGTGGCATAGCCGGTCAGCTCCTTGAGCTTGCGGCGCAGCGCCGTGCGCCACTTGCGCCACTCCTCCAGCGCCTCGGCCTTGAAGGCCAGCTTGCGGCCGACGGCGTCGAACCGGGCGCACAGATGCGGCAGAACGCTCAGCCTACCCGCCTCCGAAAACTGACCGGCCATCTGCGCTCACTCCCATCTTGCCCGCACGCGAAACACATAACACGTGATAGCCCGCCCATTATAGGGCGGCCCGGCGCGTGAGGCAATTCACCGCCAGCCGGCCGCGCGGCGCGCGTAATTCCGTGCCCTTGGGGGCGCATCTGTCCCCATCCTTCCCCACACCAACCCTACATGAACCCTACACGAGCCCCACCCGAACGCGACGCGCTCCCTACTTCGGCACGACACGAGCGACAGCGGGCGGCACGATCTGGCGCGTTTGCTCAAGGGTTTCGCCGACATACTTCAGTCCACTCCTTTGACACCATCCGTGAGGCGTCGAAGCCGCTTCCGTGCTCCGCAGCAGCGCTGCTGCGCTGGATGCATCGGCGGAGGAGCTTTGTCATCCCCCCTCAAACGTCCTGGGACCAGCGGTTGATGATGGTCTCGCGCAGGTCGAACCCAAGCGCCCGGCGGCTGACGATGACGATGGGGCTGGACTGCGAACGCTTGTAGGCGGCGCGGTGGTAGCGCCTGTAAGTGTCTGCCAGCAGCGTGCGGAACGCGCCTTCGTCGTAACGCTCGTAAAGGTCGGCCGGGTAGCGCCCCCCAAGCCCCCGCTCGCGGAACCGCTCCATGATGCCGCACGGGTCGAGACGCGCGATCAGATCGTCCACCATCGGCGCCACAACCGGGTAATCGAACGGGTCAGTCTGGCCCTCGGCGAGCTCGGCCGACGGCACGCGCCTCAAGACGCTCCAGGGGATGATCTCGCGTCCGGCGCGGCGGTTGATGTGCTCGCTGAGCGCGTAGACGTCCGTCTTGTTCAGGTCGCCGATCATGGCAATGCCGCCGGCCATGTCGCCGTAAAGCGTGCAATAGCCGAGGCCGACCTCGGTCTTGTTGCCCGTGGCGACCAAGAGCCTGCCGGACTCGTTGCTGATGCCCATGAGCATCAGGCACCGCAGGCGGGCCTGGAAGTTCTGCTGGGTGATGCTCCCGGTGGCCTCCCCCCAGGACGCGAACGCCTCCACCGTCTGCTCGTAGAGCTTCTCGACGGGCATGACGATGTGCTCGCAGCCCAGGTTCCCGCATACCCGGGCGGAGTCGGCCTGGGTCTCCGCGGAGCTGTAGCGCGTGGGCAGGCTCACGCCAAGCACATTCCCGGCGCCCAGCGCCTCGACCGCCAAGGCCGTGCACAGCGCCGAGTCCACGCCCCCGCTCACGCCCACAACGACCTGCCCGAAGCCGCAGGCCCGGCAGTAGTCGCGCAGGGCGAAGACCGTGGCCTCGCGCATCTCGTCCGCTTCGTCCCAGGACGGCAGAGCGATCTCCGCGCCCATGAACGCGTCGTCGAGTTCCACAACCAGCAGGTCCTCCTCGAACAACGGCCCGCACGCCACGGGCCGGCCGGCCGCGTCGAAGACGAGGCTCCGACCGTCGAACAGGATGATGTCCTTGAGGTTGTCCCCCAGACCGATCGTGTTCGCGTAGAAGACGGGGAGGGGCTTAAGCCGCTGGTGCTGGCGGATCAGCTTCAGGCGCTGCCGATGCTTTCCCGTCTCGAAGGGCGAGGCATTCAGGACAAGGACGAGGTTGGCGCCCTGTTGCGCGGACTCTTTGTAGGGGTCGACGGGGTAGCCCTCGGCCCAGAGGTCCTCGCAGATGGTCACGCCGACGTTGCGGCTCCGCCCGCCGAGTTCGAGCGGCACGACGATGGTGGCGCGGCCCGGCGTGAAGTAGCGCGTCTCGTCATGGAAGCGGTATCTGCACAGGTTCTGCTTGTGGGCGACGGCGAGGATGCGGCCGTCGCGAATCACCGCAGCGGCGTTAAAGCGGCGGGCGATTGAACCGCCCGCGCCCTCATCGAAGTCCACGAACCCCACCACGGCCGCGATGCCGCGTGCTGCGGGGGCGATCTTCTCGTCCAGCAGCGCGCGGTTGGTCCGCACGTAAGCGTCCACCTCGAGCAGGTCGCAGCTAAGCAGGCCCGTGATGGCCATCTCCGGCGTGATGACCAGCTCGCATCCGCGATCGCGCGCCTGCCCGATGGCGCGGGCGATCTTCTCCGCGTTGGCGGGCAGGTCGCCGGTGGTGGGGTTGATCTGCGCGATAGCGATCTTCATGACTCTCCGTCTCCTTGCCGCACGCGGGCGAGACCGCCTTCCATGTATCGGCAGAAGAACTCGCCAGCATCGCCGTCGACCCACAGCTCGCCGCCGCTCATGCGGCGTCGCGCGCTGTGCCCGACACCCGTGATGGGTCTGTTGCCGACTCCCCTGAGTCGACCCCATGGTAGTGCGCGTGGCGCCGTCCGATCAAGCGCCGGGCGCCGCCACGCGCCGTCCACGTGTTCCGGTTGAACGTGTGACCGAAGAAGGGAGGAGAAATAGAGCCTTGACATCGGTCAGGACCGATGTCACACTATAAGGAGGGCCGGTAGCCGGAAGGAAGCGTATACCTCCAGACCTCTTGAGGCGTTTCATTTCGCGGGCGACGCATGCCTGGCTGGCGTTCAGCCGGGGGTTCTGACCCCTTCCCGTCTTTTGTGCCAGTTGTTATGAGAGAATTGGATGGGGTTTCCTCGCTGGCTGGTCCGCATGGAGGGGCCTCACCCCTCCCGCCAGACCAGCCAAGGACGCGGCGAACGCAACAGGCGTGCGCCAGTTCAAACCACTATG
>CAZHPE010000140.1:0-7668 GCA_964534775.1 uncultured candidatus Brocadiaceae bacterium
CGGCCATGCTGGCGCAGAAGACCCACGCACCGGACCTGTTCGTGGCCTTCGAGGCCGGCGGCCTTGCCCCGTTGCTTCCTTCGATGCCCATTTCGGTGGGCGACTCGCGCACCTTCCACCGCGCGCTCATGGCTACGAGCATGGGCGATGTCCTGGAGGCCTGCCAGCGCGGCATGGTGGACTACACATTCCTGGGCGGCGCGCAGATCGACGCCTTCGGCAACCTGAACTCGACCGTCATCGGCGATTACCACAAGCCGAAGGTCCGGTTCCCAGGCTCGGGCGGCGCGAACGACTTCGCAAGCTTCTGCTGGCGCACGCTCGTCATGATGCAGCAGGACCGCAGGCGGTTCGTCGAGAAGCTATCTTTCCTCACCACCCCGGGCTACCTTACGGGGCCGGGGGCGCGCGAGGCGGCGGGCCTGCCGGAGGGAACCGGCCCGTATAAGGTCATCACGAACTTCGCGGTCTTGGGCTTCGATGAGGAAACCAAGCGCATGCAGGCGGAAAGCCTTCACCCCGGCGTGAGCTTTGAACTCGTCCAGGAGAATGCCGAGTTCGAGATATCCCGGGCCGCGGTCATCGGTGAGACTGAGCCGCCGCGGGAGGATGAACTGCGCATCCTGAGAGAGGAAGTGGATCCGTACGGCTACGTCATCAGAAGGTGAGTTACATGCGAGAGGTAGTGATCGCCGGAGCGGTCAGAACCGCCATCGGCAGTTTGGGGGGGGCGCTTGCCGATGTGCCGGCTGCCGAACTCGGCGCCGTTGTGGTCAGGGAAGCGCTGCGACGCGCCGGCGTGCCGCCGAGCGACGTCGATGAGGTCATCATGGGCCACGTCCTGCAGGCCGGCGCGGGGCCCAACCCGGCGCGGCAGGCCGCGCTGAGCGCGGGCGTTCCCGCCTGCGTGCCGGCCTACACCGTGAATAAGGTCTGCGCCTCGGGGATGAAGGCCGTCACGCTGGGCGCGCTCTCGGTCGCGTCGGGCGAGAACGAGATCGTGGCGGTGGGCGGAATGGAGAACATGAGCGCGGCCCCGTTCCTTTTGTCCCGGGCGCGTTGGGGGTATCGGCTGGGCGACGGCGATCTGCTGGACTGCATCCTGCGCGACGCCCTGACGGACCCCGGCGAGGAATGCCACATGGGAATCACCGCGGAGCACCTTGCGCACGAGTTCGACATCAGCCGCCGCGAGCAGGACGAGTTCGCCGTCCGCTCGCAGCAAAAGGCCGCCGCTGCACTCGAGGCCGGAAAGTTCGACGCGGAGATCGTGCCCTTTGACGTGCCCCGGAAGAAGGGCGCGCCGATGACCTTCAAGGCGGATGAGCATCCCAGGGCTGACGCGACCGTGGAAGGTCTCTCGGTGCTCAAACCGGCATTCAAGAGGGACGGAACCGTTACGGTGGGCAACGCGTCGGGCATAAACGACGGGGCTGCCGCGATGGTTCTGCTCTCGGCGGATGAGGCCGAACGCCGCGGGGTGCGGCCGATGGCGAGCATCGCGGGCTATGCCACGGCCGCGCTCGAACCCTTGAGAATGGGCATCGGCCCCGTTCCGGCGACAAGGGCGGTCCTCGCCGGTGCGGGCCTGAAGCTGGAGGATATCGAGGCGGTGGAGCTGAACGAGGCGTTCGCCGCGCAGTCGATCGCAGTCGTCGGGCAGCTCGGGCTGGAGATGTGCCGGGTCAACCTGAACGGCGGCGCGATCGCTCTCGGACATCCGCTGGGCGCCAGCGGGGCGCGCATACTCGTCACGCTGCTGCATATCATGGCTGATCGCGGCCTTCGCCTCGGCCTGACCACGCTGTGCGTCGGCGGAGGCCAGGGGATGGCCGTCATCGTCGAAGCACACGGCTCCTGATAGGTGAGCGCGGAGGGAACTTTCCCCCGCAACCCATTCTCAGGGGCCGGCAACGGGAGATGAGGTGCGCGCATGCCGGACGGACCTTTCCAGGGCAAGGTGACGGTGGTGACCGGCGGCGCGAGCGGGATCGGCCTCGCCGTTGCCGAACGCTTCGCAACCGGCGGAGCGCGGGTGGTCATCGGCGACGTTCAAACCGAGGCGGGCGAGTCGGCGGCCGAGCGTTTGGGTGCGGTGTTCGTTGAAGCCGATCTGAGCCGTCGCGCAGACTGCCGCGCGCTGATCGATCATGCAGTGTCGGCATTCGGAACGGTCCATATTCTGGTCAACAACGCCGGCTTCCAGCACGTCGACGCCATTGACGCATTCCCCGAAGACGCCTGGGACAGCATGCTGGCCGTCATGCTCACGGCCCCGTTCCTGCTCACCAAGTACGTGTGGCCGGTGATGAAGGCCAGAGGTTGGGGGCGGGTGGTCAACATGGGCTCCATTCACAGCCTGGTTGCCTCGCCCCTGAAGTGCGGCTACATTGCGGCCAAGCACGGCCTCATCGGCCTCACGCGAACGGCCGCGCTGGAGGGCGGCGAGCACGGCATAACGGTGAACGCGATCTGCCCGGCTTACGTGCGCACGCCCCTGGTGGAGGGCCAGATCGCTGACCAAGCCCGCAAGCGCGGCCTTCCGGTCGATGAAGTGATTCAGAAGGTCATGCTGGAACCCGCCGCCATCAAACGGCTGATCGATCCCGAGGAAGTCGCAGGCCTCGTCGCGTATCTGTGTTCGGAGGCGGCGAGCACGATTACGGGCGCCGCCTGGACGATGGACATGGGATGGACGGCGCGCTGAAGTGGCGCATCACGGTCGCGAAGTGGCGCAGGTTATGGTTCTCCGCATGAGGGCAGTGCGGCCATTGTTACGCCTCGAAGGAACTGGAGCCTTACGGGGCCCAGCAAGCCGGCAGCCGTCTGCCCCGCGTGGATGTATTGCGTCGGGTAGCTGCTCATGTGGTTGGCGAGCGTGTTCGCCACTTTGACCTGGACCCGGTTCTTGCCTTCCCTGAGGAAATCCGTGACGTCGAAGCGGAACGGCCGTCCCAGGCGCACGCCCGCCGTCTTGCCGTTTACGAAGATTTCGGCCACGGTCATCGCTTGGCCTATGTCAAGGTAGGCTCTCCCTTCCAGATGCGTCTTCTCGAGGTTGACCGTCCTGGAATAGACCGCCGCGCCGGAGTACATGTCGAGGCCGTAGCCGCACCAATCCCCCAGCGGGATTTCGCCTTCGCCACACTCGAAAGCCACAGGCTCTGCGAAGGCTGCTCCGGCGTAGCATCCGGCTCGCTGCTCTATGCGCAGGGCCACCTGCGAACTGTTCCTCAGCGGCGAGGTTAACCGCAGAATGACTTCGCTTCCGTCCCGTGACACCTCCGGGCAAATGATGGTCTCTTCCGTGATCAAGGCGCCGTCCACCCATGCCTGAACGCTCCTGGCACGCAGCTTCAGCCGCATTGACTTGAGACCGGGTGGGGCGGTGACGCGATACCAGCCGACGGGCCCCTCCTCGTTCGGCGTCACGTCGAACAGGAGCGCTTGCGGTTCCCTGAACCACCTGAGCAGCGGCACGTAGGGATCGGGCGCTGGCGGTGAGGCAGGGTCGAAAAGCGCCGCATAGGTCCGGACGGCCTTGCCTTCCGGCTGGACGATTCGCAGAATGACCGAGTTCCACCCCTCGTTCAGGCTGACTCTGGCCTGCGTCTCCGGCTGTTCCCCGGAAGTCGAAAGAACCTCCTTGCCGTTGACCCAGGCCCCTCTGGCGAGTTTGGCCTGCCCGCCGAAATCGAGCATCCATTGCCCTGCCTCGGGGGCCCGGACGTGGGCGAACAGGTATCGAACGACGTTCTTCCCGCCGGACACCGCTTGAAAGACAAGAAAATCATCCGGCACGCCCTCCATGCCCATCCACTCCGAGGCCGCCGGTTCTTCATTGCCGTACTTCATCGAGAAGCCGTACTGCTCCCAGCGGAAAGGCCGGCCTGCCGACTCGAAAGCACCCTCGGCGTCAAACTCTCCGGCGATGGCCTTGTCCAGAATGTGCCTCGGCTCATGGTCTTCCCCGAACGGGCCGAGCGCCCACCAATAGGGACCGTGCGTGTACGTGACCGAAGGCCAATCTGAATCGTCGAAATCGCGCTCGTGCCACCGGAGCGATGTGCCAGGCCGGCTCCCTTCCCGCACGTATCTGAACCGCCGTGCCTCGGCACCGATCAGTTCATTCGACGGCGGATAGCGGAAGTCTCCGCACCGGTTGTCCATGGTGGGTTCCAGGCGGATGCTCCAGTTGCCGTCCAGGCGGAAGGCTTCGGGCGGTCCGTCCACGTCGGCCTCAGCCCGGTATTCCGCGCCCGCATGCACGAGGTTCACCCTCTTATGCCCGCCCGATTCGCAGAAGCCTTCCACGCTAATGCCGCCATCGCTCGGTTCGAGTGCCGTTATCATCTTGAGATTGTCGGCAACTGCCCGCGGGCGCCCTTCGGGAGGCGCAACGACCAGCACGAGGCCCTGGTAGGGCTCCATGTCCAGGTGAACCTTCGTACCGCCGGCCTCGAGGTCGAAGCGATGCACGGGCCGCGTCCGCCCGGTGGACGGATCCCATATCTCCGGCTCGCCGCAGTCCCGCAGCGTGACCGATATGGGTCGCGGCTCCGGCCTCACGTTGAAAAACAGGTAGATATCGGCATCCGCCGCCTTCTGGTGCGTGTGAAAGATATCGCCCTCAGACACCACGACATCCCGCGTTATGGCGCCGGATATGATCGAGGGAACCTGGCTCGCGTCAGCGGGCACGAAGAACGCCTTGCCTCCCCGTGCGTTACTGAGCGCAGCGACTGATGAAGGCTTGTCGCTGGGATCGACGCCGAATATTTCCTTCACCATTCGCCGGACGTTCCGGTCACCTTGCCCACACTCTGGCGAAGCGTCCGGCAGTCGGCCGAACGCGACCACCGTCCCGCCCGACGCATGGAACTCCCGGAGCTTCTCCAGCGTGTCGGTGCGAATCGTCGTCAGTGCCGGCAGCAGCACGACCGGGAACGCCAGACCGGAAACGTTCAGCCTTCCGCCGGTAATCTCGGAGCGGCACAAAGAGGGATAGTCAATGAAGTCGAAATCGAGGCCGCTGCGATAGACTACCTCGGCTAGCTCGACTGTCCTGGCGCTCGCTTCCCGCGCCGCGTTACTAAAGTTCTCTCCCGTCGCCCATCCTGCATGGATTGTGGTAAGCGGATAGAGAATCGCCACGTCCGAGACGTGTTCTCCCTGGCTCATGATGTAGCTGAGCCGCCGCACCAGGTCGGTAAAACGCCGCCAGTACTGCCAGTAGGGCTGGCGGAAATGCACTGCCGGTGGCACCCATTCGTACCATCCCCCGAGCGTGCTGTAGAGGACGCCATGACGGTTGTAGAAGTTGATTCCGTAGGCGTAGTTCTCGCAGGTCCAGGATAGGTTCTGCTCCTGGGTCACGCCCCAGCCCGAACCCCAGTACCCGCAGACCGCCACTCGCTTTCCACCGGCACAGGCGCCGCCGTACAGGTGTGCGATTGAGCTGGAGAACTTCGCGTCCTTGAAGGCCCGTCCCCCCACGTCGCTTGGGCGTGGATCTTCGTTCCCGGTGACGTCGAAGTGGCGCATCATTCGGAAGAAGTCGCCGTAATGATACGTCTGGTCCACGGGGCTTCGGCGGCCCCACGTCGCGATTGTCGTGTAGAGCATGCCCCTTTCGTGGAGCCAGTCGGCGATCGGTTTGTAAAGGTTCTCGTCCAGCAGGGAGATCATGACGTCATAGTAATCGCAGCGGACCTTGTCGGTTCTTTCTCCTATGTCGTGGAAGATGGCCGCGAGGTGCGGAAGGGGATCGTAGCCCTTCTCCGTCTTGAAGCGTTCCACGAGCCCGGGGGAGTAGAGGATGTTTCCTTCCAGGACGAGCATCTCATCCGGTCCGAAAGCCTGCATGGTGCCGCCGACATGCTCGGGCAACTGCGCTTCGTACATGCCCAGCATGAGTTCCAGCCAGCGGTTGACGACCGCCCCGTTGAGATAGTCCAGATCGCGAGGGCGGGCGGTTATCACGGTCACAGTCCATCCTTCACCCGATGCAGCCCACGTCAACCGGTTGTTCACGACGGCATGAGTCAGAACCTCTTCAGAGGCGCAGTCCAACCCGGAGTCAGTCTTCCTGTACGCCGCAGCGTGAAGGATCTCCTCCTCGGCTGGGATTTCAATCCGAACCGGGCCGGGCCCCGTTGTTTCCCGCTCGTGGATCGCGAGCCGCCGGCCGACAAGCTCGGGGTGCTCGCGGCCTTCTTCTCGGACCTTGTCCTGAAACAACCCGAGGCCGGTCCAGTCGGAGAACCACGCAGCGAGGCCGAGCCTCTTGTGCTCTTCCATGGAGAAGCGCGTGAAATCCCACCACCCATCCGTCCAGTAAGGCGGGTCCGACTGAAGCGGCTCGCCCTTTGAGAACCGGGGATAATACCACGTTCCGGCAATGCCCTTTTCCTTCATGTCCTCAAGCTGCATGCGCATCCGTTCTTGCGATAGGCGACCGGCCTCCCACCACCAGCAGTCAATCGGGCCGTACTCAGACGAAGGATCGCGGAACTCACGCCGCAGGGTTTCCGCAGGGAGCGGCCGCGCTCTTGCATCCTCCGGCGCACCCCCTTTCTTGCTGGACCGGGACATTTCGTTTGTCTCCTTTGGATGTGGCTATCAGGCGGCGGGGGGGCGCCAGTGCCTGGGCACACGTCAACACACCTGGGCGACGATCTCGCCTCAGCCCCCTACGGGTCATTTCTCCAGAACCATGCCTTCCTTCTCGATCCGTCCGATCATGGCCTTGAACTCCGGCGAGCCGTCGTCGTCCCAGTACTCGGTGGAAACGGGCGAGTCATAGCTCAGGTCTATGTGGCGCGCCCTGTCCGGCCGACACAGGAAGGAAGGGCACGGGGGATCGGCGATGTGGTACATCTTCGTCCCGTTCTTGAACTTGGACTTGACGATCCATCTCTGGTTTTCGGGCACCTGCCGGTTCTCCAGTCGCTCCAGTTCCTCCATGTTCAGGGTGACCCCCAGACCCGGCGCCTCGGGCACGCGCAGGAACCCGTTGACGGGTTCGAGCCGCTCATTCACAACATCGCTCTTATATATCTCGGCGGTGGTGATGAAGTGGAACTTGGCAGAGGGGAACGTGGCCATCATGTGGGCCGTCATGGCGCGCGTGATCTTGCCGCCAACCATCTGGAGCATGAAAGGGATGTTGCCCGCTGCGAACAGGCCGGCGTGGCGGATGGCGTCGCCGATCTTCGCGCTGCCCAGCATGTAGATGTCGGCCGCACCCATCAGAACCTCGTGCGTGCATCCAAGGGCCAGGTGGTGGAGCACGATGGGGAGCCTGGAGCGCTTGCGCAGCTCGGCGTAGCCGGGCAGGTCCTGCCTCGGCAGGGGGTCCTCGAAGCAGCCGGCGATGGGGTACCGTGCGAGGCGTTCCAGCAAGTCGACCATGTGGTCGGTGCACGGGTATGTCGTGAAGTCATACTGGAGTTTGAACCCCTCGGGTGCCACGGCCTGCATCGCTTCGGTCTGGTCGAAGATGTTCTCGAAGGGCGAAATGTGGTACTTCATCCACGTGAAGCCTCCGGCCGCATAATGCTTGACCACCTCAGCCATTCGCTTCGGATCGGCAGCCACCGTCCAGCTTGCCATCGGCACCCAGGAGCGGTACTTCGGCCCGAACAATTTGTAGACCGGCATGCCCAG
>CAZHPE010000141.1:0-7614 GCA_964534775.1 uncultured candidatus Brocadiaceae bacterium
AGATCAACGGCCAGCCCGTGGAGGACTGCAAGTGCCGGTTGGACCAGTGCGGACCATGGCCGGCCGAGGACCTTCGCGGCCAGCCGTGGATCAATCCCGTGCCCGACCTCAGTCTGGGCGACTTCCAGCACCCCGGACCTCTGGTCAAGCCCACCGAGGACGAGATCATCATGCCGGTCACGATCGGCCGGGACGAGATGAGCACCCACCGATTCAAACCGGAGGATCTCGCGCTCCACTTCTATCATTCTCTCGATGCCGGCCGAAGCTGGTCCCCGTATGCCGACCCCGTGCGGTGGGATACAGTGCCCTTGGGACTGTGGTTCCCGCTCGGGCAGGGAGACCTTAGAACCGTGAAGTTCGACGGCGAGAACAAGCGGTTTACCTACTGCGATTCGGCGGACAAGGGGCTGACGTGGTCTGAGTGGCGTGGCGCCAAGCTCCTGGGCGACTGGGAGCGGGACATCTTCCGCGAGGGGACGTGGAACATTCCGGGCGGCTTTGCACGCCTGCCAGACGGCACACTTCTGATGCCGATCCAGCACGGCTACACGGACCTGTATTTCAAGGGCAAGTTCGGCCCCATTCCAAACCATGGGCAAGGCACGTGGGGGACGGAGGTCGGCCAGTCCTACTGCACCATTTCGAAGGATCGCGGTCTCTCGTGGTCGGAGCCGGTTCCGATGGACCACGCGGCGATGGACTGCGGCGACGAACCCGATGGCCCGTGCTTCGGGTTTGACGAGACGACGATGGCCCAACTTCCTAGCGGCCGGATCGTGGCGCTTTCGCGGCCCTATCGCTCTCCTTTCATGTGGCAGACCCAATCCGACGATGGCGGGCGGAGCTGGCGGGCGGCCGCGTACGCGCCCTTCTCCGGCGCCGGCGGGCCAGACATGGTGGCGACGCGTTCGGGTTACCTGGCTCTCGTCAAGCGCGGCCCGGGGCTCGGCCTGCACTGCAGCGTCGACGGAGGCACAAACTGGGACGAGGGCACGCTGATAGATTTCCCGTGCACCTTCAATGGCCACGTGACCGAGGTTGAACCCGATGTTATTCTGGTGGCCTATCCGCGGGCGCAGGACGAGGTGCGCCCCGCGTTGATGCGAATCCAGCGGATTCGCATAACGACCGACGGCCCGGTGCCGCTGGGCACCGCTTGAGCAGCGAAGCAAAAGTTTCTCCTTGGGAGACGGAGTCATCATGACAAGTCTTAAGATCGGCGACGGACAGGGATGGACGTTCATGCGCAGCAACTGGGCGGATGGTCCGGACGGGGAGCTGATGCCTCCGGATGGTAATGACGTGGAGTACCTGGCAGTAAGGAGCGACGAAGCATACGGCGACTTCACCGCGCGCTTCCGCTTCAAGTTCCGCTGGGGCTTCGGCGCTGCACGTCTGCTGTTTCGCGTGCAGGACAGCTGCCGGTTCTACGCCCTCGACGTCCCGTGGTGCGGGCAGCAGAACCGCGCGCGGTATTTCTGGGCGGGGATCGTCATAGGCGACGGCACGCCGCTTCAGCGCTACCTGAACTTCGCCCTGGTTCCGGGGCTGTGCGCGAAGCACGAAAGCTGGTACGAGGCGAGGGTCGAGGCGAAAGGGCCGCGCCTGCGCGCCTGGATCGAGGACATACTCGTCGCGGACGTCCAGGACGACACCTACGCCAGCGGGCGACTAGGCCTGGGCGGGATCACATCGCTGGGCCAGCATACGCCCCACTTCGCCGGCCTCGAGGTGGACGGCGAGGCGAGGCCTGCCGCCGATTGGCCCGGCCTGGTGGTGCCGCCTCAGCACTGGATCAGCCCCTGCCCCGTGATCGACCCGGAGTCGTGCCAGGGCTATGCAAACCTCCTCAAGGGCGAAGGCGGAACAATCGTCCTTTACCTGATGATGGGCAACCCCAACTATGGGGAGCGCAAACGGACCGTCTATTGCCGCTCGAGCGATGCTGGAAAGACCTGGGCCCCGCCGGAGCCGGCCACGCTTCAGCAGGGTCTGGGCGCCAACTTCGTGCGTCGGGACGGCACCTGGGTCTGCATGTACATGAATCCCCCGCAGCACCTGCAGCCCTGCACATTCTACACCTACGAGTCGACGGACGATGGTAGAACCTGGAAAGGCCCCAATGCGATGAAGATCGGAGGCGAGCTGCCTGAAGGGTGGGCCCCGCCCGGGCCTGGTCGGCCGGTGCGGCTCCACGACGGCGCCCTGATGATGCCGCTCGGCACCGAATGGGAGAAACCTGCCGGGGTAGGTGATGAGATCCGCACAATCAGGACGAGGTTCGCCGTGCGCAGCGAAGACGACGGACGGACCTGGTCGGCGCCCGTGCCGTGCGACACAAGCAACAGGCATCCAGGCGAGCCGATCCCGACGGGCACTTTAGAGGCCGCTCTGGCGGGGGACTTCAGCGAAGTGGGTTATGCGGAAGTGCGCGAGAACGTGATCATGGCGATCGGACGGCCGCTAAGGGATCCGTACATGTGGAAGCTTCAGAGTAACGACGGCGGCCGAAGCTGGGAGCCCGCAGCAATCGGGCCGTTCCCCGGCTACTGCCCGACGCTGACGGCGACGGCGAACGGGGCCGTGGTCGCGACGACGCGGTTCCCGCATTTCGCCGCGCACCTGAGCCGCGACGGCGGCCGCACGTGGGACCCGCCGGTCATAGTTGACTATGCACAGTGGGCCAACCAGACGGCCGTGCTGGCTGAACCGGACGTGGTGGTGGTGAGCTTCATGGGACAATGCACGCAGCCGGGGAAAGCCGACAGCCGCATCGCGCGGCTCAAAGTCACCCCTGGAGGTCTTGTCCTCGATCACTAGGTTGGTGACAAGGAACCTGGCGCTCAGAGCGGTGCTTCCGCTCGATACCGTTGGAGTCCGACGCTCAGAGCTGCAGGAGCCGAGATGGCTCGGATGACAGCCGTATGTGACAAGAGGACCGCATAGAGCGCCGAATGGAAGGTACCCCAGTTGGCGGGAGGGAACCGACATGCTCGACCACAATCCGATGGAAGCTTGCACGAATGGAGATCGCTACGAGGCCGACGTACCCGATACGCTCGACTTGGCGGATCGCATGGCCTTGGCGATCAACGCTCTGACGAACGCCTGGTACCCGGAGGAGAAATGGGCGCTGTGCCTCTACGTGTCGTTCTCCCGCCGCCCGGCCGAGCTGTTCCCCAGCCACGTCACCGACGCCTACCTGAACATGCCGCCGAAGTTCCTGGAGGCGCTCGCCCTCTGCCGGCTGGCTTCCGGGAGCACGAAGAACCTGGACGTCGACCTGGAGGTGCTGAAGGCGCAGCTGAGCCTGCTCGGCGAGGACGGGCTGACCTACTGCCCGACGGGCACGCTGAAGGAGTTTACCGAGCCGCGCCACTTCGCCGAAGTATGGGCCGAGGGGCGGACGCTCCAGACGCTCTCGGTGCTGGCGCAGCTCGACGACGACCCACGTTGGGTTGAAATCGCCAGGCGCCAGGTCGACCGGATGCTCGCCCTCACGCGCGAGACGGATGGGTTCCGCTTCCTCTGGAGGGGCCGCTACCGCCCGGGCGAGGCCGTCCCGGCCAATGCTGACGAGCCGTCGGGGCCCATCGATGGGGGCAGCTTGGCGGACAACGACCCGGT
Organism: uncultured candidatus Brocadiaceae bacterium; assembly: GCA_964534775.1. Classification (GTDB taxonomy): domain Bacteria; phylum Planctomycetota; class Brocadiia; order SM23-32; family SM23-32; genus CAZHPE01. Next base: position 3,631 of record CAZHPE010000141.1, read on the forward strand.
CTTCAGCATGATGTACTCGGTGGGTGCGCTTGGCTATGGCTCGGCATTGTTCTACCGCCTGACAGGGTACGAGCCGGCGCTGGAACTGTCGCGGGGCCTGGCGCGCTGGGCGCTGGCGCGCATGTTCAAGAACGATGACGGCCGCTGGAGCTTCTGGCACCGGCGCCACAGCAGCTACGCCCTGCTCGCGGTCTTCCAGTACGGCTACGCGACGGGCGACCGCGAAGTGCTGGAGCGTGTGGACGCCTGCTACCGATGGGTGAGGGAGATGGGGGACCCGCTGATCGGATTCTACGGCGAGGTGATGCCCGGCGAGGTCGGGTTCCAGCGGTACTTCGATCCCGTAACCTGGCGGGGCGCCACCGGCGAGTCATGCGCGCTGGCCGACATGGTGGCGCTGGCCCTCAACCTCACCAGGGCCGGCATAGGCGACTATTGGGACGACGTGGATCGATGGATGCGCAACATGTTCGCCCAGGGGCAGATACTCGATGCTGCCTTCTTCGACCGCATCCCAGAGGGTGTCTTCGCCACCGAGCCCAGCAATGCCCCGCACACCGACACGCGCGATGTCCCCGCCCGCATGGTGGGCTCGTTCTTCGGCGCGATGCGGCCCGAGGACGGGCTGAACGTGATGCAGACTGAGGATGGCCCCAAGCTGCGCCCCGCAAGTGGCGTCATGCACTGCTGCACCGCCCATGGGGCGCGCACGCTCTACCACGTATGGGACAGCATCGTGGAGCGCGCGGGCGATGAGGTGCGTGTGAACCTTCTCTTGAACCGCGCATCGCCCTGGCTGGACGTTGACAGCTATCTGCCTGCCGCAGGGAAGGTGGTCCTTCGCATCAAGGACGCTGAGAACGTGGCGGTGCGAATGCCGGAGTGGTGCAAGGCGAAGGACGTGCAGGTGAGCGTCGGGGAGGAGAAGCGCGCGACGGTGACGGATGGGAAGCTCGTGAAGCTGCGCTGGCTTCACCCGGGCGACCGCGTCACCCTGAGCTTCCCGATGCCCGAGCGCGTAGTCCATCGCATGATCGTGCAGAAGCCTTACAAGCTGGTTCTGCGCGGCTCGAACGTCGTCTCCATCGACCCGAAGGGCATTGCCTATCCGCTCTACGAGAACCAGCCGACCGGAAAGCCCGTCGGCAAGACCTGCTTCATCCCCGAAGTGCAGCGGATCATCTGGTAGCTGACTTGCGCGGCTCTCAGGGCTGGGAAACGCGGGAAGACGCGGTGCCGAGGGTTAGATGCCCCCGGTCCAGGAACAGGATGCGGACATGCGTGGTAATGGGGTCGTGCTGTCGGACGGTTGGGACGTAGTGGTTGCCGCCGATGCTATCCCGAGCGAGCGTTACGCGGCCGATGAGTTCCGGCGTCTGATGGCGCAGGCGTCGGGGATCGAGCTTCCGATCATGGCTGACACGCACCGGCCGGACCGGCACGTCCTGATCAACCACAGCTTTCACCGGCAACTGCGCTTGGAGGACTACGCGGAGACGCCCCCGGAGTACTTCGCCGAGATCGACGGCGCGCGCCGGACCGACGTCGAGAATGCTGTGGGCTGGCACGGCACGCAGCCATGCCTCACCAATCCCGACGTGCTGCGCATCATCACCAAGAGCGTGATGGAGGACCTCCGCCGGCAGCCGGACACCCGGTGCATCTCGGTGAGCATGAACGACAACCTCTACAACTGCCGCTGCTCGGCCTGCGCGGAGTTAGACGAGGCGGCGGGGTCGGCTATGGGGACGCTACTCACGTTCGTAAACTCCGTGGCAGACGCGGTGGCCCTGGAGTTTTCGAACGACAAGGTGGGCACGCTTGCCTACATCTATTCGCGCAAGCCGGCTCATCTGCCGGGGTGCTTCGTTCGAGCAGTTTGATTGCCTTCGGGATAGTGATGTGCGGAACCGACCACCGGTCGATGACCTTCTCTGCGAAGTCGAACACGTCATAGATGTGGCCGTCCGAACACGTGCGGCAACAGGAAAAGCGCAGCGCCATTTCCGGCAGGCCGGCCTGATGCTCAAGCGAAATCCGCTCGTGGGCAGCTGGCAAGTGCCTCATAGGATCTCTTCTTTCATCGGTTCCGAAACTCCGACAACCGGCACGCACACTGGCGCCGCGCCGCTCACGCCCGCCTATGATACTAATGATTGGCGAGGCCTTCAACCCGCGCCGATCACCAGAAACGCCCCCCGGGCGCCTTCCCGTCTTGCGTGCCCGTCGGTGAGAGAACTGGCTCGTCCTCAAAGGGCGCGCAGTCGGCCGGGGGGCCGGAGGGGGTGGTACGAACGTGGCCCGGTGGCGCAGCCGCCAGTCCTTACGCGAGGCACTTGCTTGTGCGCGGGTCTCATGCGACCATGCCCCTGTCAGACTGCGGAAAGAGTCCGCTGACGGCTGGCCGGCCCTGGCGGCTGGCCAGCCGTCGCGCGCGGGTGGAGGGATGACGATGACCCATCGGGAAAGAATGCTGGCCGCCATCAGGGGCGAACCTACCGATAGGATTCCATGGGCTCCGCGTCTGGACCTGTGGTACCGGGCGAGCAAGCGTGCGGGCACGCTGCCCGGGAACTGCCGTGACGCGTCCCTGACGCAACTGGTGGACGATCTCGGCGTGGGCTTTCACGCGGTCGTGCCGGACTTCCGCGACCTTCGCGGCATCGAGGACGACGTGGACAGGGCGCTGGGCCTGTACAACCTGAAGACGATGCCGTATCGGACGGTGCTGGAAGACGTCCGGCGCTCGGTCCGGGTCGACGGTGACCGGACGTTCGTCGAATACGAGACGCCCGTCGGGACTCTCACTACGACGGTGCTGTATGACGAGGCTATGCGGAAAGCCGGCATCAGCCTCACCCACGTGGAGGGCCATGTTTTCAAGGGCCCAGAGGACTACGAGGCACTCGGCTTTATCTTCGAGAATGCGCGCGTCGAGCCCAATGATGAGGGCTACCTTGAGTTCGCGGCCCGAGTGGCGGACCGAGGCATCGCCGTCGGGTTCGTGAACCTTGCAGCGTCCCCGATGCACCTCGTGCAGCACGAGCTGATGCCGCTGGAGCTGTTCTTCTACGAGATGCACGACCACCCCGATGAGATGGCGCTCCTGGCCCGGCGGATAGCCGCATACTGGGATCGGCTACTGGACGTCGCAGCGCGGAGCCCCGCGGAGGTGCTGTTCCTCGGGGGGAATTACGATGCCTCGGTGACGTATCCGCCGTTCTTCCACCAGCACATCCTGCCCACGCTCAGGGCGTTCGCCCGCACCCTCCACGCGCGGGGCAAGTACCTGCTCACGCACACCGATGGGGAGAATGCCGGGCTGCTCTCGCATTATCTCGACTCGGAGATCGACATCGCGGATTCAATCTGCCCCGCGCCCATGACCAAACTTTCCTTCAGGGAGGTCAGAGACGCCTTCGGGGACAGGACCACGATCATGGGTGGGGTCCCCGCTATAGCCCTGTTGAAGTCCTCCATGCCAGAGCGCGACTTCGACGCCTTTCTGGCCGAGTTCTTCGAGTCCGTCGGCCGTGGCGATCACCTCATCCTCGGGATATCCGACACCACGCCGCCGGGGGCCGAGTTTGAGCGCATACTGAAGGTCGGCCGCAGGGTCGAGGAGTTCGGTCCCGTGCCGCGGCTCCTGTGACCCCGCCGGCAACGCGGTTCGCGTACGGATCGCGCGTGCATAGGCGCATGGTTCGGTGCTGCTCCGGGGACGCACGGCCTGGGGCTGCGGCACCTGATGGGCAAGGTCATCATCGAGTTCGGACAGGACGAGATCCCAGAGGCCCGGTTGGCCCGAGCCGATCGCAGAGCGACGGCAGGCATGGAGTTGGTTTCATCTTTCCATGCACAACGGCGTGCCCTTCACCTGCCGGTGAGAACGGCAGAAGATCATCGGTCAGGTGCGAGGCGTTGTCAGGCCCTATCAGCCCGAGGTGAAAGTAGTCGGTCCATGGTCCTTTTACGATACGGCGA
>CAZHPE010000142.1:0-7519 GCA_964534775.1 uncultured candidatus Brocadiaceae bacterium
GAGGTTGGGCTGGAGGGCTTCACGACCCTGGAGCAGTTGACTCCGACGCAAGCCGCGGGAGGTGCGTTCACGTCGATGCCGGCCGGCATGCCCTGGGGCGCGAAGTTCGAGTATGGCTGGTTCCGATGTTCCCCGACCGTGCCGCAGGCCGCCAAGGGTAAGCGCTTCGCGCTGCAGTTGGACACGGGCTCCGAAAGCGCGATCTTCGTGGACGGTCATGCCGCCGGCGCCCTAGACCCGTGGCACAGGCACCTAACGCTCAGTCGATCCGCGGTCCCGGGTGAGACCTACGAGGTCCTGGCCGAGGCCTACGGCGGACACGGGACGATCACGTGCGGCGGCGGCCCAGTGCCCTACGGCGCGGAGACCGTGCCCGAATGCCCGCCCACTCAGAAGACGGTGGGCCGCACGACGATCGGCATCTGGGAGGATGACGCCTATCAACTCTGGATGGACGTCGAGACGCTCACGCAGCTCCGCGACTCCGGCGATCCCGAATCCCTACGCGTGGCGGAGATCGATGCGGCACTGCGCGATTTCACCTGCATCACGGACCTGGAACTCCCCTGCGAAGAAATGATGACGACGATCCGGGCCGGCCGCGACCGGCTTCGGCCGATTCTTGAGTGCACGAACGGCAGCACAGCGCCCCTGATGTACTGCTTCGGCCACGCTCACATCGACGTCGCTTGGCTCTGGCCACTGGCCGAGACCGAGCGCAAATCCCTCAGAACCCTCGCGACCGTCCTGTCCCTGACGGATGATTACCCCGAGTACCGGTTTCTGCAGCCCCAGCCCGAGCTGTGCCGCATGTTAAAGCTCCACTACCCGGACTTCTACGAGCGCGTCCGAGCGGCCGTGGCGGACGGGCGGATCATCGCCGAGGGCAGCACCTGGATCGAGATGGACACGAACATCACAGGGGGAGAGAGCCTCATCCGGCAGTTTGTCCACGGAAAGCGGTTCTTTCGTGAGGAGTTCGGATGCGAGACCGAACTGCTCTGGCTGCCGGACGTATTCGGCTATTCGGGGGCGCTGCCGCAGATTATGCGCGGGTGCGGCACGAAGTACTTTGCGACGGCCAAGATCTTGTGGAACTACAACGGCGGCGATCCGTTCCCGCACAACACGTTCACGTGGGAAGGCATCGACGGATCGAAGGTCATTGTTCACCTCTGCAACGACTACAGTTCCCCGACCGGGCCGGAACATGTCATCAGACGCTGGCGGGAACGCCGGCAGAAGGACGGCATCTGGTCGCGTCTGATGCCGTTCGGCTGGGGGGACGGGGGGGGCGGAGCCACGCGGGATCACCTGGAGTTCCTGCGCCGCCAGGCGGACCTCGAAGGCGCGCCCCGCACTCGGATGGCTTCGCCCATCGACTACTTCAAGGACCTCGAAGAGCGCGGCGTGCCGGATGTCAACTACGTCGGAGAACTCTACTACCAGTGCCACCGGGGAACCTACACATCCCAGGCCAAGACGAAGAGGGGGAACCGCAAGAGCGAGGTTGCCCTCCGCGAGGCGGAGATGTGGGCGAGTGCGGCGGGAATGCTCGGGAATTTCAAGTTCCCGAGGGCCGAGATGGATGAAGCCTGGCGCAAGGTCCTCGTCAACCAGTTCCACGACATTCTGCCCGGCTCGTCCATCAAGCGGGTCTATCAGGACGCCGAGGCGACCTACGCCGAGGTGATCGAGACCGCGGGAGCGGTCGCTCGAAGCGCCGCTGCCAGCCTCGCGCCCGAAGCTGCCCATTCCCTCACCGTCTTCAACTCGCTTTCGTGGGAACGCCGCGCCCTGGTCGAACTGCCGGCGGATTGGTCCGGCGCATCCGCGGACGGGGAACCTCTGCCCGTCCAACCGATCGAGGGGCGCACGTATGCCGAACTGGCGCTGCCCCCTTGCGGCTGGGCGACCATGACCGCATCCGAGGGGTTGGAAACGACGAACAACTTGGTCGCAGAGCCGGGTCAGTTGGAAAACGAGGTACTGCGCGTGAAGTTCGACAGACTGGGCCGTATCACAAGCATCTACGACAAAGAGGCGCAGCGCGAACTGGCCGACGGTGTCTGCAACAAGTTTGCCATGTACAAGGACGTGCCCACTGGGTGGGACGCATGGGACATCGACAGCATGTACCCCCTGACCCCGGTTGAGCTTGCGGAAGAAGCGGAAGTCGAACTCGTCGCCCGCGGACCGCTCATCGCGGTGCTCCGCATCAGGCGCAAGCTGCATGGTTCGACGATGACACAGCACGTGAGCCTGCGCCGCAGCAGCCGGCGGGTCGAGTTCGAGACCATCATCGACTGGCAGGAGAGCCACAAGCTGCTCAAGACCAACTTCCCCGTCGCCTACCACGCAAATGAGGGCATCCACGAGATCCAGTTCGGTCACATCCGCCGGCCAAATCACAAGTCGCGGCCCTTCGATGCCGACCGCTTCGAGGTGTGCAATCACAAGTGGACGGCCATCGCGGAAGAGAACTGCGGCTTCGCCGTCCTGAATGACTGTAAATACGGCGTCAATGTCGATGGCAACAGCGTCAACCTGACGCTGCTGAAGTCCGCCAAGGCGCCGGACATGAGCGCCGACAAGGGCATGCAGGAGTTCACTTATGCGTTCTACGCCTGGAACGGCAGCCTAGCCGAGAGCAACATCGTTCGCGAGGCCTGCGAGGTGAACGTCCCGGTAATGACGGCCGAGGGGGCGGGGGGCCGGCGCTCCCTTTTATGCGTCGATGCGCCGAACGTCGTGGTCGAGACCGTGAAGCCGGCGGAGGACGGCTCCCGGGACATCGTTGTACGCCTCTACGAGTCCAAACGGATGGCTACGCGCTGCAAGCTGACGACATCGCTGCCTGTGACGGCGGCCGTCCAGACGGACATGCTTGAGCAGGAAGTCGGGATGCTAGAACTCACAGGAGGCCAGGTACTGCTCGAGTTCCGTCCCTTCGAGGTCAAGACCGTGCGGATGCTGGCGAACGCGTCCGACGGAAAGGGGTCGGTATAGGCCCTGCGGCGGTGCATCGAGAGCCCTGCTCTTTCACCTGAGTTCTCCCGTTTCCCTCGACGAGGCCCGGAAGCACATCTCGATCAGCCTCTTGCCCCTATCTTCTCAAAGCCCCAGAATCTGCCGCTTCTTGGCGTTAAACTCGTCCTCTGAGATAATGCCTTTGTCTCTGAGGGCTGCCAGCTTCTCAAGCTGGTCCAACCCGTCGGTACTGCTCACTGCCGCTACAGGCTTGCTGGTGGCCTCCATCTGTTCTTCAATGGCCTGCTTAGCTGCAAGGAAGTCATCGTTGGCCTTTGGACGAAACATCACAGAGTTTTCGTCCGTAACAGCTTGCAGGGCGCCGCCTTCGGCTTCCTTTCCTCCGGGGAAGGTGAACTGGATGTGGCCACTGGTGAACCAGTCAGCCTTCCTGAACTGTATAGACGTGATTCGCCCAATGGGGATTTCCTTGTCACCCTCTATGCCCCCCTCGCCGTACATCTTTCCCACCTCGGTCGGGAAGAACGTCTGCCCGGCACCATTGCCGCAGGTGCCCTTCCCTCTTTCGTCGCGGCCCTGATCGGAGTAAGATGGCGGCGTCAGGCGCTCGCCCTGCGCTGGGAAGTGGCACACCAGCAGCTGGTGATGGAAGGGCCGAATCTCGACTGCAGTGGGGCGCTGAGCGCCCGGGAGGCAAGAGCTGTGTGCAACAAGGGCCCCAGAGATGCGACGGGCAAGACGTACCCGCTCAGCCGGAAGCCGTATCGTCTCATCTACCAGGCCGACACGAGCGGGACCCTGGCTGAGTCGCGGGATGTCGAGGACTACCTGCGCGGAGTGACCGGGTTTCTGGACGACGCGCACGTGGATGCGTTGTTCTGGCATGACGGGGCCGGCGGGAATACCGCCAACTACGAAAGCGACGTGTTGGAACTTACCGGAGCACGGATCGGCGAGGTCCTCCCGTTCCTACAGAGGTTGCTGCAGGAGGGCAACGATCCGCCGAAGATGGTGATCCCCGAGGCGAAGAAGCGAGGCGTGGACATCTTCTACTCCTTCCGCCTCAACGATTGTCACGACAGTATCGGAGTCGGAAGGCCTGGAAGCCCGATACCGCGCCTTCTGGCCACCTTCAAGCTCGAACACCCGGAGTGGACGATCGGCCCGGGGCATCCCTACGGCGGCGCCCACCAGCTCGATTTCGCGGTGCCTGAGGTTCGCAATCTGAAGTTCGCCGTGATCGAGGAGGTATTCCGGAAGTACGACTTCGACGGGCTGGAGATCGATTTCCTGCGAAGCCCACCCTATTTCCTTCCCGGCACGGAGCCGGCGAACGCGCGCACGCTCACGCAGTTCCTGCGCCGGGTGAGGGAGCATCTCAATGCGTGCGGTGAGACGCGGGGCCGGCCCATTACGCTCGCGGTCCGGGTCAGTGAGAGCATGGAAGCATGCCGCCTGGACGGATTCGAGGTTGCGGCCTGGGCGAGCGAGTGGCTGGTGGACATGATCATCCTCGGAAGCGGCGCGATCGACCTTGAGGTGGAGGCCTTCAAGAAGCTCACCGAGGGCACGGGCATACTCGTGTACCCCTGCCTGTACGCGTACCCGAGCGGGTACTCCCCCATCTCCCCCGAGATGGTTCGCGGCCTGGCCATGAACTACTGGGGCCAGGGGGCCGACGGTATCTACACCTTCAACTGGAGCGCGCACCAGTACGTGCAGCATCCGGAAAACCACCCCCAGTCCGCGTACATGATGGAGCCGCTGCGCGAGATCGACGACCCCGAGGCCATGCGGGGCAAGGACAGGCTCTTCGCCGCCGACCGCGGCGTGCCCAAGTGGACGTATCCGCACAACTGGATGCACTGCATTCTGCCGGCGGCGCTCGAGGCAGGGGATGGCGCGCAGGTGCCCATCCTGGTGGGCGAGGACCTGACCCGTCCCCCTGCGCCCAGGCGCGTAGAGTTGAGGGTCGGTCTGAAGGGGTTGACGGACGCCGGAGCCGTCCAGGTCACGCTCAACGGGCAACCGCTACCGGACCTGAAGCGCGCCGACCCCGGCTCGGTACGCGCCATTGCGTGTCGCCCGGAGTACAAAGCCCCTATGATTACTTGCTCCCTCAAGCCCAGGCAGGTCATCGCAGGCCGTAATCAGGTCGGGATAGTTGTGTCCGAAGGCAAGATTGAAGTAATGGTGATCGAAATCCTTGTGTCGTATTGACCTGGAGTCAGGCCAAACACGGCTGTCACGTCGTCGAAACCTGGAATCTCAACATTGCGATCGAGACTGAATCTGGTTTCTTTTCTTGCATGACCGGTACGATGAGGCCGGCTTTTTTCTGTTGAAGTTCGAAGGCATGGGGAGGAAGCTGGATGCCTTTGAGGCCAGAGGGGCGGCGGCATACCTTTACGAGCTAGACGGCAAGGAAGGTCGTCGCTATCGAAAAAATTGGGGCATTAGAGCTGGTTGAGGTGGCGACAACGCAATGAGGCCTTTGGCCGACCCCAGCCCTTAGGCCGGTTTGACATTGGAGGAGGGCCCACTGTCTGGCCGAGCGCGGGACAGCAAAATACCCCGCCGGAAGAAGCGTCACCTGGGCGGCTGCACCAAGTGCTATGATTCCCATGACCGATACCGCCGCCAGAAGTGCGCCGCGTCCTCGTCCCATATCGCTACCTCCCCTGTGCGAATGATCTCTTGTGCCGCCAGTGCCTTGCACCAAGAGCCGGCACTTGGTTCTTGGACGCCCGCAGGCCAAGCCTTATCCAACACCGCCAAATGTGGCGAACCGTCACGGACACCACGCTAGTGATCGAGGACAAGGCCCTCGGGAGTAACGCGGAGCCGCGCGATGCGGCTGTCGGCCCGCCCCGGCTCCATGCAGTCTCCCATATAGCTCACGACCACAACCTCGGGTTCACCGAGCACGGCGAGCTGATTGGCCCACAGGGCATAGTCCACGATGACCGGCGGGTCCCACGTGCGACCGCCGTCGCGGCTCAGGTGAGCGGCGAAATGCGGGAAGCGCGTGGTCGCCACCAGGGCGCCGCTGGCCGTTGCTGTCAGGGACGGACAGTAGCCGGGGAACGGTCCGATGGCCGCGGGCTTCCAGCTGCGGCCGCCGTCGCTCGACTGCAGCTGCCACATGTACGGATCCCTCAGGGGCCGGCCGATCGCCATGATCACGTTCTCGCGCACCTCCGCATAGCCCACCTCGCTGTAGTTGCCCGCCAGAGCCGCCTCGAGGGTCCCCGTCGGGATCGGCTCGCCGGGATGCCTGCTGCTGGTATCGCACGGCACGGGCGCCGACCACGTCCGTCCGTCGTCCTCGCTCCGGACGGCAAACTTCGTCCTGTTGACGAGGCACTCGTCCCCTACCCCCGCAGGCATTTCCCATTCGGTGCTCAGCGGCAGCAGCAGGGCGCCGTCGTGCAGCCGCACGGGTTGGCTGGGCGAGGGCGGGCGCCACCCTTCCGGCAGCTCGCCCCCGATCTTCATCTCGTTGGGGCCCTTCCAGGTCCTTCCCTCGTCCGGTGACTCGTAGGTGAAGAAGGCGCTGGGTTTCGGGGTCGCGTGCGGCGGCCGGTTGGCGAAGATGCAGACCCAGGCTCCGTCCTCGCGCACGAACTTGGCGCCCAGACCCTGCTGAAGCGTGGCCGGTTCCGGCGCGGACCAGGTCCGTCCCGCGTCGCTTGAGCGCACATAGACGGTCCGCCGCACCTCCCCCCAGTTGGGGTTGCCCATCTTCAGGAACAGGGTCAGCGCGCCCGATTTGCTCCTGACGATGTTCGCATAGCTCTGGCATGTGTCCGCGTCGACCACCGGGCAGGGGCTGATCCAGTGCTGTGGCGGCGGCACGAGGCCGGGCCAGTCGGCGGGACTCACCGGCGTGCCATCCACTTCGAGGTTCGCGAAGTGGGCCGTCTCGTCGCTCGATGCGGTGATGCCGCCAAGCCCCAGCCGGCCCGAGGCGTACGTATCGTCCTGGACGTCGGCCACCGGCCTCCCGTCAATCCAGGCGCGCAGGCGCGGGCCTTTGGCCTCGACCCGGGCCTCGTACCAGCTCTCATCCTTCGCACACAGCCCCGGAACGAGGTTGAAGCTCAGATAGCGCTGCAGGGGCGTGCCGTCGCCCATCACCATCCCGGCCCAGAAATGCCGCGCTCGACGCTGCTGTCCGCACCAAGGAACGTCCAGTGCATAGAAACGCCGGCTGTCCTGCACGCGAAAGAGAAGACGCACCCCTCCCAGGCCCCAGGGGCGGAACTTGAAGCGAAAGCGCGCGCTGAAGTCGGCGTAGGCTTCATCGCTCCGCACCGCCAGGTACTCGACGTCATAGCCGTCCGGCGGAATCAACTCTCCGTCCGGACCATCCGTCCAGGTGCCGTGCATGAACGTCCATCCCTGTCCGTCGCCAATTCTCAGCCCTGCCATGACCACCGCGCCTCCTGGTATGGGTTCTCTTTTCGACCTAATCGGTGCCCAGCGGCACCGGGCCGTCGGGCGTAATGCGGATGCGCTGGGTGCG
>CAZHPE010000143.1:0-7501 GCA_964534775.1 uncultured candidatus Brocadiaceae bacterium
TGCAGACCTCCGGATTCTCTCACAACTACTGGATCAATTCTCGGGGGAGGGGTCACTCTCGCTCACGCTCGTCAACCTGTAATTCTACCACCTGAACACGTGTTTTGCGCCCCTCGGCGGCTCTTGCGCCGTGTGCTATCCGAAGGCCTTCGACCGCTACAGCCTCAAGGTGCTGAAGGAGAACGTTGGCGATCTGATTCCCGTGGGCCATGACGAGGTCTACCAGTGCGCGTGCAACCTTGTGGCCGTGGGCAAGAAGGCCGTGATCGCCGGGCCTTGCCGCAACCTGGCGCGTGCGCTCCGAAGGCGCGGCTTCGCGGTCTATCCGCTCGGGTTCTCGGAGTTTATCAAGGAGGGCGGCGCCGCGAAATGCCTGACGCTCCGGCTGACGTGACGCGACCGGGCCGAGCGAGGAGACAGGGTGCAGGGTTGGTGGTCTTCTTTGATATGTTCATGAATAGGGTTTAGAATCACGACGCATTCGGTTGTTCTGACCGTTCCGCCGGACAATGACCTGAACCGATTCGGGAGACGAGACGGATGAAACCCTTCAGGCTTCTCAGCACGCGGCAAGTGGTGGTTTTTAGCGGCCTTTTATTGTTTGCGGCCGGCCGGGTGGCGGCCGACGTGCGCCTGCCCGCGATCATCGGCGATGGCATGGTCCTGCAATGCGATAAGCCTGTGGTGATTTGGGGCTGGGCCGCGCCGGGCGAAGAGGTGACCGTAGCTATCGGCGGCAACCGGGCGACGACGAATGCCGACGCCAAGGGCGAGTGGATGGTCCGGCTGGCGGCGATGAAGGCGAGCGCCGAGCCGGTCGAGCTGACCGTCACCGGCGCTTCCGGCCGGAAGATCAAGCGCAAGAACGTCCTGATCGGCGACGTATGGATCGGTTCCGGCCAGTCGAACATGGAGCGGGCGATGGAATCCCGGTTCAACGGGAAGCCGCTCTACGAGGGCGGCGACTATCCTGGCATCCGGCTCTTCCACACGCCGAAGAAGACAGCCACGGCGCCGGCGGCCGATGTGTCCGCGCGGTGGATTCAATGTTCGCCCGAGTCGACACGGACTTTCTCGGCCGTGCTCTACCACTTCGGCCTGCACTTGCACACGGAGCTGGGCGTGCCGGTTGGCCTGATTGAAAGCGCCTGGGCCGGCACGCCGATCCAGCCCTGGACCCCGCCCGAAGGGTTCGCTTCCGAGCCGGCGCTGGCGGCTGACCTCGAATGGGTAAAGGGGGCCGATGACAGATACGAAGATGCCGAGGCCGCGTGCCTGGTACAGTTCGCCGCTTGGCTGGCGAAAGCGAAGCTGGCCACCGGGGAAGGCCGGCCGATCTCTGCTCCACCCTCCTGGCCCCGACATCCCATGCTCAGCCACCGGAGCCCCACCGGCATCTACAACGCCATGATCCACCCTTTGGCGCGGTTTGCAATTCGCGGGGCCATCTGGTACCAGGGTGAAGACAACGTCGGGGTCGGCATGCACTATCACCATCAGTTGAAGGGCCTGATCCAGGGCTGGCGGCAGGTCTGGAAACAGGGAGACTTTCCGTTCTACTACGTTCAGTTGGCGCCGTTCAAGTATGCCGGAGACCCGCTTGCGCTGCCGCTTATCTGGGAGGCGCAAACCGCCACGCTGTCCGTCCCCAATACGGGCATGGCCGTGACCGTGGACATCAGCACCATCGGCGACGTCCATCCTCCGAACAAGCGCGACGTTGGAAAGCGCCTTGCCCTCTGGGCGCTGGCCGGGACCTACGGCCGCAAGGGTCTGGTTTACTCGGGGCCCCTCTACGACTCACACCGCATCGAGGACGGGAAGATTCGCATTTCTTTCAAGCATACGGGCGGCGGTCTCGTTTCGCGCGACGGCCGGCCGCTGAACTGGTTCACCATCGCGGGTGAAGACAGGCAGTTCGTTGAGGCGGGTGCCGAGATCGATGGCGAGACCGTAATTGTCAGCAGCCCCGAAGTTGCCGGGCCTGTCGCCGTGCGTTTCGGCTGGCACCAGACGGCCGAGCCGAACCTGTCCAACAAGGAGGCCCTGCCCGCATCGCCTTTCCGCACGGACCGGTGGTAGGTGTGCGTCCGGCGTTTGCCGGCGCCCCAAGGCGCCACCCCCGGGGATTGTCGCATCTCTATGCTGATGAGACGGAACCGTTTGGAGACGCTCAAGATGACAACGGATGGTCAGCAGTATCGGATGCCGGCGCGGGATGTGGCGGTCATTCTCGAGGTCGACGTGCTCGTCGTTGGCGGAGGGTTCCCGGGGGTGTGCGCGGCGGTCGGGGCGGCCCGGGCAGGCGCGAAGGTGGCGATCCTGGAACGCGACGGGATGCTCGGGGGCCAAGCGGCCGAGGTCTACACGTTCGGCCTGGATGCGGTCTGTGACGCCGATGGCCGTCAGATCATAAAGGGGCTTCCGTGGGAGATCATCTCCAGGACGGTTGCGCTGGGCCAGGCAGATCCGTGCTGGTCGAAACTGGACTTTCAGAAGCTCGAGCGTGAGGGGTATGACGCGGCCCTGGGCGAGTTGGGCAGGAATTCAAAGTGGAAATCCGACACGTACCTCGACCGAAACGCCTTCCGCCACGTGCTCCGAACGCTTACAGAAGAGGAGAATGTAACCGTCCTCCTCGAAAGTCCGATAGCCGGCGCGATGCTCGACGGGAACCGCGTAACGGGAGTGACCGCTCAGGGAGCCTACGGGCCCTTTGCGGTGGCAGGGAAGGTTGTTGTGGACGCCACGCCCCAGGCTGCGGTCGCTGCAATGGCGGGTTGCCCGTTCCAATTCCCGGAGGTGTACATGGGGACCCACCCGCATGTGAGCGGGATCGATATCGCGCGCCTCATCGAGTACGCGTGCGAGCATCGCGACGATGTAATCGTCACGGGTGTCGAGGACCCGAGCGTCGAGGTGCTCTTGGATCTCGTGGAACGAGGCACGCCCCTGAGGTTCTGCGGGTTCGATGCCGCACGGATGCGAGCCATCAAGGATGACCCGATGTGCGAAGGGACTGGGAGCGGCGATTCACCGGAATTCCTGTTCTACTACGACGGCGCCGGGCGGGGCACCTATTGGATACATGCGAAGGGCTGGCGATTCTCGCGGCTGGATGATCCGTTGCACCTCTCGCGCATCATCCTCGAACTGCGCCGCCGGCAGTGGCTGACCCACAGGCTGTTTCGAGATCACATCCCGGGCTTCGAGCATGCGCACCTGGATGACATACATCCGCACATCGCCCGCGCGCTGCTTGTCTCGCGCGAACCCGGAGGCCTGACGGACTATGACGTGCCCTGGGCGGAAATAGAAGAAGGCGCGACGACGCGCTCGGACTGCATCGCACACGTCATGGGTCATCCGAGCCTGGGCCAGTGGCGGGGCGGCTGGCAGCTGCCTTATGCAGCGCTCCTCGCGAAGGGGCTGGAGGGGTTGCTCGTGACCGGCAAGCCTGCCTGCCGCTTCATTCACTATCACGGCACGTGCGCAGCGGTGGGGCAGGCCGCTGGGGTTGCAGCGGCGCTCGCCGCCACCGGGGGCGTAGGGCCCCGGCAACTCCAAGCCCAGGGGGTCCGGGAAGAGCTTCGGCGACAGGGCGCGCTCGCGTGCTAGACGATGCGTCGGCATCGCCCCTCCACTATACCGTGGAGGCAACATTGCCCCGTCAGGCGCCCTGGGACTATGGCATGGCGGCATCGCAGCGGCCCTTGACTGAGAATAGGGTATTGCGAAGACGGGCCGAACCCTGTAGCATGCGAAGCAGTTCGGGACAAGGTGGCGACGGTCAATCAGTTACGCAAGCGCCGGGCACAGGATGGTAAGAGAGGTGAAGATGGCAGGTCAGGCCTTTGGCCTCCGGGCGTGGCAGTTTCTCATGAACGGTGGGACGGGCTACCTGTCCGATGCGACGGACCGGGCAATTGCCGAAGCCGTGCGGTACGAGATCACGCACCTCGAGTTTGCCAACAACGCCTTGCGCAATTCCGGTGTTTACACAAGCGCGCCCGTCCCTCCCTGCGGCAACTGGGTGCTGTGCGGCCTGAGCTTCCGGGATTTCCCCAAACTGGCCCGACATGACGTGCTGCACGCCGGAGCCGGGGCCGTCACTCGCGCGGAGATGGAGGCGGACCTCGCGTATACGCGCGACTTGTTCGGACGGGCGAAGGCCGCCGGCCTGAAGGTGATGGCCTGGCACCATCTTCGTCGCGACCTCCCCGATGAACTCGCCCAGGAGTATCCCGCGGCGGCCTCCGGCGATACGGCGTTCCTCGAGGAATGGGAAGAGGCGACCCTGACGGAGTTCTTCGAACTGGTCCCCGAAGTGGACATGCTGGTGGTCACGTCGATGATCGAGACCCCGGGCGTGCTGGACCTGCCAGGCCGCTCGGACCTGGTGGCCCGGCTGGCGGGGGTCTTCAGCGCGATGGAGCGCGCCTGCCGTCACGCGGGCAAGGCGCTGGCGATCCGCGACTGGGGAGCGGTCGGCCAGCAGCAGGAGGCCGGTCCAGTCTTCCAGGAGGCGATCGAGAGCCTTCCGGAGGATGTCTTCATCCACATCAAGAACGTCGTGCTCGATTTCGTGACCAACGCCGAGGTCCCCCATCCCAACCTGACCGCATACCCGAACCGGCCGCTGATCGTCGAGTTCGATGTCTACGGCGAGTACTTCGGCCGGGCGGATATCCCCTACGTCGATCCGCAGCACTTCTGCGGCCGCCTGGACGGGCTCTATTCCCTGCAACCTTACGGAGTGACGGCGCGGATCGCCTACGAATGTGAGCGCAGGGGCCGACGCTATCCCAGTATTTTTGACTCCCCCAATGCCGCCAACGCCGTTGTCTACTCTCGGTGGGCTTATGAGGCCGCGCAGAACCGTCCTGTTGCGGAGTGGCTCGATTACCTCGCCTCGTCGCACCGGTGGCAGACCTACTACTGGGAGTGGCTCGCCGATCGCTACGGCCAGGCCGCCGGACCGCTTCTGGCGCGCGTGTTCGAGCGGACGCCGCAGATAGTGCACGGGATATTCGGGGGGTTGTGGACCGGCTACTGGCACCCATTCAACGTGCTCGAACACACAACGCTGCCATGGCCGCCGACGAGGCTGCAACATCATGGATCGGCCGCCTGGGTTCCGCCGCCGGACACGGGCGGAGAGCAGGCTGCAATCGGCGACAACGATTTCGCCTTGGTGGTGGGTTGGTTGCCGCCCGGAACGGCCGTCGAGACCATCGGTTGGAGCCAGCTCGTCTCGCACAAGAGGGAAGCGTCACGTCTCGCCGCCCTCTGTTCCGAAGAAATCGGCCGCGAGGGCGCGGCCGTGCTTTCAGAGGCCGATTTCGCCGATCTCGACGGGCTGTTCAAGCAGTTGGTGATGGTCTGCAAAGGCGATGTGCTCACAGGCGAAATTCTCGCGGCAGCATGGGGCCCGCGAGGCGTCAAGGCTGGCGGCGATCCGGCGGTGCTGGAGAGTTTGGCCACGCTGGCGGAGGAGGTAGCCGTCCAGGCAGGCGAGTCCTTTGGAGCGGATTTCTTCGGCGAACTTCCCCTCCGAATGCAGACCTGGGCCGCATGGGCCCGAAGCCTCTGTGGTTGAGGATGCATGTTGAAGAGGCTGTGCAGACCCTGTGTTGGACTCTGGGCTCACCCTTTGTTCTCGGAGATGTTGGATGAAGGCCCTCGATCTCACTATCGCTATTGTGTTGGCGCTTCCCGTGCTTGGAGCCGGCTACCCTGTGGCAGATGCCGAAGGATCCCTGTGGGCGCGACCGAGGCTGGGCATGAACCTGGCGGGGCCGGCAGACTGGAACACCGAACTGCCGTTCGTTGATGTCTTCCGGCTTTCCCGGCGTTGGATCAGCCAGCGGAGAGGCGCGTCCTGGGGCCAAGGCCCGGAGCTGGCCCTTGACGCCCAGGGCTGGGTGACGGGGCTTGAACCGGATTGCTGGGCTGATACCCCCCTATGCACTATCAAGGGAGGGCATTACCCGAGCGGGAAGTATACCGTGCTTTACGACGGCGAGGGCAAGATCGAGTTCTGGGGCGCTGCAGTGGCCGTCTCCCAACGGCCTGGCCTGATGGTCGTTGACGTCGATGCCGACAAGGGTGGTTTCTTCCTCAAGATCACGGAGACCAATCCCAGCAACTACGTGCGCAACATTCGCGTCATTATGCCGGGTTTCGACGAGTCTTACAAGGACGACCCGTTCCACCTGGCGTTCCTGGAGCGATGGAGGGGCATGGCTTGCCTGCGGTTCATGGACTGGACGAAGACCAACGGCTCGGGTATCGAAAAGTGGTCGGAGCGGCCGAAGCCGGATGACGCCACGTTCACCTCAAGAGGAGTCCCCCTCGAGGTGATGATCGATCTCTGCAACCGCCTCAAGGCGGATGCTTGGTTCTGCATGCCGCACAGGGCCGATGATGATTACGTCCGCAATTTCTCGCTCATGGTGAGGGACAAGCTGGATCCCGACCTGAGGGTGTACGTAGAGTATTCCAACGAAGTTTGGAACACCATGTTCCCCCAGACCCGCTACAGCTGGGAAAGGGGCGCGAAGCTGGGCATCGGTCCGAAGGAGCGCCCGTGGGAAGGGGGTGGGAAGTACTACGCCCAGCGCTCCGTGGATATCTTCAGGATATGGGAAGATGTCTTCGGCGGAAGGGAACGGCTGGTCCGCGTGCTGGCCTGGCAGGCGGCCAACACTTGGTGGATGGAGAACATCGTCCTGACCCATCAGGATGCCTACAAGCAGGCCGACGCCCTGGGTGTTGCCCCTTACCTGGGCATGAGTGTGCCGCTCAAGGGCGAGGGCCTCGTGGCCGGCGAGGTGGCCGGCTGGACGGTGGATCGGGCCCTGGACCACCTCGATAGACACTCGCTGCCGGAGGCGACGGAGGCAATCCGGGCCTGCAAGAGCGTGGCCGACCGTTTCGGGCTGACACTGATCGCCTACGAGGGTGGCCAGCACATGGTTGGCGTCGGCGGGGCAGAAGACAACCAAGCGATGACCGATCTATTCCACAGGGCTAATTCCCATCCGCGCATGGGCGCGATCTACCGGAAGTACTTCGATGCCTGGCGCTCTGCGGGGGGCGATCTTTTCTGCCACTTCTCCTCGGTCGGCAAGTGGAGCAAGTGGGGCAGCTGGGGTGCCATGCGGTACTACGATGATGATCCGAGAGAGGCGCCGAAACTCATGGCAATCATGGATTGGGCCAAGTCCTGTGGTCAGAATGTCGCTGCGCCGAGCGCGGAATGACGATAGGCGGCGGCACGCGCCTTCGAGGCGCCGCCCCGCCAACAAGCTTGTCCCAGTCCCGGATGTAGGCCTATACTATCATGGTCCTCGCTGGATGAGCGTCAGGGCCTCGGACCGGCTGCGGAGCGCCCGATGCAGGCACTCCATCGGGCGCAATTGTTGGCACTTGTTTGTGATTCGCGCAACGGAAGGAAGGCAAATGGGTCTGACGCGGATTGGCGAGGAGAAATGGGATT
>CAZHPE010000144.1:0-7466 GCA_964534775.1 uncultured candidatus Brocadiaceae bacterium
ATTCAGCGTGCCGGTCTCGCGGTAAAGTGCGGTGTAGAGGATCACGGGGTAGAAGTGGCGCAGGATGTCCAGTAGCCGTCCGGGCGGGCGGGCGGCATGGGTGCGGATGAGCAGATGCACCAGCACCACGCACAGCAGGTGGGCCGCGACGAGGCCGGGCCAGAAGCCTACCGAGTCGTTGTGGAGAACCAGCACAAGCAGGCCCATCCCCAGAACGTAGCCCTGCGTGGCGTAGTCGATGAACCGGTAGTGTCGCAGCGCACCGGAGAGCTTCGAGAGTCTTGAGCTGTTCATCAGCGTAACCTGTTGCTCACGCGCTGGTGTGTGTGCCGGCGAGCCGGAGTAGCTGCCCCGAAGAAAGCGGCGTGCCGCCTACAGCCAGCCCATGTGCCTGTACCATCGGATCGTCTCGGCAAGTCCCTGCTGGAGCGACGTCGGGGCGACGAAGCCGATCTCTTCACGCAGGCGCGCAACGTCGCAGACCCAACCCGGCGCGCGGATCTCCCGGTATTTCTGAAGGTTCAGGATATGGGGCTTACCGCTCACGAGGCCCGCCACGTGCAAGGCCAGGCACACGGGCCACAGCGCCGCCGTCGGCAGGGGGAGCGGAACCGTCCATGCACCCATCAGCTCGGCGATCTCCCGGGCCAGAGCGCCGGACGTCACGACCTCGGGCGAGGCGACGTTGTAGGTCCCGCCGGCGGCTTCGGGCCGCGTGAGGCACTCGACGACGGCCGCCGCGAGGTCCCCCACGTAGAGCAGGCTCAGGGGCTGCTGGCCACCGCCGATCAGGGGCCTCAGGTGCGCCCGCACGGCCTTGAAGATCGATAGGAGGTCCCTGTCACTCGGCCCGTAGACGGCCGACGGCCGGAGGATGGTGAACTCGACCTGCGAGCCTTCGCGCACCTCCTCCTCGGCCTCGAGCTTGCTCCTGCCGTAGTGCGACACGGGGGCCGGGTGGGCGTCCTCGCGGACCGGGGTCAGGGCGGTCGCGGGCCCTGTGGCGGCAAGACTGGAAATGAGCAGGAGCCTGCTAATCGAGCCCGGGCCCGCCGCCGCCTTGTTTACCGCCTCTACCACGTGCCGCGTGCCCTGCCGGTTGACCTCGTAGTACTCGCGCGCGCGTGCCGCCTTGGTCTTGCCGGCGCAGTGGATGACGTGACTGGCGTCCTCCATCGCCCGGCGAATGCTCCCCGGGTCCGCGAGGGAGCCGTAGTGCACGTCCACGCTATCGAGGTGGCCCTCGATGAACAACGTGTCGCTCGTCCCGCGCAGCAGCACGGCAACCGCCACGCCATCGGCGCGAAGGCGGTCGAGGATGTGGCTGCCGACGAATCCGTTCGCCCCTGTAATCAGGACTTTCATAGGCTCTTTTCGAAGATGCGGTAGCGTTTACTCACCCACGCGCCCATGCGCACCAACGCCCGGTTCATCATGGCGTTGTCCTCGAGAATCCATGACATCTCGCACTTCCAGTAGCCCAGCGCCAGGCCGTTGCGAAAGGAGGTGTGGTAGAGCAAGGCGTCGACGCCCTTGCGGCGGTATTTCTCGACGACCCCCAGGACCATGACGCGCGCCCTGTCGATGCGCCGCTTCGCCCGCAGCAGGCGCAGGAACCCGAACGGCCACAGGCGCCCGCCCAGCTTCTTGAGCACCAGGTTGAAGTCCGGCAACCCCAGCGAGAAGCCGACGGGCTGGCCGTCCACTTCCGCCAGGAGGGCCAGGGCGGGGTCGATGATGTGCCTGAGGCTGCGGGCCATGTAGCGGAACTCGCCCCCGGTCATGGGCACGAACCCCCAGTTCCGCGCCCAGGCGGCGTTGTAAACCTCGAAGGCCCGCGTAACCTCCTCTTCGAACCGGTGCATCTGCATCGGGCGGACGCTCACGTTCATCCTCTCGCTCACGCGCCGGCTGAAACGCTCCAGGTAGGGCGGCTCAACGCCCCCAGAGTTGTAATCGTAGGCCAGCAGGTCCTTGACCGGTCGATAGCCGAGTTGCTCCATGAACTCCAGGTAACAGGGTTTGGTGTAGGGCATCATGAAGGACGGCGGCAGGTCGAATCCCTCGGCCAGAAAGCCGCACTCCTCGTTGGTGGAGAAGTTCATCGGGCCACGCGCCGCGCTCATGCCCCGCTCGCGCAGCCACGCCTCGGCGGCCTTCATCAGGGCCGACGCCACCTCGGCGTCCTCGATGCACTCGAAGAACCCGAAGAAACCCATCCGCTCGTCCCAGAACTCGTTGTGGCGGCGGTTGATGTGCGCGCTCACGCGCCCCACCGCCTCGTCACCCTCGCCCAGGGCCAGGAAGTAGGCCGCCTCCGTGAACTCGAACAGGGGATTCTTCTCCGGGCTGAAGAACTCGCGCCGCTCCACGGTCAGATGGGGCACGTGTAGGGGATCGCCGCTGTAGAGCCGGAGGGGGAACCGGATGAATTCGGCGAGCCCTCTGCGTGAGGCGACCGGTCGAATGGTCACTTGCATGGCCGAGAGCGGGGCTCCAGGGGTCGGATGGGTGTCGAAGGCGCGCGGGACCGGCCGGTCGGAGCGCTCAAAGCAGGCCCACTTCCTTGCCGGCTTTCTCCAGCTTTGCCAGCGCAAAGTCGATCTGCTTGTCGCTGTGCGTGGCCATCAGGCTGATGCGGATCAGCGCTCCCATCGGCGGGGCCGCTGGCGGCAGCACGGGGTTGACGAAGACGCCCTCATCCTGCAGCAGCTTGCACATAGTGAGCGCCGGCATCATGTCACCGCAGTAGACGGGCAGGATGGGCGTTTCCGCGCCGCCCAGCTCGAACCCGAGGGAGACGAGCCCGTCCTTCATCCTCCTGGTGTTATGCCAGAGCTTTTCGATTCGTTCGGGTTCCCGGCGCACGATCTTCAGCGCCGCCAGAACGGCCGCCGCGTTGGCGGGGCTCATGCTGGCGCTGAACATGAGCGCGCGGGAGGTGTGCTTGAGGTAATCGATGGTCTCGGCTTCCGCCGCGATAAAACCGCCGAGGCTCGCCAGGGACTTGCTGAAGGTGCCCATTATGAGCTGCACCTCGTCCGTCAGGCCGAAGTGGCTGGCCGTTCCCGCGCCGCCCTCGCCCAAGACGCCGATCGCATGTGCGTCGTCCACCATCACCACCGCCCGGTACTCCTCGGCCAGGCGGCACACTTCAGGCAGGCGGATGACGTCGCCTTCCATGCTGAAGATGCCGTCGACCGCGATGAGCTTCCCGGCGTCTGGGCCTATCTTCTGAAGGCGGTTCTCCAGCGCCTCCATGTCATTGTGGGGGAAGCGAGTGAACTGGCCGGCGGAAAGAAGGCACCCGTCCACGATGCTGGCGTGGTCGCTCTTGTCGCCCAGGATGTGCTCGCCCTTTCCGACCAGGGCGCTGATGACCCCGAGGTTGGCCTGGAAGCCGGTGGAATACAGCACCACGGCCTCCTTGCCGACGAGCCGGGCGAGCTGCTCCTCCAACTCCAGGTGGATGTCAAGCGTCCCGTTCAGGAACCGCGATCCCGCGCATCCGCTGCCGTACTTCTCCACGGCCGCCTTGGCGGACTCCTTGATCTCCGGATGGTTGGTCAGCCCCAGATAGCTGTTGGACCCCAGCATCAGGACCTTCTGGCCATTCATGATGACCACGGTGTCCTGGGCCGAGGAGATCGGCCGGAAGAAGGGATAGAGCCCCGTAGCCCGGACCTCGGCGGCGCCGGTGTAGCCACGCACCTTGTCCAGCAGTGGCAGTCGTTCCTTGCCCCGGCTTTCCATCCTTGAACCCCTACGCTATGCCATCCGCGTGGGCCGGTCATGCCCCTGATCGTGCAGCCACAAGACGGGCCATTATACCCTACCATTGCTCCCGCACAAGGACCGCAACCGACCTCCTTTGGCCACCCTATGGCTACCCTGTGGCCAGCCCTTTGGTCGCCTCTTGGCCACCCTATGGCCTGCGTACGGCACCCGTACGGCGTGCCTTTCGGGCCGCATACAAACCAGGATGCCTATCGTACCGGCAAACCCCTTCCCCGATCAAACCATAAGCCGCCCCCCACACAAAGGGCGGCATTCGGAGGCCGGGGCGGGCCGGCCGCCGGGCCTGTGCCCCCTGCGGGGCCGCTGCGCGGTTTACTTCCGGGGCCTGCGCTGTTATTCTAAGCGGGGAGCTGCGATAATCTTCGGATCAAAACACCACGGGGCGGCGTCTGATTAGAATGAGGCAGGGATGAGCGAAGCTTCCTGCAGCGACCTGGAGCTGGTCGCGCGTGTGTGCGGCGGCGATACGGAGGCATTCTCCGGCCTCGTAAGCCGTTACCAGGACCGCATTTGCAACGCTGCGGCCCGTTTGGTGGCCAGGTCGCCGGATGCGGAGGATATTGCCCAGGAGGTCTTTCTGAAGGCGTTCAGGAACCTGAAGGGCTTCCGGCGCGAGGCGGAGTTCAGCACATGGCTATATGGAATAATGCTCAATTCCGTGCGCAGCTACTGGCGAGGCCAGGGCCGGCGCAAAGATGTCGCAAGTTTCGGCTCAACCGGACGAAGCGACAACCCGCATCCGTCCTCCAATCCGCCCTCGCCGGACGAAGGCCCGGTGGAGCTTTCGGCCCGGTCCGAGGCGGTGGCGGCCGTGCGGCGGGCCATAGATGAGTTGGAGCACGACCTCAGGGAGGTGATCGTGCTGCGGGACATCGAAGGCGCGAGTTACGAGCAGCTGGCCCAGGCACTGGGCCTGCCTCTGGGAACGGTCAAGAGCCGGTTGTTCCGCGCACGCAGCGCCCTTAGGGAGAAGATCAGCCCGGCGCTGGCCGGGGACCTGTAGAGTGCGATGTTACGGACGGGGGGAGGTGACTCTCCCGCCCTCTTTTGACGCGCATGGGGTGGGTGAAGGCTGATGAAGTGCGAGAATACAAAGCGAGGACTCTCCGAATACCTGGACGGGGTGCTGCCCGATGAGGAGCACGCCGCCGTGGAGACCCACGTGGCCGGGTGCACGGGCTGCCGGGCCGAGCTCGATGCCCTGCGGCGCACCGTGGAGGCCGTGGCGGGGTTGCCCCACCACCGCGCGCCCGCCGGTTTCAGCGCGAGGGTGGCCGCACGGGTGCATGCTGAGGCCGTGGCAAGGCCGGGCCGCGGCGCCCGCATCATGAGGCTCTGGCCCCGTCTGGCCGCAGTGGCCGCCATGTTCATCCTGGCGGCCGGCATCACGTTCCTTGTTGACGGTGGACTATGGCTGCCCGGCAGACCCGACGGGGACCGCGTGGCGATGCAGGGCGGGCGTGAAGCGCCCGCCCTGACACCGGACGGGGGCGTAGCCGGCACAGGATTGACGCACAACGGCACAGCCGGAACCGCAGTGACCCGCGACGCCGCGCTCGGCTTTGATGACGCCTCGCTTCCGGATGAGGCAGAGGAACGACGGCTCGCCGATGACAAACGCGCTACTACGCTGCAATACCTATTCAACGATCGCTCGGCCGACGCGCGCGAAAAGAGGGAGTTCGCGTTCGGGGACCGTTTGCCGCCCAAGTCCGGGAGCGGCGGTATCCGGTACGAGCATGACAGCACGATGGCCGGCGCGCGGAGTGCGGGTAACATCCGCTCGGTGCGGGGGCTGCCAGTGAAGATGGCCGACTTCGACGTCGATCAGCCCCACCAGGTGCTGATGCTCCAGGACAGCCGCCCCATCCTGCTGGCGACGCAGGCAATGGACATAGCCGCGAGAAACGACGGCCGGTTCGACCTGGCCCTGGTCCCGCAGGGGGATCGGGGCGACGAGATCGTGCTGGTGCTGTGTATCCCGGTGGAGCAGTACGAGGCCTTCCTGAGCCAGGTGACCGATCTCGTCCCCATGAGACAGCAGCGGCTTAACAACACTATGGTGACCGAGCAAGAACCCTATTTCCAGGACGTATTGGTCAACTACTACGAGCAGCAGACCGGCGAACCCATTGCGAAGCTTGACTGGGAGGCGCTGGACATCAGTGGCACCGCAGGGCCGGCGTCAGGACCGGCAAAGCCGCTGGCCGCGCAGCGCCGGCGTCGTCCTGCTGACAGGGCTTCGGTGGTCGAGGCCAGTGAGGTGCTCAATAGGCTTGCGACCGATGTGGACGGGGATGCCGTGGTCGCCAAGGCGACTACGAAATCGAAGCTCAGGCAGGCGCTCAGAGAGTCGGCGGCAGCACATCCGGGCGTGCCCGCCAAGGAGACCCTGGCATCGGAGGCAGGGCGGACGCCCGGCAAGGCGGCGGACGATTGGGCGCCCGAAAAGCTGGAGGCTGAGGATCTGTTGGAAGCGGCTGGGGCCGAGGGGGCCTTGGGCGCCATTGTCGCCCGCAGAAAGAAGTCGGCGGCCGCGGCCGAAAAGGAGATGAAGAGGATCGTGGCCGGCGGGGAACCTGTGCCTGGTTTCCGCTACTATTCCAGGGCACGGGAAGGCGGCAAGGACTTGAGAACGGCCAAGCCCGAGTTGGACAAGTTGAGTGAGAAGCGGGGAACCGGGCCCAGCCGCGTCCGGCTGATAATCCGGCTCATGCGCGAGGCCCCGGAGCCGACCGAGCGGTAAGCCCGCATGATCCCCGTCGTCCTGTTTGAATGCTCGTAGGGGCACGGCATGCCGTGCCTGCGCAAGCTATCGGCCTCTGCGTGGCCACCGAAGCCAGCCCAGGAGACATCCGGGTGATTCGCGCTCGGGCGTCTGCGCGCCGAGAAAGTTCCGTTGCCGCCGTCGCGCCAGCACTTCCGCCGTCAGGCCGCCCACCCCCTCGTAGCGCGCGAAGACCTCGGGGAACTCCTCCGCCAGTTCCAGCACGTGCTCGGCGTCGTGCAGGAGTGCGTCAATGTCCCCCCCGCCGGTCTCCAGTTGCGACTTGAGCCGCTCGCTCAGGTTCCTCAGGTGCAGCTCGTATTCCTCAGGCGTCAGCGAAGTTTTCTTAGTCATGTGAACGCCTTCATTTCCCTTTCATCGGTTTCTGCTGTGAACGCCGGTCGAAAAGTGCGGCGGGGGTCGGCCCAAAAGTGCAGCACCTATGCCATGTATACCCCGTCGCTTGACGGGTGTCAATTCTCCCCTATGATTGCTTCGATCGAGCCGCCCGGGTGCTGCGGGCCAGGCGACGGGTGCTTCCGTCATCGACTGTTACAAGGCGTACCGCAAGCCCCATTGTTCATAACAACTTACGATCAGAATAGGCGTCACCAACTTCGGGTTGCCAGGGAACAGGTGCTAAGGCCTGTCCTGTCAATGGCTTACGGCATGGTCAGTAACGGTTTCTGGCGGAAGCATCGCGGAAGTCGAGAATATGCAGAAGCATGCCCCTTCGGCCGCCGCGGCAATTGTATCAGGATCTCGGCCCCCTTCAATGAGCGCACGCGGAGAACGCATCCCTTGCCTGCCCTGGCCACCCGCCGCCGATTCAGTCCACCCAGTATACGAACAGGTGTGCGCACATCAGGCTGAAGCGGAGCTGAACCTTCCGTCCCGTGAG
>CAZHPE010000145.1:0-7450 GCA_964534775.1 uncultured candidatus Brocadiaceae bacterium
GATACCAGGAAAGCCTCGCTGCGGTGGTCCCCCTTTACGTGCGCATTACCTCCCCACCGTGGCTCCCTTTTACTTGCACATCGCCATGCCGCGTACGCCGCTAGGGGCCGACAGCCCTGCACCCCATGTGGCTGAGCCCTGATGCTGCGAGCCAGACTCTATGCATGCCTCTGCCCGCTCTCTATCGGCACGCCGCCTGCCCATTTCCTCCGCCGGCGCATGCGGTCTGATGCCGGCCTACGGCGGCGGATTGTGCGTTGCGCAGACCAAAGCGCCAAGACGGGGGACCAGGTCAACACGGTAACAGAAGAAGCGCGGGACGAGGACGCTGTGATCGTGAAGGACCTGTAGGACCTGGGCTGCTGCCACCTCTATGCTGCCTGTCGGTCGGCACCAGCATAGACGGGCCGAAGCCGTGTTCGTTGACACATCTTCCCGCACGGACACCCGTGCGGACGACATGTAGGGAAACCTATATCTGACGCCTCCCTTGGCGGTTCCACGTAACTTGGTGCTACAGAACGAGACAGGTTCCACCCGCTGGTGGCAAACCCGGCCCACAGGAGGCCTTTGCCACCAGATTCGGCATTGCGGGCCGACGCGGCTCCTGGCCCGGCCAGACCGGGTGAGTCGAAACGGCGGCCGCAGGGCAACGTATCCTAATGCACGGTGAAAGAAGCCTGGGTTGAGGTCTGGGTGGCCGTGTCCGTCAGCCTCAGCGTCCACTTGCCCTTCGGCTCGTTCAGCGCGAGCGGAATGCGGAAGGTGGCCTTGCCATCCTCGGTCTCCACGTTCTGGGCGAGGTAGCGGGGCTGCTTGCCGTCGGGGCGGGTCGCCTCCAGGTGGATAACGTGGCGCACGGCAGGTCCGCGCCCCGCCTTCCGGATCCCCACACTGCCGTTCAGCATCCGGCCGGGACCCTCGGCGTCCCGATCCAGGCGCACTTTCAGCCCGCGGACCTTGTACGGCAGCACGGAGAAGAGCTGCACGTCGACCTCGGCCACGTCCGCGTTCCAGGAGTCGCCCGGCCCCAGGTAGCGGCCCGAGAACATGTCGTAGATGTGCCCGGCCGTTGGCACGTGCAGCGTGATCCGGCGCTTGGGTTCGCCGTCCGATTCGCGACGTTTCGTGACGCCGACATACTGGGCCATGCCGTCCTGGAGGTACGCCGTGTCCAGCCCGAAGAGCCACGGCCTGCTGTCCTCGACCTCTACCTGAAGGGGCCTCGTGACCTCCAGGGTCTCCAGCACGGCATGGAGAACGTCCTCCATGAGCCTGTTGTGTTGCCTGTCCCCCCAGTATGCGTACAGGGAGTCCGGGAACTCCATACTCCTGCAGTACGAGCTGGGGATATTCAGGCAGACGGCCCTCCCCTTGCCGACCTTGTTCATTGTGATCAGCGGAATCCCATCGAGCGTGCAGACAGCTTCTGCTCCGTTTAGCTCCACGGAAGGATCTGCGGGGAAGGGCTGGCTGGAAGTGATGTCGACATCCCTCCCCAGGAACGTTCCCTGAATCGGTCCCGAGAGCATCTTGCGGCCCAGGCCCTTGTTGTACTTGAGGCCGAAGAGTGAGGGCACCGTCTGCTTCTCATCCCAACGGCCACTGCCATCGAAGAGGCCCGGCCGCACGTCAGCGATCAGGACCCCGCCCTCCTGGAGGAACTCCTCCAGTGCTTTCGCCTGCTTCTTCCCCACGGCGGTGGAAAGGGGCATCATCAGCACGCCATACTTCTTGAGCTCTCCCTCTGCAATCTGATTGTCGGAGACGAAGGTATAGGGATACCCGCACACGGTCTCCAGCATATGCATGAGAACGTGCATGTCCATGGGACGGCTGTAGTTGCTTCCTGACGAGAGTCCTGCCGGCAGGAAGGCCGTGGTCAGGCGACTGACAATGGAATCGTGCATCGCGATGGGGCCGTAGTCACGTTGCGCGCGACTGAAGAGCGTGTAGTAACCCTGGCGGATCCTGGCAACGCCCTCGGCGGCAGTCTTGAGGGTGGGGTAGGGCTCGAAGCCGGGACCCAGATTGGATTCGTTAGCCCCGGAATTCATGTTGTACCAGCAGAGGCCATTGAAGCCCTGCAGGAGCAGGTTCCACAACGTATACTTGTGCCAGGCAGTGTCAGTCAGTTCTTCCTTGCGGTTGAAGGCCATATACAAGTACCCGCCGTAACAGGGCGCGATGAGTTGGCCGGGCCTGGCATACGAGCGCGCCTGTTTCAGCGGAATCACCTCCCCACCGCGTGCGTAGGGAGCGAAGAAATCGAATTCCTGCAGGGACGTGTACCAATCGTGGCCTGAATGTGCATGCGGCCACATCGGGGCGAACATGCCGAGACGCGCGTGGGGGTAGAGCGCCTTCATGCTCTTCAATGACGCCTTGGCCAGGTCGGCATAGACCTTGTAGTTGTTCATCCACTGGTCTACCAGCCGCGCGTAGTTCCTGCTCTCCTCTGCGTGCTTCTTGAACTCCGCCATCTCGACGAAGGCGCCCTCGCCCTCCAGCGCTGTCGCACTCTCTGTGACGGGATAGATCTCGTCGAACGAAGCATAGTTGCTGTCCCACGCGGCGTTCAGTGCCGCAATTGTCTTGTACCTGGCCTGCAGAAACTTGCGCAAACCCGCAATCCTGGCGGGCTTCTCATCCCCGCCGCCGTAATGGCTCTCATCGCCCGCCCGAAAGCCTATAGGATCAAACCGCATCTGCGACTCGATGATCTTGCCAGCTCTGGCGCGATACTCCTCCTCCACCTGCTGAGGGTCGGCCACTTCCTTGCGTGTGATCGGGAAGCTCGACATCGCGACCCGGTCCGCAGCTTCCAGCATGGGAAAAGTCACGTCGCCGAAGCTGGTGACCACTCCCAGGCCGGCCAGCGTGCGCAGAGAGATATTCCCTTGATGGTCCTCCGAACCGCCTCCGCCGTACGAGTTCATGAAGATGAACTGGTCCCAGTCACGCCGTATTGTGGTGAACGGTGCGCTATCGAACGCTACAACCTCTTTCCCCTGAATCAGCTCAGCCCGCACCTTGCCCAGGCAGGTAGCGAACTCCTTGACCGGGAACGCGACGCTCGCCTCGTCTTCACCCGCCGGGACCTGGACCTCCTTAACGGCCAGCAGGCACTCGTAGTTGTCGAAGAGCGAAAAGCGCACCGAAGTCCCCTTCGGGGCCGCGCCAGTGAGGGTGACCGTCGCCCCGATCTCGTCGCTCTTACCGTCCGCCAGGTCGATGTAGTCCTTGGACGCCTTCACCTCCGCGATATCAAGCGATGACTTAACCTCCAGGTGCGCGGTCGCCCAGCTGGCCTTCTTATCGCCGCTGTAGACCAGAACGTCCAGGAAGTAGCTGCCGACAGGCAGGGGAGGCAAGTCGAAGACCATCTGCGCCAGCGCGCCCGCCTTGACCACCTGCTCCGCCTCATGGACCGGCCTCAAGACCGGCGTGCCTCTGTCCAGCCCCTGACTTGCCAGGGGTGCCGCCAGCTGAGGGTAGAGCCTGCCGGGGCAGCGAACCTCCAGCACCACGCGGCAGTCCGCCGGCACTCCGCTCAGGGTGAAGGCCAAGCGCCCCCGGTCCTCACCGCGGGTGACCGTCAGCTCCTGCGGGAAGCCTTCAAACTGTACGGCCGGCTCCATGCCGGCCGCCCAGAGGATGGCCTTCGTGGCGAAGGACATGTAGTACTGGTAGTGCAGATCTTCGGCGTCCGAAGGCACGTTCGCGAAGAGGCCGTAGCCTCCGAAGATGCGTCCGTTCAGGCGCACAATGCGCCCCTTGCCATAGGTGAACAGGGCGGCCGCCTGCTCCAGGTCTTTGACCTCCTTGCCCCCGGGGTCGAAGCCCGGCAGAGCCTGGTAGGGGACTCCCGTGGCAAGGAAGGCAGGGGTTGCCTTCAGGGGTGTCGCGGTCAGCTCCTGCTCGTAGGAGCGGTCCTGCGTAGGCTTGCCGCCCTCCCCGGCTGGCACGGTCCGAGCCGGGATAGCTCCTGTTACGTAGAGCAACCCGCCGCCCTCTGCGAGAAGTTCTTTCAGCGGCTCTGCCAAGCTCCCGTAGAAGACCTCCTCCACCTTATAGCCTCCCATCCCTCCAAGGATGATCACGTCAGGACGCTCGGCCAGGGCATTCTGGAGCTCCGCCTGCACGTCCTGCGCGAACATGCCGCCGGTCACGGGGAAGAAGGGCATCGTCGAGTGCTCATAGTTGAAGTTGTAGAGATCGGAGAGGACCGCCCTTACCCGCATGTCGGTGCGTTGGGCTAGTTCGACGGTATCCCTCTGCGTGCCGCGCGAATGAACCGCGAGCACCTTCGGCGCCCTCCCGGCGTAGGGCTTGGCCCAGGCGATCCCCGGCACCTCCACTGCCGTATTGAGCCGGTACCAGGCATCGGGCATCACCATGATTCGGCCGACGTTGTTCCAGAAGCCACCGTTGACCCCCTGGACAACCTCACCAGCGCTCTGGCGCTCGTCTTCTTCCTCCGGCACGGCCCATTGCCAGGACCCGTCCGTCAGGATCTCTACCGTCTTCCCGTCGGCCAACTCGATCGCGGCGCAGGCGAAAAGGCCGGTCCACCACGTATTGGTCTGGGCCCAGACCTTCAGCGCGTTCTCCCCCTGCTGCAAATAGGACGTGATATCGTACTGGTCGAGGGTGATCACGTCATCGTCGCTGCCCACCTCCTGCCCGTTGATGGAGAGCCGATAGGTCCCCTGGGCCGAAATGCGCAGCGTGGCACGCCTCACTGCGGCCGGAAGGTCCAGGGCCTTGTAGAAGACGGTGGGTTCCGCTATGTCTGCCGCGCCGAACATATCCTTCTCACGCCAGATCCACCATGCCTCCGCCAGCTGCCTGTCCATGCTCCACTGAGCGCCGCTGTGCCACCATACCGGCGTGCCGGAGCTCACTCGCGCCTCCTCTGCCACAGCGGCTCCCAGAAGTCCACCACCGATAATTACAGCAACCGCCAGAAGGGCGCCTTTCGACCCGAAGAACTTCCACATCCCTCGCTCCTCCAGACTGAGAATGGTGGGCATTTGCCCGGGTCCTCCTTCGGCCAGCATACTACGCAGGCGGTGCAACTCAAGAGTCCGGTCGCGACGGGGTGCTTCCGTCACTAACTGCTACAGCGCCAGCGCCGAGCATTGAATGAGTCCCTGACGCCGCCATCTTACTCCGATCAGGGCCGCGACGAAAGAGAGAACAGCACCCGCCGCGCTGACCCCGACGGCTCGCAGGAACTCCCGGACCGCTTCCCTCGAGCGTTTTCCCGACGCAGAAGCGACGGAACGGGCCTTGCATAGGGTAAAGGGTGGGTAGCGGCCTTGCGCGGCTCTCAGGGCCGGAAAACGCGGGTGGGCGCGTTGCATGGGGAGAGCGCTGATAGTGGCGCCCCGTCATCGGAGCGCGTCCGCTAGCACACCCTTGGCAACGCCGAGAGAGGTGACGTAGGACTCCGCCTCTGCATGGTCGGTCAGGCAGGCCCAGCCATCCGGGCCCAGGGAGTGCGCGTCTGCCGTCGCCACGAACTGCACGCCTAACTCGCCCGCCCGCCTCACCACGGGCGGACGCACCACGGGCTTGCGCGTCAGTTCCCAGAGAGTACCCGTTTCGCGACAGGCCTCCATCAGCGGTTCCATCAGCACGCAGAGCTCACCATCGCTCAAATCGTCCACCGCCACCCCATAGTGCCGCAGAGGCGCCAGTCCGTCGCCCATGTGCCCGAGCACAAGCGGCCGGACTGCCCGCTCGACCGCCCGTGTGTAAGCCGAGACCAGCTTCGCTGCGAGGCGGGAGACGCCGACCTTGCGCACTTCCCCGCGCCAGCGCTCCACCACGTCCGGTGGCCCCTCGTTGACCTGGTCGGGGATCAGCGCCGGATCGACCGCCACATCCGACATGCGCGGGAGCCAGTGCACGCTGAGGATCAGAGCGTCGAGCTTCCGCGCGTCGTCTTCCGCAATGTTGAGTTCCCCAGACTCATCCACCAATTCCGTCTCCACCCCCCTCAGCATGCGCAAGCGCGAGGAAGCGCGGTGCGCCGCCACGTCCGCCAGGAACACATCGAACTGCTCCGGTACGATCCTCTTCCAGTGGGCCCAGGAGTCCAGGCCGTTGGGTAGTTCGCGGCTGTAGTGCTTGACGATGCACACCTCGTCCAGCCCCAGACGCAGCGCCTCGCGCTCTATGCCTATCAGGGTCATCTCATCCGCCGCGCAGCCGTCCAAGTGGTAGTGAACGTGGTAGTCGACGTTACCGGGCGTTCCCATCTGCCCTTCTCCATTATCTCTATGCTGTGGGTCAGGCGCCGTCGCGCACCAGGGCCGGCAGGTCATCCTGCGTCAGACCTATGGCCTCGGTGATCCGCGCGAGTTCCGGCAGACGCTCCTGCGCCTCCGGCTTGTGCGCATCGGTGCCGAGCGTGAACCAACACCCGGCCTTCTTGGCCAGCGACAGGTAGCGCAGAGGCGTCTCGACGTTGAGGCCACCGGCGAAGTCCGGCAAGAAGGACGTCGTGATTTCCAGCGCAACGCCATTCTCCGCGGCGAGGCCGCTCGCCACAGCGGAGCGGAAGAACTCGAGCATGTGGTCCGCCAGCCCGCGCGGGGAGCGCCGGGCCGGCTGGGCCACGAAGTCCGTCATGTGGAAATGGCTGCATGAGAGCAGGACGAAGTCGATCGTTGCCGCGAACTCCGGCGTCATGCCGAACCGGCCCGGCGCGATCGTCTCCGCCTCGCACCCGACCAAGCACCGAACGCCCGTTGGGACATCCCGCAGGTCCTCTTGCAGTCTCGCCACCTGGCCCGCGCCCTGGGCCGCGTACCAGGCACTCGGCGTCAAGTCGTCATTGACCCACACGTGGTCGGCGAAGCCGATGGTCCGAACGCCCATCTCCTCAGCCCGGGCCAGAATCGCCGCGGGCCTGTGTCTCTCCTTCTCCGGACAGCACGCGGACAGGTACGTGTGCATGTGCAGATCGTGTGTCAGTTTCAAGCGCGTCCTCCGAGGTCCTTGGTCCGTGACAGTCGGAACTGGCGGCAGCGTCCAGGGCATTGCAGATCAAGGCGCTCAGGTGTGATTGATTGGCGGCGAGACGGGCTCCATGAATCTCTGGGCGCTGCTTCCGTCAACCTCGTTTGCTCCTTCCGTAAGCCAGCGTATTCTACGGACTGCGGGGCAGGACGGCAACGCCTGACTTCGGTGCGGTGACCCTTCGCGCCGATCGCCGCGCTGGCCCCCACGTCTCACAGGAACTCCCAGACTCCTTCCCACGAGCGTCTTCCCGCCGCAGGAGCGACGAAGCGAACCTTTGCGTAGGGTAAGGGGTGCGTAGCGGCCTTGCGCGGCTCTCAGGGCTGGAAAACGCGCGTGGGCACGCTGCACGGGGAGAGCGCAGGCAGGTCGCTCCTTCCCGGCGTGCCAATCGATGCCCGGAGGATGAGACCAGGCA
>CAZHPE010000146.1:0-4073 GCA_964534775.1 uncultured candidatus Brocadiaceae bacterium
TACAGACCTCTGGATTCTCTCACAACTACTGGATCAATTCTCGGGGAAGGGGTCATTTGAATCCCGGGACGAAGGCAAGACCTGGAGCGGCCCCGAGCCTCTCACCATCGTCGGCGAGCCGCCCGAGAACTTTGGGCCCGAGGCGGGTCCGTCAAATCGGCCGGTGCGGCTGCGCGACGGGACCGTGATCGTGCCTCTGATGTGTGACGTGGACCGCGGCAAGCCGCCCTATGAGGACGGCCCGCGGGTTTCCACCAACTTCGTGACCCGCAGCCCCGACGACGGGAAGACATGGTCGGCGCCCGTGCGCTGCGACAGCAATAACAGGCCCGAGGAGACCAGGTTGCGGTCGGCGGCCACGTGATGGTGGATTATAGGAAGGGCGATGCGGACGTAGATATCCAGGAGAGCACTGTCGGCGGTCGCGTCAAGGTCCGGAACAGGGACGGCGAAGATGAGTTTGCGCTGACAGACTCGGGGGTGGCGGCCACATTCAGGTGCGGAACCGCAGCCGCACGAGTTCCACGGAAATCGGCTCCACCACCGTGGGCGGCCAGGTGCGGATAGATAACCGAAAGGGCACCGACAGTGTGACGGTCATGGGGTCTGACATCGCAAGCTCCCTGAGCGTGAATAACAAGAACAAGGACTCCGCCACGGTGATAGACGCTACGACCACGGACGTCACCTTCAGATAAAGGGCGGGAAAGGCGTTGATGCGATCGCGCTCTCTGGCTTGACGGTGACCGGAAAGACACTGGTCAAGGCCAGTGGCAGCGCAGATTCGCTCACCATCGACGATTCGATCTTTGCCGGGCGGGTTCAGATAGACATGGGCAAGGGCGACGATACGGTGGCTTTGGAAGTGGACGGCGATGCGCTCGGTCCCGTCACCACGCTCAACGGCGCCCTTCAGGTCAAGATGGGCAGCGGCAAGGACTCCGTCTCCGTCGGTGTGGCGCTGGAGGCCGGCAATTCCCTGGTGACCAACGGCAAGGTGCGGTTCGACGGCGGCTCCGGCACTGACACGCTGGATGCGCTCGCCAACGGGAACGGTTTCGCGCTCGCGCCCGAAATCAAGAAGTTTGAAACTGTGACGTAAGAGCGCAGGCTCCGCGCGGCCCGGTACCGCTGTTGATTCGACCGGGCCGCCGGCCGGCTTGTGCACCGAATGGCTGACGTTCCGTGGCGCGCCGTCGTCAAGGGTCGGGCGTGGGAGCGGAGCTTGCGCGCTGGGCGGACAGGTTCAGCGCGACCTGAACAACCACCAGCAGCGCGACAAAGCCCCCTATCACCGCATACGGCACCCGCAGGCCCCAGACGTGTGCGATCACTCCCCCGCCCAACGACCCGATCAGGAATCCGCTCAGCAGCGTCGCCTCGTGCAGGCCCGCGTTCCGCCCCCTGGCGCCCTCGCCCGCCAGGCTTCGGTAAAGGCTCAGGTAGTAGGCCGCGCCAGCGCCGATGCCGACGCTCCCAAAAGCCAGTCCGATCCACCAGTGCGAACCCGGAAAGCCCACCGTAGCCACCATCGCGGCCGCAAAGAGCTGAATCGTCGCCGACATGCGCCAGTCCCGAAGCCAGGCGCCCCCTCTCAGTCCCGAGAGGAACATGAGTGCGCGGCCCATGTTCATTGCTGTCACGAACACGCCGCCGAACAGGAGCGGCGTTACGCCAAGCTTCGCCTTCCCGAACTCCACGAACACGGTTGTCATGAGGCCGATGAGGCAGCAGGCGGCGCCGTTTCCCACCCACGCCGCGGCCAGGGCGCGCTTGCTGCCCGGCTTGGCGGCGGGCGCCACCCTGAGGGCGGGCGAGATGCGCTCGCGCGGAATGCGCACGCGCAGCAGGGCACATGCCAACAGCGGCGGTATCGCCGCCACGAAGAACGGCAGCCTGGCGTTGACCTGAAGCAGCCATCCGGCGATGACCCCGCCAGCCATGCTGCCGATGCTCCAGCCGACGTTGAAGAGCGATGTCGCGCGGCCGAGTTGTTCCCGGGGGTGAGAGTCGCCCATCCACGCCATCATCGAAGGCCAGAAAAACGCCAGCATCCCGCTCCACAACATGGCGGTGCCACCCACTTGCCACAGGCTCCCCGCAAACGCCGACAGTACCAGCGCCGCGGCGGTGAGAACAGCGGCAACAGTCGCCGTGACCCTCCTGTTCCACCTGTCCACCAGCAGTCCCGCAAGGAGACAGAACAGGACATATATTCCCGAGCGCAACGCGCCGAGCAGACCCTGGTGAATCGATTCGGCCCCGTGCGAGGCGGCGAGCCACGGCAGGGCGACAATGAACATCGTCGCCGAGAAATCCATCAGGAACGCGGCAGCGAAGAAGCGTCCCGAATGTTTCCAGTTGAGTTCGGCCATCGGCTGGGCCACAGAGTCTCGTGCTTCAAGTGGGAAGGACTGATGAGTGTAGGGGATAGACGGAAGAATGCAAGCGTATCGCGTATCGCCCCCATCGCTCCTGAACGCCCTCAACCGGCGGCAAAGGAACGGCTGCCCAAGGAAGGTCCGGCCCGTAGAGGCAACTCGGACGACCTGACTCGGTCGCACGAAGCAGAAGAACATAGAGAATCGGAGACGAGTTCCCTGGCGCCATAACGGGGGGAAGCTACTTCTGCGGGGCGGTTTCTGCGAGTCGGACGGCAACCATGGCGTGCACCATGACCTGCACGTCGCCGCCGTCGCTATTGAGCACGATGTAGTGGTCGGTGACTTCGGTCAGTTCGCCGCTCACCCTCTTGCCGCTGACGAGCAGGACGCTCAGATCCCGCCCGAACCAGTCTGGTCTCACCACTCCTGGCACTTGTGCTCTTCCTATGAGCGGGCCTCCGAGAACAGGCCTCCGGTCGCTGCCAAGGCCCAGCACACCATATAGGATAATGCGCTGACGCTTCCCACCACCGCACGTCCGCGCCCTATTCGAAGGCCTCGATGATGTCGCCCAGCAGGCTGCGGCCTGATTCGGACAGGAGCAGGATCTCGACCCGCCGGTTCTCGGGCACGTCATCCTTCGGCTTGGCCGGCTGGACGACGGGCACGTTCGGTCCCATGCCGGCAATGTGCATACGTCGGGGCGAGATGCCCTTGGAGGCGAGGTGCTTCATGACCACGTGGGCGCGCATGGCCGAGAGGTGGTGGAGGTCATCCCAGCGCGAGGCCGTGATGGGCACGCCGTCAGTGTGGCCGTAGATGCGGATATTCTGCGCCGGGTTTTCCCTCAGGACGGTGACGATCGTCTTGCCGAGCGCATTCCGGGCTTCGTCCTTCAGCTCGATCTTGCCGGGGTCGAACAGTATCTTGTTCTTCAGCAGCAGGATGACACCCTCCGGGTCCAGGCGCGTCTCCATGCCGCCTTGCCCACCCCACAGATCTATCAGCTTTTGGAGCCTTTCCCTTTCCGCCTCCTTCTTGTCCAGCAGCACGCTGACATCAACTGCGCGGGCCTCCAGGGCCAGCCTCGCGCCGACGGCCTCCCGCAGGCCAGCTTGCAGTTTCACGTTCTCGGCACTTACAAGGTCTGCCTCGTCCTTCCACGCATCGCGTTCCGCCTCGCGCTTGCCTACCCGCGTCTCCATGACGCTAAGGGCTGACTGGAGCCCCTTGTTCTCTTGGATCTGGCGCTTGCAGATGAGCTTGGTGCAGCCCGACAGCGTCAACAGACACACTCCTACCAAGGCGAGACAAGAGGTCCTATACATGTTGCACCTTGCTCCTAAGCCCGAGGAAAATGTTTACGGCAGTATCTGCCGTCTACGCTAAACCTGCCCAGCCTCCGTCAAGGAGGCAAGAGCCCTTCAGCCGACGCCTCTATCAACCCCGAGCCCGCGAGCACCCGGAAACCCGACCGTCCAGCGCCGCTGCCTACTTCTTCAGGAACGGGTTCCACTTCGTCAGGCTGCTTGACTGGTCAGGGCTGTAGGAATTCTCAATGGCGAATATCCCCCCCACCACCTGCACCAGCAGAACCACGGCAAGCAGCACGATCACCAGGCCGGCCACCTCCGTTTCCGGCACTGCCGCAAGCGGCGTGGGAACATCGAACGCGGCCCCCTCCTCGCC
>CAZHPE010000146.1:4083-7444 GCA_964534775.1 uncultured candidatus Brocadiaceae bacterium
CTCATCTTCGACCATCAGGATGTCACCGAGGTCATCGCCCTCGAAGGTCTCTTCATCCAACTGCGTGATCTCGGCGGTGCCATCCTCGGCCAATTCCGGCTCGGCGAACTCCGGCTCGGCAAACTCGGGCTCGGCGAACTCCGGCTCCGCGGTCTCCTCGCCCAGCAGTTCCGCCGCCACCTCCCCGGTGCCGGCAAGCTCCAGCGCATCGGCCCCGAGAACGTCTTCCTCGCCGGCCCCCGGCGCCTCCACGTCCTCCGCCTCCTCAATGATGTCGCCCAGCAGATCCTCTTCGGCAGACTCATCTTCCGCCAGCTCCATGACGTCGGTGACAAGCTCAGCCTCGGCCAGCCCGGCCTCGTCGGCTTCGATGACCACCTCGGTCTCTTTCTCTCCCCCCACGCCCAGCTCGGTCTCCAGCTCATCGCCGAAATCGAATCCCGTCAGGTCCGTACCGACATCATTGCCCGCCTCAACAGGTTCCGCCTCAACCGGCTCCGCATCCACAAGTAGCTCGGCCTCCCCGGCCTCCGCCTCCACCTCCGCCTCCAAAGGAATGCCTTCAAAGCGGGTGGCCTCCTTCTCGGAAGAAACAGGCGGGTCGGTGGGCTTCTTTTCCAGGCCCGTGGGCTTCTTCTCGCTGATAAGCCGCTGCACCTCATCGGAAGAGACACGTGGGCCTGAGCCGAAGTTGTACTCCGCAAGCTTATCGGCCCCAATCATCCCTTCAAGCTCGTCGCGACTGACCTGGAGTTCCTGCATGGCCTCGTCATAGCCCAGGAACTCGCCGCTATCGCCCGCCTGTTCCAACTCGGCGATTTGCTCCCCCGAAAAACCAGCCTCTCCCTCGCGCTCGGAAGCCTGCAGGCGATCATTCTGGACCAGCTTGTCCAACGCATCCTTGCGGATGCCCCACTTCGCCATGAGTTCCGCTTCAGATAGGAAATCTTCTGCCATCTCCCGCAGCCTCCTGTCCGCTGTCACGTGTTGGCTCTGCACGCGCGCCCGTTCGCCGCTCGGCCAGACCTGAGCGCCCGACGGACGCAGCGACCTGACACATTATATTAGTTGCCGTGCCCCGTTGCCAACGTTTTTTCGATCATATCCCGCAAGGCGCAAATCAGTAGACATCTTCCGGGTCGAAAACCCGCGCCTCGACCTCCTCCACGGCATCGCCGGCGGGATCGTATCGCCGGTAGTAGCACGACTTGAAGCCGGCATGGCACGCCGCGACCGTCTGCTCCACGGCCACCAGCAGGCTGTTGCCGGCGCAATCGAGGCGAATGTCCATCACCTTCTGCGTGTGGCCGCTGCTCTCACCCTTGAGCATCAGGCGGCCCTTGGAACGCCGGAACACGTGCACGAGGCGGGTCTCCAGCGTGCGCTGGAGCGCTTCCCGGTTCATGTAGCAAAGCGTCAGCACCTGCCCGTCGGATGCGTCGATGATGACGGCGGGGATAAGCTCGTCCTTGAAGGTCAATGCTTTGAGCAGATTATCCATGAGTCTTCGCCGTCCGGTTAGCAGGGAGCGCGACGGGCCGTTACCGAGGGCACATTTTATC
This sequence comes from uncultured candidatus Brocadiaceae bacterium, assembly GCA_964534775.1. Lineage (GTDB taxonomy): Bacteria > Planctomycetota > Brocadiia > SM23-32 > SM23-32 > CAZHPE01. The sequence continues at coordinate 5,646 of CAZHPE010000146.1, forward strand.
CCGTCCCCGCCCGCCAAGTCAAAAACCCGCCTCAAGCGCCCGGGTTCACGCGGTACGGGGCTTCGGGGGGGGGGGTGACTTGCGCAGGCAAAGGATTTGGTGTATGTTTCCAGAATCGCAAGGCCGTTACGATGGTGAAATCATGGCTGAGTCGCCGCTGGACGCCAGTGTGCTCGTGCTCAACAGGTCGTTGATCCCTGTGGACATGACCTCTGTGCGCAGGGCGTTCTGCATGATCTGCAAGGCCGTGGCGGAAGTGGTCGACGTATCGGAAAGTCACTTTGACTTCTACGGGTTTCAGACGTGGCAGGAGATAAGCGAACTGAAACGCGCGAGCGGCCTGACGGACGAGAGCACCGAGTGGGTCTCGTCCGTCAGCACCTCGATCGAGGTGCCGAGGATCATCAGGCTGCTGTTCTACGACCGCTTCCCTCGGGTGCGCGTGACTCTGAACCGGCGCAATCTGTTCGCTCGCGACGAGAACCGGTGCCAGTACTGCGGCGAACGGTGTTCCACTTGGGAGCTGAGCGTGGACCATGTCGTGCCCCTGTCAATGGGGGGGGGCACCAACTGGGGAAACCTTGTGTGTGCCTGCACTGAGTGCAACAAGCGCAAGGGAGGGCGCACGCCTGCGCAGGCCCGCATGCACCTGGCCCGCAGACCCAAAGAGCCCACTCACAACCCCCTGATCAAGCTCAAGCTGCGCCGCAAGAAATACTACTCCTGGAAGCACTTCCTCGACGAGGCTTACTGGTCCGTCGAGTTGGAGTGAGAGCCGACCGGACGGACGGGCCAGAGCGACGGCGCTTCTGCGCGACCCGTGGCACTGCTGAAGGTTTTCTTGTATGGCGTGCGCCAACTATAGAAAGGCCCTGGCGGCAGTGGCCATTGCGTGGTGCGCCATGGCGGTCGGGTGCGCCGGCGCGCGGGTGAACGCATGGCCCCTTCTGTTCCGGGAGACACGTCTCCAAGACGGCGAGCCGGTCACGGCGGTCGAGGCGCTCTACCCTTTGCTGAGCGTCGAGCGCGGGGCCGAACGTAGTTACCACGTCCTGCGGCCACTCTACAATTACGAGCGCAGGAACGCGGACGGCTCCAGCCGCGTTCAGTTCCTCTGGCCCCTGGGATTGGTGGGCAGCAGGCCGGACGATCGGACGCTCTGGCGGCTCTGGCCGCTATTCCAGCACGTGACCACCACCCGCAGAAGCACCGGCGAGAAGACCACCCACGGCATGCTCATCCCGCTCGTCTTCTGGGGCAGAACCCCCGAGGAGGGGCCGTATTTCGCCCTCGTACCGTTCGGCGGGGTCACGCACCGCCTTATAGGCAACGTATGCACGTTCGTCGCCTTCCCCCTCTACAATTACTACAGGCATGGCGAGTATAAGCGCCATAATGTGCTGTGGCCGTTCTTCAGTTGGGGCGGCACGCCCGACGGAAAGCGCCGGTTGCTGCACCTGTGGCCGGTCTACGTTCGCGACAGGCGGGATAACCCCGACGGGCGTTCCTTCGAGCACAATTACGTGCTTTGGTTCCTGCTGCGATGGGGCCGGCAGGCCTGGGGGCCGCCCGGGCGGCAGCACGAGCGGCGCTACCTCTCGGTCTTCCCTTTCTATGCCGACCAAACCGTCCGCGACAGTTCCGGCAAGCTTCTGGCCCACCGGCGACGCTACATCGTGTTCGACAAGAGCTACGACAGTCGCGAGAAGAAGGAGGCGAAGGGCTGGAGCGTGCTTTTCGGCCTCGCAAAGTCCACCCGGTCTGAGGATGTGGACGAGTTCCGGATAGTCCCGTTCTAC
>CAZHPE010000147.1:0-7440 GCA_964534775.1 uncultured candidatus Brocadiaceae bacterium
GGGTCAGGTCCGCCCATATCCCACGCACGAGCGCCTCGTCCGTGCCGGCCTCCGGTAGGAGCACCGTGACCAGGAACCACTTCGGCCGCGCGCCGACCGTCGCTAGGTCGTTCGCGTTCACCTGCACCACGTACCAGCCGATGCGGTCCGTGGCGAACGTAATGGGGTCGGTCTTGGCCACGAGGTAGCGCCCGCCCATGTCGATCGCGCACACGTCCCGCCCGACCGCCGGGCGTATCAACACCCGCTCGTCGCGGATCACGTTTCCGCCGAGCAGCTCCGCCAGCAACGCAGGGTCAAGCTTTCCGGGTTGGAATCTCACGATGGTCCGCCACTCCAGCCAAGACAACTGGGATCCTTCGCAACGAAGCACGCGATCACGTCTTCGCGTCCGCACGCCGCCTACCTTCAATATACACCAGCAGGACCGAGACGTCGGCAGGAGAGACGCCGCTGATGCGCGAGGCCTGGCCGATGGAGGCGGGACGCACCGCGCCGAACTTCTCGCGCGCCTCTTGCCGAAGTGCGGGAATCTCCTCGTAATTCACCCACCCCGGAATCCGCCGGTCTTCGGCCCGATGGAACCTATCGACCTGGGTCGTCTGCCGCTGGAGGTAGCCCTCGTATTTCGCCTCGATCTCGACCTGCTCGCGCACCTCGGGGTCGGCGGCGATCCGGCGTAGCTCTGCGTCGGCCGCCGCAAGCCCGTCGATCGTCACGCCCGGGCGGCGCAGGTGGCGGGTGAGGGTCTTGCCGTCGCGGCGCGCGGCGTCCAAGTAGCCGCGCACGCGCGCGATCGCCTTCTCTTTCTCCTCGAGCCGCCGCCACTGCTCATCGCCGATCAGCCCGTTCTCGCGCCCGTACCTCATCAGCCGCCGGTCGGCATTGTCGTGACGCAAGAGCAGGCGGAACTCGGCAAGCGACGTGAACATGCGGTAGGGTTCCTCGGTGCCCTTGGTCACCAGGTCGTCGATCATCACGCCCGCGTAAGCCTCGTGGCGCCCCAAGACGAGCGGCTCCCGGCTGCGAAGCTTGCGCGCGGCGTTGATGCCGGCGATGATCCCCTGCGCCGCCGCCTCCTCGTAGCCGCTCGTGCCGTTGATCTGCCCCGCGTGGAACAGACCCTCGATGACCTTCGTCTCGAGGCTCGGCCAGAGCTGCGTGGGCGGCGCGAAGTCGTACTCGACGGCGTAGCCGTAGCGCATGACCTGCGCCCGCTCGAGCCCGCTAATGCTGTGCACCATGTCATCCTGCACGTCGCGCGGCAGGCTCGTAAACAACCCATTGCAGTAGTACTCGAGGGTGCCCAGGCCCTCGGGCTCGATGTAGAGCTGGTGGCGCTGCTTCGCGGCGAAACGGACGATCTTAACCTCTATCGACGGGCAGTAGCGCGGCCCCGTGGACCTTATCCGCCCGTCGTAGAGCGGCGAGCGGTCGAGCCCTGCGCGGATGATTTCGTGCGTTCGCGGGTTGGTCTCGGTCATGTAGCACGGGACCTGCCCCTGCTCGATGCGCCGGGTGGAGAAGCTGAACGGACGCGGCTCGGCATCGCCCGGCTGCAGGCTCATGCGGGCGAAGTCGAGCGTTCGGCCATTCACGCGCGGCGGGGTGCCCGTCTTCAGGCGCCCCAACTGAAGGCCCGCCCCTTCGAGCGTGCCGGAAAGCAGTTCGGAGCTCAACTCTCCCATCCGGCCGCCGGCGCGCCGCTCCGCGCCGAAATGCATCACGCCCCGCAAGAATGTCCCGGTCGTCAGGATGACGGCGCACGCTCGATACGTGAGGCCGCTCCGCCCCCGCACGCCGCACACTCGCCCCCCCTCAACCAGGAGCGAATCGACCATCTCCTGCCTCAGCAGCAGGTTCTCCTGCACCTCCAGGCGGTGCTTCATCTCCAGCCGGTAAGCAGCCTTGTCCGCCTGCGCGCGCGGCGAGTGCATCGCCGGGCCCTTGCCGGTGTTGATCATGCGGAACTGTATACCGGTGGCGTCGGTCACCTTCCCCATCTCGCCGCCCAGGGCGTCGATCTCGCGCACGAGCGGCCCCTTGGCCAGCCCGCCGATCGCCGGGTTGCAGCTCATGTAGGCGATGGTGTCCAGGCTTATGGTGAGCAGCACGGTGCTGGCGCCCATTCGGGCGGCCGCCAGTGCGGCCTCGCAGCCCGCATGGCCGGCGCCCACCACAACGATATCGCAGTCCAGCTTGTCCATGGGCAGGGGTGAGAAATCAGGGGTCCGGAACCGGGTCAGATAGATCTCAGGCTCGCCCGCGCTTCCTCGGCCCATTCTACGGACGGGCGCGTGCGCTTTCAAACGGGCGTCCCGCCGCCAGCGCTGTCCAACCCAGGCTGGCGCGGGGTTGACGGAGCGGGCCACGCGGGGTATGCTGCGGGCGTACGGTGAGTACGCAGATCGAGCGAAACGCCTGCTGTCCGCCTGAGGCAGCATTGGAAAATCGACGCATGGAATGGCTCAAGAAACTCTTCTCCGGCAACGCCAAGACGCAGGCGGACCCGCTTCAGGATGAGGCGTGGCAAAAGAAGTGTGACGAGATCGGCGAGCGGCTCGACATGCTGTTCGCGCAGCTCCGCACCGACAGGGGCACCAGCGTGTTCGTCGCACAGTTCGCCATCCAGGCGCAGCGCGAGATCATGTCCGACCAACCCACGCGGTTTAGCCCGGACGATAGCATCGACCACCTTGCCGCAGAAGCCGCACTCCAGGGGTTCCTCGATCCGCAGGGCTGGGGAGCCCGGTCCCGCGGCGTGGTCCAGGACGACGCGCTCATGGCAATGATGATACATTTCGCGCAGCGCGGGGACGAGAGCGCCGCCCGCGCCGTGCGCTACTTCGCCGTCGGCCGCCTGAAGAGGCGCAGCGCCGGCAAGGGCACGCCGGAAGCGGAGAGAATGGCAAAGGCGTTCGCGCAGGCGGAGACCCCTCAATGATCGAATTCTTCCTTTGTTTCGCAGCCGGTTTCGCCATTGGCGGCGTTGTGGCGTGGCTCCTGGCAGCAGCACGGGCGAGCGCCGGGCGCATCGAAGCCGAGACGCGTCTGGCCGAGGCCGCCAAGAATATCGAAGAGCAGAAGGGCCTCCTCGACGAGTCGAAGAAGGCCCTGTCCGATCATTTCGGCGCCCTGGCCGGCGCCGCGCTCAAGAGCAACAACGAGGTATTCCTCGCGCTGGCCGGGAAGTCCATTGAGACGGTGATGGTCGAGGCCAAGGGCGACCTGGAAAAGCGCCAGCAGGCTATCGACGGGCTCGTAAAGCCGCTCCAGGAATCCCTCAAGAAATACGACGCACAGGTCCGGCAGATCGAGCTTGCGCGCGAAGGCGCATACAAGGGTCTCAGGCAGCAGATCGAGGGGCTCACCGAGCTGCAGCAGCAACTCCGCCAAGAGACCGGCAACCTGGTGACGGCCCTGCGCCGACCGGAGGTGCGGGGGCGATGGGGCGAGATGACGCTGCGGCGCGTGGTCGAACTGGCGGGCATGTCCGCGCATTGCGACTTCACAGAGCAGCCATCCGTCACGTCGGAAGAGGGCCGGCTGCGCCCCGACATGATCGTGCACCTGCCGGCCGGCTGCCAGGTCGTCGTGGACTCCAAGGTGTCGCTCGACGCCTACCTGGACGCCGTCTCGGCCGATTCCGAGGAGAAACGCGCCGCCTCTATGAAGCGCCACGCGGAGCAGGTGCGCACCCACATGAACAGCCTCAGACTGAAATCGTACTGGAGCCAATTCGACCCCAGCCCGGAGTTCGTCGTCATGTTCATCCCCGGCGAGTCGTTCTTCAGCGCGGCCGTCGACCTGGACCGCAGCCTGATCGAGGACGGGATGGAGAAAAAGGTCGTGCTGGCGACGCCCACGACGCTGATCGCGCTGCTTCGCGCCGTCGCCTACGGCTGGCGCCAGGAGCAGATCGCGCAGAACGCCCGCGAGATCAGCGAGCTGGGTGCGGAGCTCTACGGGCGCCTGCGCACGCTGGCCGGGCATTTCGAGGACATGCGCGACGGCCTCGAGAAGACCAACAGGGCGTATAGCGACGCGGTGGGTTCGATGCAGTCGCGCGTCTTCGTCGCCGCCCGCAAGTTCAAGGAGATGGGGGCCGGGTCCGGGGAGGACATACCGACCCTCGAGCCGATCGAGAGCACGCCGAGAGAGCTGAGGCTGCCGGAGCAATCCGAGGAAGCGTGATCGCAACGTCGGGGGCAGGCAGCCGCCGCTTGCAGAACCGGCGCTCGTTCGCTAAGATAGGCATCTGGGTGGTGACCATAGCTCAACTGGTTAGAGCACCAGACTGTGGCTCTGGAAGTTGAGGGTTCGAATCCCTCTGGTCACCCCACACTAAACCACATTGCACTCAGGGTTTATGACGCGGGGGAGGGGCGGGCCGGAGGGGCAACAAAACTAACAACGGGGCAACGAAACGGATACACATGGTTAGGCCTCGGGTAGAGCATCACGTCCCCGGTAAGCGCAAGAGAGGCGAGTCTTGGCGCGTCTTCTGGCGGGGGCATGGGCGCGTCTACGAAGTTACCGTGGGCCACGTCTCAGAAGCCGACGCGGAAGTCTACCGCCTGGAAATCGACCTTGCCCTTCGCAAGAAGGAATGGCCGAAGTGGGCTGCGCGCTTGCCAGCAGTCCGGCGCTTCCTTACCGCTGATTCTGGCCCCGCTCCCGACGATCTTCTGGAGAGTGGACCGACTTGGAGGCAGGGCGCGGTCTGCCAAGGGGCAACCGACTGGTCCAGATTGCTGAGTTCCTGATGTGTGACGTAGGCCGGCTGCTCAACGGCCGGAAACCGGAAGTTCAGGGCGATCGCATCCGTGCGGCCATTCCGACGTACTACGTAGGGGCGGGCAATCAATGGGAAGCGTCCGACCAAGTGCAGGCCGAGGAAACGACTATCCCCGATAATCTGTGCGCATATGTCGTCAGAGGCGATTCGATGGACCCGTTGGTCTGGGATAAGCAAAGTGTGCTCGCACTCGAAGGCGTGGAGCCGGACGATGGGGATCTGGCCTACATTGAACTGAAGGATAACCGTTGCACGTTCAAGCGCGTCCACAAGATCGGGGCGCGACGGTGGCTGCTCATATCAGTCAACTCGCACCAGGACCCCATCATGGTCAAAGAGAGCGAGATCCGGCGGGCGCACAAGGCCTGGGGCGTGAAGTTCTGAGGGGGAGAAGGAATGAAGCCAAGAAGAGGGGCACAGTGAGATATCCTCCATCAGAATGCGCAACAGCGTCCGGACTGTGGATGCGGGACTCTTCGATCTTATCCTTCGTGCAGGCGGCCTGGCACCGGACGTGACGCGAGGTCAGCCCAAGGTGCTGGATGAGAGACTCCGCGACGAACTCCCGTCCCCAGCGAAGCACATGACGCAGTCCCAACTGCGCAAGGTGCGCCATCCGTTCCACTTGGCGAAGCGGCCGCCGCCCGACTCCCTCAGACCGGAGTGCCTGATCGTACTCTGCGCGAACTGCCACCGTCGCATGCACTACGCCAATGTAGGCCCCCGGAGCCTGTGCCGGAAGGCTATGGGGTACGGATTGACGGGGAATTCCGGCACTTTGACACCCGTGCCAGGGGCGCCGCATAAGTGTCCCCCGCCCAGGCCCTGCCGGGTCGGGGGTCTCGCGAAGTCCCCGCCCCCAAGTTAACAGGCGTCTCCCTCGCTCACAGCCCGGCGAAAAGCTCAACATGCACGCAGGGACCCCGGTCCTTGGCATGCGCTACCGGACGCCACATGTTACTTATCGTTAACTTATTCCCGCTCATCCAGACAGGCCCAATGTGCTTTGAGAAAAAAGTGGCATCGCGGCAGTGCGCCCGCGTCTGTCTCGCGGTGGCTGTCTTGGCCAGACATCAAGGTACGCCCAGGAGCACCGCCTCCGATGGACTGAACGTCGGTTAGGCATCACACCGCAGCATGGCACGCAGTTCGTCGGCGCAGTCGGGCGTGAGGGTGCCTTTGGCGAAGGCGACCTGCACGGTGTCGAGGCCGAGAAGCTTGTAGAGGGGCAGGACGTCCGGGGCGTTCGCTGCAATGGCTTCGAGGTGGGTGCGGACCGTCTCCACGTCGCCCCGCGCGATGGGGCCCGTGAGGCATGCGGGGACGCCGACCGTCTCGATGTTGTCGACCGTGCCACGGATCAGCGGCAGCAGGGCCTCCAGCGCCTCCCCTCGGTCCAGGCCGGCAGCCTCGGCAAGCTTCAATGCCGCGCTTTCGAGCGCCACAAGGTAGTTGCACGCCACAACCGCCGCCGCATGGTAAAGCGCCTTCCCCTCGATAGGTATCGCGAGCACCCGCGCCCCCAGCGCCCCCGCCGCTTCCCAGAGCACATTCACCGCCCTCGGATCGCCCTCGATGCAACAGAACGAGCCGGGCAGAAGCCGCACCGCCTGCTCGGCCGTGGCGAAGCTCTGAAGCGGGTGCATGCTCCCGGCGGCCGCGCCGCAGGCTCGGGCGTCTTCGAGGACTGAGGATGAGTGTGCGCCGCTGCAATGCGCTACAACGGCCCCGCTGCTGATGCCGCCCGCCTCAGCCAACTCCCGGCAGACCGATGAGATGGCATCGTCGGGAACCGTGATGAAGATCAGGTCGGCAGCTCGGGTCAGTTCCGCCGCGTCGGCGCTCGTGCGGCCGGAGCCGGCGAATCGGCACGCGTCCTCAGCAGATTCGACGCTTCGGCTCGCGGCGCCCAGGAACTCCCAGCCCGCCTGCGAAAGCAGCCGCGCCAGGGCGCTCCCGACCTTGCCCGCGCCGACGATGCAGAATCGCATTCATCTCCCCCCCCCGCACCGCCGGGCCGAATATTCCCCGCTCACTCCAAGTTCGTATGCCGCTGCCCGAGCATGCGCTTGGGAATGCCCTCGCGTTCGAGCAGCGAATAGACCACGGCGTCGAAGTAGACCAGCAGCGCCTCCTCGAACAGCGTGTTGTTGTGCGGGCCGAGCGCATAGCGGTAGCGCTTCCTGATCTCCGGCCCGATGACCGGAATGAGCAGGGTGTGATCAGCCACCTCAGTCAGGGCGCAGTCGGCGAACGCCGTGACGGATACGACCTTCGCCCGCGAGTCCTTCGAGACGCGCGCAAGTTGCAGGGTGGTCATCGTGCTGCCCGAGCAGGAGATGGCGATCATCAGGTCGCCGCGCGTTATGCGCGGGCAGGTGGCCTCGCCGGGCACGTGCGCGTTGAAGCCGAACTGCATGAGCCGCATGGCGGCGCACCCGGCGATAAGGCCGCTCCGCCCCTTGCCGGTCACGAAGACCCGCCTGGCCCGCAGCATCATGCGGATGAGCGTCTCGGTCGCCCTATCCTCGATCCCGCACAGCAGGACCCGAATGCCTTCCAGGCGGTTCCCGGCGACCTCGCACACACCCGGCACGGCGCTACTCTTCGCCTTTGCCATCGGTATCCCTCCTCACCTGCTC
>CAZHPE010000148.1:0-7407 GCA_964534775.1 uncultured candidatus Brocadiaceae bacterium
GTACCGCTGCCTGCCGTGGGGTGGCCTGTCGGGAGTCGCCAAGCGGGTGCTGGCGTGGGGGCCGACGTCGAAAGGAGCGCACGGTCCCTTTTAGACGCTATTGCAGAACCCGCTCCGTCGGCCCGAGGCCGAGCGAGAGCGCCCGAGGGCAAGGAGGCCGAAGCAGGCGATTCAAAGGCCAGAATCGCCGATGCAATTGGTTTTGGTGATACAGGCATAGGGATGAGGGAACCGGGATGCGATGAAGGCCGACACAACCATGCGGCGCTCACAGCCGGACGAAGCCAGAATGGGGTTTTGCAACAGTGCCTTATGGCCGCCGCCGGGCGTTTGGCGGCCCGCCTCGTCCTTACCGGGCACGCCGAGCCGCCGCGCGCGGCAAGTGGATGAGAGATCAAAGGAACCGCCAGGAAGTGTACCTCGTCTTCGCCCGCAAGTACAGGCCCGAGACCTTTGACGATGTGGTCGGCCAGGGCCACGTGGCGCGCACGCTGCAAAGCGCCGTGCAGAACGACCGCGTCGCGCACGCGTACCTGTTCTGCGGCGGCCGTGGCGTGGGCAAGACGACCATGGCGCGCATCCTGGCCAAGGCCCTCAACTGCAAGGAGGGGCCCACCGCGCAGCCCTGCGGCCAGTGCGAGAGCTGCCGCCGCATAGCGGCAGGCGACGACCTGGACGTTCTGGAGATCGACGGGGCCTCCAACCGCGGGATCGACGAGATACGCAACCTGCGTCAGAACGTCAAGTACGCCCCCGCCCACAGCCGCTTCAAGATATACTACATCGACGAAGTCCACATGCTCACCACACCGGCGTTCAACGCGCTGCTGAAGACTCTGGAAGAGCCGCCGCCGCACGTGAAGTTCATCTTCTCCACGACCGATCCCCAGCAGTTGCTGGATACGGTGAAGAGCCGCTGCCAGAGGTTCGATTTCCGCCTCATAGCGGACGCCGAGATCATCGGGCACCTGGGGCAAATATGCGACCTGGAGAAGCTCAGTCCCGAGAAGGGAGCCCTTCAGGCCATCGCCAGAGCCGCGCGTGGGAGCCTCAGGGACGCCTTGGGCGTGCTAGACCAGGTGGCGGCCTTCAGCGAGAAGGACGTGAAACTTGAGGACGTGCTCACGGTGCTGGGCGCGGTCAACACGCAGGTCCTCACCCAGATCGTGGACGCCCTTGCCGGGTCGCACACGGGCGAGGCGCTGCGGATCGTGCACGAGGCGCTCTTCAGCGGCGTGGACCTGCTGGACTTCGCCGACCAGCTCAGCGAGTACCTTCGGGACCTTCTGGTGGCCTCATACTGCGGGGCCGAGGACGAGCTCCTGGCCGGCTCGGCAGCCGACGCCGAAACCCTCGAGCGCCAGGCCGGGCTGCTCGATGCGGACAAGCTGCTCTACATGCTCCAGGTCCTGCGCGAGGCCAAGCAGAGGGCCCGACGGGACACATCCGGTCGCGTGGCGCTGGAGATGGCGATCGTGAAGTTCAGCCGGCTCGACGAGCTTGTCCCGCTGGGGCGGGCGCTCGAGATGCTGGAGGAACCTCCCCGCGAGGCCGCGCACGGGGGGGATGCGCCCGCGCGAGACGAGCCGCGAGGGCGCGGCGCCGAGCGCGATACGCGGTCCGCCGCCCAAGGCCAGGGGGGGCGGCTGAAGGGCATCTTGGATAAGATCGACAATTCCCGCGCGCCCCGGAACGCGCCACCTCCGCAGGGCACGGAACCTCCACGGGAGGCTGCGGCCCCCCAGGAGGCTTCGGCCCCCCAGGGGGCTTCGGTCCCTGAGGGGATGGACCCGCTGAAGTTCCGCCAGATTCAGAAGGCGGCGGACGACCGCACTGCCCTGGAGGATCTTCAGGGGGAAAAGCCCCTGATGCAGGCCTTCATGGACGCCGACAGAACGATAGGCCTAAACCCGCTGCGCCTTAGAGGCCGCGGGGATAAGAAACCTGACGAAGACCCTGGCAGCGAACGCCCCGCCGAGTAGCGGAGGGGGAAGGAGAGAGCGATGAAGGGCCTTGGAGGACTGGGCGACATGTCGCGGCTGATGAAGCAGGCCCAGAGCCAAATGCGCGACATGCAGAAGCAGATGCAGGAGCTGGACGACACGCTCAAGGAGCGCGTTGTGGAAGGCAGCGCGGGGGGCGGCATGGTCAAAGTGCTGTTCAACGGGCTGCAGGAACCCCTCGACGTGGCCATCGAAAAGAGCGTCATCGAGGAGGAAGACCCCGAGTTCCTGCAGGAGATGGTCCTCGCCGCGGTCCGGCAGGGCATTAAGAAGTCCAAGGAAATGGCCGAAGAAGAAAAGGGGAAGATCGTCGGCGGGCTGGGCCTGCCGGGGTTGGAGAACCTGCTCTGAACTGAAGTCTGGAAACACGCCCGGCCGGCCAGTTAGAATAGCGGGCGTCGTCCGGTCCCTGGTGCGAGGATGTAGCTTGGGCAAGATTTACAGCGAGTCGGTAGCCCGGTTGACGACCCGGCTGGCCGGAATGCCGGGAGTGGGCGAAAAGACTGCCGAGCGGCTGGCCTATCACATCCGGGAGATGAGCAGGAAGGACGCCCTGGAACTGGCGGAGGCCATCCGGGACGTAAAGGACAACGTGAAGAAGTGTTCGGTGTGCTGCCTGCTTTCGGAGAACGATCCCTGCCACGTGTGCGCCGACCCCGGGCGGGACCGGGCGAAAGTGTGCGTGGTGGAGGACCCGCGCGATGCAGCGGCCATCGAGCAAAGCGGCGGCTATGACGGCCTTTACCACGTGCTCTGCGGACGCCTCGCGCCGCTCGATGGCATGGAACCGGAGGACCTGACAGTCCCCCAGTTGCTCGAGCGGGTGCGCGGCGGCGAAATCCAGGAGATTATCCTGGCGACCAATGCCGACATGGAGGGCGACGCGACGGCGCTTTTCGTGCAAGAGAGCCTTCGGGATGAACAGGTGGAAGTGACCCGCCTGGCGCGCGGCGTTCCAAGCGGAAGCCACCTGAAATACGCCACTGCGGCCATGCTCAGCGAGGCCCTGGCGGGTCGGCGCGAGGCGGAGCCGTAGGGTGTGGCCGGTGCGGCCGAAGGAGCTTGAACATGAGACTCGAAGCCGGCTTGGTGATGCGCCAGCAAATGCGCATGCGGTTGGCCCCACAGATCATCCAGTCCATCGAAATCCTGCAGCTTCCGCTGATCGACCTGAAGCAGAGGATCGACGACGAACTGCTGGAGAATGCCCTGCTGGAGCAGGCGGACGCGCCCCAGCAGACGGAGGCCGAGTCGGCCGAGTCGGCCGGGTCAACCGAAACCGGCAGCCAGGCGGCGCAGGAGGCTCCCCAGGCCGAGGCGGCGGCGGAGGAACGCGTGCAGGAAGTCACCGTCGACGCCGCCAACGAGGCCGAACGGTACCAGAGGCTCGAGGACCTAACACGCTACTACGATGACTTCAGCCTGGGCGGGTCCCGCAGCCGTCGACGCTCATCGTCCGAGGAGGACCCCAAGCGCGAGGCGTTGGAGAACTCGCCCGCGCCCGACATCGCCCTGCCGGAGCATCTCAACGGCCAACTCATCTATCTGGACGTAGATCCCCTCATCCGCCTGGTCTGCGAGAACATCATCGCCAACCTCGACGGGCGCGGCTGGCTGCCGGGTCAGCTCGAGGAGATCGTCGCATCGATGGACTCGGAAGTCTCCCCCGAGCAGGCCGAGGAGGCCCTGTGGGTCGTGCAGTCACTTGAGCCTACCGGAGTCGCCGCGCGAACCCTTGAGGAGTGCCTCGTCCTCCAGCTCGACCCGCGCGAAGGGGGCTACGAGTTCCTGCGCAGCCTGATAGAGGACCACTTCGACGACATTCTGCGCAACAAGTACCCGCAAGTCGCCCGCGAGCTGGATTGCACGCTCGATGAGCTGAAGGAGGCCGTCGAGAAGGTCGGGCGGCTCGATCCCAGCCCGGGAAGCCTCTTTGAGACGCAGGCGGTGCCTCACGTGATGCCTGACCTGCGGGTGGAGGAGGTCGACGGCGAATACGCCGTGATCCTCAACGATACCTGGCTGCCCCCGCTGCGTATCAGCGCCTACTACGCCCGCCGCCTTCAGCAGGACGATCTGGACCCGAAGACGCGGGAGTACATGAAGAGCAAGCTCCAGAGCGCCCGGGGCCTGATCGCCGCGATCGAGCAGCGCCGCACCACCGTGTTCCGGGTGGCGACGGAGATCGTCAAGGCCCAGCGCGGGTTCTTCGACAAGGGCGGCATACACCTGAAACCGCTGAAGATGCAGGAGGTGGCCGACAGGGTGGGCGTGCACGTCTCGACGGTCAGCCGCGCGATAGCCGACAAGTATGTCGAGACCCCGCGCGGCGTCTACTCGCTGAAATACTTCTTCACCGGCGGCCTCACTAGGCAGGACGGCGAGACCGAGTCGTGGGAGGTGGTGCGTCAGAAACTCCTGAACATCGTTGAGAAGGAGGACAAGAGCAGCCCGCTCAGCGACGAGGAGCTGGCCGATGAGTTGAAGAAGCAGGGCATCGACATCGCCCGGCGCACCGTCTCGAAGTACCGCAAGACCCTCAGTATCCCTTCCTCCCGCCAACGCAGGCAGTACTAGGGCTGCCAACGAAGGTCAAAGATTCCAAGGGTCTAAGAGTCAAGCGGCGCAACCGCCTTTCGTGGTAGAGACATCCTTCATCGCATCCCCGCTCCCTCATCCCTTCCCTATATCACCAGTGCAACTGGATTTGGTGGTAACGACCCGCCGTGGGCCGTATCTCTTCATCCATCTTCACCTGTGTGAATCTGTATCTCTTCTCTCCACCACCAAAACCCATTGCATCGGCGGTGAGAGTGGCCGGGACCGGGCGCATCCGGTAGAATGACCCCTTCGGGAATAGCGGCGTCTCCCGGCAAAGTTCTGCTCTAAAAGTGCGGAGCCCCAGGACGTGAGCGGCAGTGAGAAGGAAGACAAGAAACCCACCGAAAGCGCCTCCATGCCACTGGGGCAGCATCTGGACGAGCTGCGCGACCGGCTGATGCGATGCATAATCGTGGTGATGGCAGGGATGCTGGCCGCCTTGCCCGTGCGCGGGCACATTCTGTACGTGCTCAGGCGCCCGCACGAACTCGCAGCGGCCGCTCATCACCTCAACCTCGCGCTCTGGTACAGCACGTATTTCGAATCCATCTCGGCCCAGCTCAAAGCCTGTATAGCGGCGGCGGTCGTCGTCACGTTCCCTTACCTCATCTACCAGGTGTGGACATTCGCGGGGCCGGGACTGTTCCACCGGGAACGCCGGGTCGCCCTGGCGGTCTCCGGCGTCTCCCTAGCCTCATTCGCCGCCGGGGTGGCGTTCGGCTACTTCCTGTTCATACCGCTGGCCCTGCGATTCCTGCTGGCCCTCAGCGGACCGGGCACAAAACCCGTGATCATGATCGGCTCCTACCTGCAGATGCTTTTCCTGATGACCGTCGCCCTGGGCATCGCGTTCCAGTTGCCGCTTGTCATCTTCTTCCTCGTTCGCTGGGGCGTGGTCAGTCCCGAAGGGGTGCGAAAGCACCGGAAGGCGGCCATTGTGGCGGCCTTCGTCCTTGCGGCCGTGCTGACCCCGCCGGACCCGTTCACGCAGATCATGATGGCCGTGCCGCTCATCCTGCTCTACGACATCGGGGCGTTGGCGGCCACGCCGAGCTGGCGGGCGCTCGCCGCGTTCGCCCGGACAGGCGGCCTCATACTTCTGATTGCGGCAGGCGCCCTCGCCTACTATCAGCTCTACCCGGTGGCGCGGGTGGAGGCGGTGGAGGGCACGGTGAAAGTCCCATCCGGCACCATCCCGGCCGGCGCGGTCGCCCGGATGCGCCGCGGGGACGTCTGCCGACTCGAACCGGGCAGCGCCGCCATTATCACCCTCGGGCGAGGCACCCCTCGCGCCAGGCTGCTGATAATGGGCCAGGCCAGGGTGCAACTCATGGGGCGGACCGTGGCGTCCGTGATCCGGGGAGATATCCTCTGCGATACCGGAGGCGCTGCCGAGGTGGAACTTCGCACGCCGTCCGCCCAGACCATCCTGCACGAGGGCAGGGCCGAGGTTTCCGTGTCGGACGATAGCCTGACCGTCAGCGTGCTGGAAGGCCGCACAGTTGTCCGCGAGGGCGAGGTCTCGACGAGCATAGCCGCCGGGCGCACCGCGACTTTCCGCAGCCCAGGCAAGAGCTTCAACACGAAGAAAGTCGAGCAGCGCTGGAAGGATATGCCCTCCGGCACGGCCGTCGTGCCGGCCGAATAGACGTTCACGAGCGGGGCGGCAGGAAGAGCCGACGCGGCGAATCCATTATGCGCAGCCTCTGGGACCACTGCTCGCCTTCCGGCCGCGACTCCAGGGCGTCGCGGCACGTCTTCATGGTCGCGCTCAGTTGATCGCAGTAGTGAATGAGCAGCGCCTCCGGGAGCTGCGGCAGCACGGGGGACCCCCAGTCCTTCCGCCCGTGGTGGCTCAGGATGACGTGGAGGAGCATCGCCTTGGTGCGGGCCGCCTTATCGGTGTCATCCCCCGCCACTTCCCTCGTCACCGCGCGGTCCCAGAGGTTGCTGACCATGGAGGCGCCGATGAAGATGTGGTCGAGCAGTTCCCCGAGGTCCGACACCTGACTGATGCCGCCGGTGAGCACGTAAGCCCTGACCTTGCCAGCGTCGTGCAGCGCTGCCCCGCACAGCGTCAGCTCGCGGTTCATCTGCGGGCCGAAGTGCTCAGTGAGCCGCTCGGCCAGGCCCCACAGATCCAGGGTATGCTCGATGAGGCCGCCCATGTAGTTGTGGTGGTGGAAGGAGGCCGCCGGGGCGGCCTTGAAGTCGCGCGCGAACGCCTCGTTGCCGTGGAACTCCAGCATCAGCGCCTTCAGGCAGGGGTCCTCAAAGCCTTCCCGGTCCCAGTTGAACAACGTCTCGAACGCCGCGTCCACGTCGATATCGGTGGAGCGGACGAACCCGGATGCATCGAACTCGCCTGGGTCGAGGACTTTGTAGCGCTGGAGGTTGAGCTGCTTTGAGCCCATGTACTCATCCACGCGCGCCAGCACCTCGATGCCCATGCCGGGCTCCAGCCGCGCGCCTATATTGTCGGCCCAGACCTTTCCGTCCAGTTGGCTCCCGCCATCGCAGTTGAGCCTGAGCGTGTAGTAGTCCTGACCGCGCCGGTCCACCCCGCGTTTGGCTTCCGCGACGAGGAATATCTCCGAGACAAGCTCGCCTACCTCAAGCGCCGTCGGGTCCATCTGTCTCCCCCCGAAGTGAAAGGACGCCCGCTTGGGCGCCGATAGTGGAAAAGGGAATCAATCGGCATCGTTGAAAGCGCCGAATTGAGCGTGAAAGCGCCATATTCGGCCTTTGTGGGCCTTGAGGTACGAACGTGTGAGTATCGCTGTTCTATCATATATGCCTTACT
>CAZHPE010000149.1:0-7385 GCA_964534775.1 uncultured candidatus Brocadiaceae bacterium
TGAACATGCCTGCCAGGCCGCCGAGCAGAAAGGTGATGGCAAGCAGGAGACTTTGCGGCATAGACAGCTTCCAGAACAGGAACTCCACTCCCGCCGACTCCATGTTCTGGAAGATCACGATCAGCACCAGGCCCACACACACCGCGAGCATCGCCAGCTTCGCCCAAGCTTT
This sequence comes from uncultured candidatus Brocadiaceae bacterium, assembly GCA_964534775.1. Taxonomy (GTDB): domain Bacteria; phylum Planctomycetota; class Brocadiia; order SM23-32; family SM23-32; genus CAZHPE01. Next base: position 173 of record CAZHPE010000149.1, read on the forward strand.
CTTCGTCATCGCCATTTCACAATCCCTCCGGTCCCCTGTCGCATAGAGCGCCGTGCTTGCCGATGTCACGCCGGCGCTTCACGCCCGGTTGCCTACCCTGCCCATTCACAACGATAGCCCCAGCCCCGGCCGGTGTCAAACGGCTCACGGCTTCCCGGGCCGGCTTTCAAGCGGGGTCCGTGGCCCGGCAGGGGCATTTTCGCTACAATGCCGGGCTATGGAGCCTCACGCCGACACTGACGAAGCAGCCGCCAGCTGGCGTCGAAGGACGCTCGCAACGCTCTGGATAACCTACGCGGCATCCTACCTGGGCCGCCAGAACCTGCCCGCCGCCCTCACCGCCATCGGGGCCGATACGGACCTGGACGCGGCTGCCCTGGGCCAGGTCGGCGCGGTCTTCTTCCTCATATACGGTATCGGACAGTTCATAAACGGCTTGATCGGCGATCGGGTGGGCGCGCGGGGTTTCATCGCCCTCGCCTTGTTCGCTAGCGCCTTGCTAAACATCGCGTTCGGTCTCACCTCCAGCCTCGGGGTGATGGTGCTCGTGTGGGGCGCGAACGCATACTTCCTGTCCATAGGCTGGGGCCAGGTCGTCAAGACCACGTCGAGATGGTTTCCCCCACGCATGTGGGGCAAGGCGGGCGGGGTGCTCTCGACGTGCTACGTGATCGGAAAAGTTGGCGCGCTGCTCCTAGCGGGGTGGATAGCGCAGTCGTACGGCTGGCGCAACGCGTTCTTCGTGCCCGGCGTGCTGCTCCTCGGGTTCGGCGTGCACGCCCTGCTGCGCATCCACAACAGTCCCGAGGAGGTGGGCCTGCCCGCCCATTCCGGCAGGACGGGGCCAACCGGCCCGGCCCATCGGCCGGGCCTGCTGAGGGCGCTCGCATCGACCTTCGGCAATGTGCGGCTTCTGCTGGCGGGGGCGACAGCCTTCTGGATTACGGCCGTGGTCTACGCGCTCGAGTTCTGGGCACCCACGTACCTGTACCGCGAGCACGCACTCAGTGTCAGGAACGCCGCGTGGCTTGCAGCGGTGGTGCCCGTGGCGGGGGCGGTGGGAATGGTCGCAGGAGGATGGGCTTCGGACCATCTCTCTGGCGGCCGCCGCGGGCCCATCGTCTCTCTGGGAGCAAGCGGGGCGGGCCTGGTGCTGCTGGCAGCGTTCGCCCTGCCGGGGACGCGCGTGGAGTCACTCGGCGGCGTGATCGCCGCCTGGGCGCTCGTCGGCGCGCTCGGCTACGCGGCCCACGGCCTGCTGATGAGCGCGGTCTGCATGGAAGTCGCCGGCCCCGGCGCGACGGCCACGGCAGCGGGGTTCATGGGTGTGTGCGCGTACACGGGCGCCTCCTTGAGTTCAAGGCTCGTGGGGCAGATGGTAAACGCGCACGGCTGGCAGCCGACGTTCGCGCTATGGGCGGGAGCGGCCCTGTGCGCCGCCCTTTGCGTGGTTCCATTGTGGGGCTTCCGAGGGCATCACGGTTCGCCCGCGGCGGAGCAGCAGCGTCCTCGCTGGGACTCGCCATCGTGACGAAGCGTGCCGGCGTCCGCGACTTGGACGCCCATGGCGGGCCGCCAGCGGGGGAGGGCGGTGAGCCCGAGTCTCGCCACCTTCCCCGGCGCCTTCCTTGACGGAACTGATGTGCGAAAGTTATAATCCCGCATTCGCCGTCTCGCAGAGGCAACTGCCGGTTCCCATCAGCCAGGAGAGCGCGGGTCTATGCCGCCCAAACTGATAATCGACCTGAGCGAGATCGACTTCGACAACCTGATAGCCGGCCCGGAGGAGATACGCAAGTACAACCAGCAGCGCTATGAGATGGAGCATCTGGATGCGGTCGTGCTGCTGGACCTGGAAAAGGTGCTCATCGCCGGCTACAAGGATGTGAGGGATGATGAGTTCTGGGTGCGCGGGCATATTCCCGGCAATCCGCTGCTGCCGGGCGTGATAATGTGTGAGGCTGGCGCTCAGCTCCTGAGCTATTTCTACTCCCGATACACCGAGAGCGGCCAGTTCATGGTCTTCGGCGGCATGGACGGGATGAAGTTCCGTCGGCAGGTCAAGCCGGGCCAGAGGCTCGTTCTGCTGGGGAGCAAGATAAGCATCAACAGGCGGCTCTGGAGCTTCAACATACAGGGCTTGGTCGAGGGCAAGATCGCGTTTCACGGCATCCTGCACGGTATACCCGTCTGATCGGGCCGGCCCGCTGCCATATACCGGGAGCCGCTCGGTTCGGCGCCCGGGAGGGGCCGATCCCGCAAGCCGCACACATGCATCATGAGCGAACTACTTTTCGAGATTGGCACGGAAGAACTGCCGGCCGGTTACGTCGGCCCCGCCCTGCAGGCCCTCCAGGAAGTGCTTACTCAGCTTCTGGCCGAAGCCCGTCTGCCCGCTGAGCGCGTGTGGACGGCCAGCACGCCTCGCCGCTTGGTTGTGGCCGCCTCAGGCATCCCGGAAGCCCAGCCCCCCACGCGAGAAGAGATTGTCGGCCCTCCGGTCAAGGTCGCATTTGGTGAGGACGACAGCCCCACAAAGGCGGCCGAAGGCTTCGCCCGCAAGCAGGGCGTGCCGGTGGATGGCCTCAAGGTGGTCCAGAACCCGCCCGGGAAGGGCGGCGGCACCTACGTCGCCGCGGTTGTGGAGCGAGATGGCGAGGCTGCCGGGGAGGTTATGCCCGCCGTTCTGGCTCAGGCCGCGCTCGGTGTGAGCTTTCCCAAGGGCATGCGCTGGCCGATGCCTCGGGACGAGGCCGGGCAGCGGTTCGCTCGGCCCGTGCGATGGGTCGTCGCGCTGCTGGACGGCGAGGTGCTGCTTGTGCGCATCATGGCGGTGGAGGCCGGCCGAACCACCTTCGGCCATCCGTTCCTTGCACCTGGGCCGATCGAACTCGGCGACGCCTCTTTCGACGCCTACCGCGATGCGCTGCGCGCCGCCCATGTGCTTGTGGACGTCGAGGAACGCCGCGAGGCCGTCCGCTCGCAGGTGAACGAGATCCTCGGGCGACACGGCTCCGGCGAGCTCGAGCCGGCGCTTCTGGACGAGGTCACGAACCTCGTCGAGTGGCCCCACGCGGTGGACGGGCGGTTCGATGAGGGCCTGCTGGCCGTGCCGGAGTGCGTGGTGGTGGCCGCCATGACTGAGCACCAGCGCTATTTCCCGGTGCGGGATTCAGGTGGCGGGCTGGCGCCGCATTTCGTGTGCGTGACCAACCGGAGCGCCGCGCAGGAGGATGCCGTGCGGGAGGGCAACGAGCTGGTCCTGAAAGCGCGCCTCGCGGACGCGACGTTCTTCTGGGAGGAAGATTGCCGCATCCCGCTTGCCGATCGCGTCACCCGGCTTGAGGGCGTGGCCTATCTGGAGGGTCTGGGCAACAATCTGCAGCGCACCAGGCGCCTGGAGGAACTGGCCGGGCGCATCGCGGCAATGATGGGCCTGGGGGACGATCAATTCGCCGAGGCACGGCGCGCGGCCCTCCTGTGCAAGGGCGACCTGCTCACAGGGCTGGTTGGCGAGTTCCCGCGCTTGCAGGGCCTCGTCGGCCGCGAACTGGCCCTGCATCAGGGCGAGCCGAAGGCCGTGGCGGATGCCGTTGCGGAGCACTACAGCCCGGCGGGTGCCAATGACGCGGTGCCTGCCGCACCCGTGAGCGTGGCCCTTGCCCTTGCCGACAAGCTCGACGTGATGGCGGGCTGCTTCGCTCTGGGCCTGCTGCCTACCGGTTCCCAGGACCCCTACGCCCTGCGTCGGGGTGCGCTCGGGGTGCTGCTTATCCTGGCCGAGAACGCCCTCGAACTGAACCTCGGGCGCCTGATTGAAGTGGCGGCCGGCGTCCTCGTGGCGGAGCCGACCGGCCCGGCCGAACGGGCACCGCAGGTGCCTATCACCCAGGTACCGACCGCCCAGGTGATGGAGTTCTTCCGCGACCGCCTCTACCACGCTGCCATTGACCGGGGGTTCGACCACAATTTGGTGCGGGCGGCCCTTGCGACGGGGTTTTCCGACGCCCCCTGCTCACCGGCGCTCGCGGGCAACGTGCCGGCATTCTGGACGCGGCTCGAGGCCCTGTCGGATTGCGCCGGCCGCGAATGGTGGCCGGGGCTTGTCGAACTCGTAGAGCGCACCTTCCGCATCCAGAAGGACCTGGATGCGGGGGCCAGCGTGCGCGAAGACTTGCTCAAAGAGAAGGAGGAGGTCGAGCTGGCGGGCTTGCTGGCGGGGGGGCGGGGTGAGATTTGCGAGATCTTCGACCAGGGCCGCTATGCGGACGGCGCGGAGCTTTACTGCCGCCGGCTCGCTGACCCGGTGCACGTGTTCTTCGACCAGGTCTTCGTCAACGTTGACGATGTGGCGCTGCGCCAGAATCGCAAGGGCCTCTGCGCCGAGATATACCACCTGTTCGCGGACCGCTTCGCTGACCTGTGCGCCACGCCCGAATCGCAGGCCCCGGGCAACACGCAGAACTCGGGCGCAGATTCGCGCTGAATTCCGCTCGCCGGAAGGGTGCCGGCGCCCGCGCTCGATCCGGGCGGGATTCTTCTGCTCGCTCGACGCCCGTTACTAACCCCCCAGCCGGGCGATAGCCTTGCTGCCGATGTCGGTGCGGAAGTGGGCGCCTTCGAAATGAATCTTGCCGACGGCCTCGTAGGCCTTCTTCTTGGCCTCGCGGATCGTCGCCCCACGTGCCGTCACGCCCAGCACCCGCCCGCCGTTGGTGACGACCCGCCCGCCGGAGCGCTTCGTGCCCGCGTGGAACACCACCACGTCTTCCATCCCGGCGACCTCATCGAGCCCGCTTATCGGCAGACCCTTCCGGTAAGAACCCGGGTAGCCGCCGCTTGCCATTACCACGCACAGGGCGGCCCCATCGTGCGATTCGAACACCGCCTCGTCGAGCCGCCCGTCCACCGCGGCGAGCAGGGTCGGCACGAGGTCGCTCTTCAGCCGCATCAGCAGGGGCTGGGTCTCGGGATCGCCGAAGCGGCAGTTGAACTCCAGCACGCAAGGCGCACCGTCCACCACCATAATGCCGGCATAGAGGAGGCCCGAGTATTCCCGGTCCTCGCGGTTCATGGCATGGATGGTTTGCACGATGACGTCGCGTTCCACGGCTCGGTGCATTTCGGGAGTGATGACCGGCGCCGGGCTGTAGGCCCCCATGCCGCCCGTGTTCGGCCCTTCGTCACCGTCGAAGGCTGGCTTGTGGTCCTGGCAGGAGGGCATGATGGCGATGGTCTCGCCGTCGGTGATGGCCAGGCAGCTTGCCTCCTCGCCCGCCAGGCATGTCTCCACGAGGACCTGCTCGCCGCTCGCTCCGAACTCGCCCTCGATCATTATGCGGTTCACGGCCCTCAGCGCCTGCTCCTCGGTGGCGCATACGATGACGGCCTTCCCGGCGGCCAGCCCGTCGGCCTTCACCACGATGGGGGCGCCGACCATCTCGACGTAGGCCTTTGCGCGTTCGGCCGACTCGAACGTGCGGAAGTTCGCCGTGGGTATGCCGTGGCGCTCCATGAGCTGCTTGGCGAAGACCTTGCTCCCCTCGATGCGCGCCGCCTTCTGCGTGGGACCGAAAACCTTGAGGCCCCTGGCCTGAAAGGCGTCCACGATCCCGGCGCACAGGGGGGCCTCGGGGCCCACGACCGTCAGGTCGATCGCCTTCTCAAGGGCGAACCGGCGCAACTCCAATATGTCCTCGGTGCCGATGGGGACGCATTCGGCAAGCTCCTCGATGCCGGCGTTGCCGGGCGCGGTATAGAGCTTTGTGACCAGCGGCGATTGCGCAATCTTCCAGACCAGGGCGTGTTCTCGCCCTCCGCCGCCTACGACCAAGACTTTCATGATGTCGACTCCTCGGAAATCGCAACAGTTGAATGCGCTCGGGCCCGCCTCGTGGGTCGGCATCGCCCCAGGAACGCGGCCAGTATAGTGGCGGGACCGGGCGGTGGTCAACCATACCTTGCCCGCAGCCCTCGAGCGCCCTATAATGGCTCTATTAGCCGTCTGCCGGCGCGCCGCAGTTGCACATTCAGTGTACCAGAGCGGGAGTTACGACGTGAGGTTGATCCTACGCGGAAACATCGGCCGGTTCGCTCTCCTCGCCGGATTGGCCGCGCTGGGCACATTGGCGGGCTGCCGGGGCGGGGCGAGCGTGCAGGTCGAGAACCCGGCGGGCTACCAGAACATGTCCGGTGGCCCCCTTGCGGTGTTGGAAGTCACAGCCAGGCCGCTGGAAGAGTCCCGATCGTTCAGTACGGGTTGGAGCGTCGTGAGGAACCCCGACGAGCTGGGCCTGGTGGTGGAGACCCTCGCCCACATGGCGCGCGTCGAGGGGGGGCTGGACGTCCTGGAGCCGCGGGAGGTCCGGCGGCGCCTGAAGAAGGCGAAGCTCGAACCCACCTATGCCCCCAGTGCCGAGCAGATCGCCGCCTTCGCGGGCGAGCTTGGGATCGCGTGCTACCTGAGCGCGCACATCGAGGAACGGTACTTCGCATACGTGGTGTCAAAGACCAAAGGGGTCGCCAGGTTGGTCGTCGCCTGCCGCGTGCCGGGGGTGGATGAGCCCCTCTGGCTGGTGCGCACCGAGCACACGGCCTGGGGGATAGACGAGCGGCAGGCGACGGCGGCGGCGCTCAGACAGGCATTCCGGACCTTGAACGTTATGGCTGACAAAGAGACTGGGGGAAAGCCCGAAGATGCTGATGCTGGGCATTGAAACGAGTGGCGAGCGGGGCAGTGTGGCGCTGTTGCGCGAGGATGAGCTTCTGGCGGAGCACCGGTTCGCACAGGGCTACCGCCACGCGCGCAACATCATGGCGGGCGTGGCGGACGTTGTGCGCAGCGCCGGCGTGGACAGGGGCGAGATCGACGCAGTGGGCGTCACCGACGGGCCCGGCTCTTTCACCGGCCTTCGGGTCGGCGTGACGTGCGCCAAGACGCTGGCCTGGCTGCTGGGCCTGCCCGCAGTCGGGGTGCCGACCCTCGATGTGCTGGCCCAGAACGTGCGCCCCGAGGAACATCTCGACGCGCGCGGACGGCCGGTGCGGACCGTGTGTCCGCTGTTGGATGCGCGGCGCGGCTTCGTTTACGGCGCCGTGTTCGAATGGCGCGACGGGCTCTGGCATGATACAATTGGCTTGATGGCGGGACCGCCTCGGCAGGTAGCCGAGGGCATCCCGGGCGGAACGCTCGTCTTCGGCAGCGGCGTGGAGG
>CAZHPE010000150.1:0-7370 GCA_964534775.1 uncultured candidatus Brocadiaceae bacterium
GGCCTCCTGGAGACCCGCGACGTCACGCCCGTGCTTCTCGATGCGCTTCTCGATGCCCACCTTCTGTCCCTGCTGGACCAGGCCGGCGATGTCGGCGGCGGGGGTTTCTTCGGGCGTCGCGCAGGCGGTTGTGCAGGAGCCCGAGCAGAGGCCCTTCGCCCGCTCGCGCAACGTGGCCGCACGGCGCAGGAGGCGCTCGAATACGGCCGGATCGAAGTTCACGTTCGTCAGGGTTGCGAACAGGGATTCGGGCACGAACGCGTCGATCTCGGCGTCCTTCTCGCCGAGCTGCCTGGCCCGATGCGCACACGCTGAGACGCCCTTTACCGCATCGACCAGAAGGTCCTGAAGGGCCGCCACATCGGGGGCCTTGCCGCACACGCCGTGCGCGGTGCACCCGCTCCCGTTCGCCGTCTGCTCGCACTGAAAACAAAACATGCTCATCGTTCTTCTTCCCTTCCCGCCAAAGCAACGCCTGTGGTTGGAATCGTCGGCCGTCCCGACACAAAGTATGTCATTCTATCCGCGCTTCGTCCAAGACGCCGCCCTGCACGCTCACGGTAACTTCCTCCAGGGGAATCTGCTTGCCGCTGAGCTCGATGGCCCTGCGCGCCACCACGACCAGACCGTAGCAGCACGGGACCTCCATGTGCGCGACGGTCAGCCCCCGCACATCATTCTGGCGGAGGATCGCCGCAAGCTTCTCATCGTATGCGCTCGTGTCATCGAGCTTCGGACAACCGATGAGGACCTTGCGCCCGGCGAGCAGCTCCCCGTGGAAGTTGGCCATCGCGAACGGCACGCAGTCGGCAGCAAGGAGCAGCTCCGCACCATCGAGGTATGGGGCGCTGACGGGTACGAGGTGGAGCTGCACCGGCCACTGCGTGAGCGCCGAGGGCCGCGCGCCAGCCTCTACCTTTTCATCTTCTTCAGCGGCAGAGAACGCGAACTTGGCCGCGCCGGGGCAAGCATGCGCAGCATGGGCGGCATGCGCAGCATGCGCGGCACCGGCAGCATGAGCGGGCTTCTCTTCCGCGTGCTCCAGGTTGCGCTGATTCTCCTCGACCGCGCCCTCGTCGAACTCGGAGGCGTCCCGCTCGATGATCTCGATGGCGTCCTGCTGGCAGTGACCCAGGCACGCCCCTATACCGTCGCAATACCGCTCATCGACCAACCGCACCTTGCCGTCCACGATCTGAAGCGCGCCCTCCTCACACTGCGGGACGCACTCGCCGCACCCGTTGCACCTCTCCTCGTGTATCTTGATGATCTTCCTGACAGCCATCGGTTCTGCTCCAGCTCATATCATGGTTTAGTGGGTCACGCCCGGTCCACTTCCGGCGCTCGATCCGCCAGGTAGTTCTCGCCGACAAGCACGCCGCGCTCGGTGAGCGCCTCCTGCCTGAGCCGCCGAAGCGCCTCATCGCGCGGGAGCTCTCGCAAGTTCACGACCAGATCGGCGTCACACAGGCTCCGGGCGCTGGCGCCCTCCATGGCGCCTCGCTCGTGATGATGGGCAATGATCCCCACCACCTCGTCGACCACGCGCTTCGGGAAGGACAGCTCCCGCAGCACCTCCGCCGCCCTCTCGGCCCCGCGCGGCCCGTGCGCGCGCACGGCCGGGGTGTCGGAGTCGACCTCCGTGCCGGCCAGCCCGATGTCGTGCAGCAGCGCCGCCGGCACCAGGACCAGCGGGTCGGCCCCTTCCGCCCGCCCAATCTGCTCGGACAGATCGAGGACGCGCTCGGCATGCTCGATGCGATGGTCATCTCCGGCGAAGATCCTCCGCACGGTCTCCTGAAGTTCCTCCCTGACCGGTCTGGCGGCCGCATCCTTGGCGCCCCGTATGCGGTCCAGGCACTGCGTCGCGTAGCGGCACCACTCCAGGCACCCCATGTTGAACTTCGGATTGGAAAGCCTCCGGCCGCACCCGCGGCACTTGCGCATGACCTCGTCGGGCCAGAACTCCACCGACTGGCCGCAGTCCGGACAGTCCAGCTCCGCGATGGCATCGGCGTCCCAGAACCTGTCGTCCTGCCCCGGGCATTTGATTTCCATCATGGCACCGCCCCTCCCTTCTCAGGCGTCGAGCCTACTATCTCCGCCAGCGTGATCCCGGCGAGCCACGGTTCAAGCTTGTCCTGAAGCCCTTCAAGCCGCTTTCTGAGCCCGCAAACGGCGGCGCCCCCGCACTGCGGCGGCTCGGCGAAGCAGCGGTTCAGCAATAGCGGTCCCTGAACGCTGCGCAACACCTCCAGCAGGGATATGTCCTCCGGACGCCTGCTCAGGGAGTATCCGCCGAACGGGCCCTGGTGCGAGTCCACGAGGCCCGCACGATGCAGCCTCTGCATGATTTTCTTGAGGAAGTCGCCCGGCACGTCCTCGTCCCGGGCGAGTTCTGAGACAGGCATAACGCCCCCTGTGCGGCTAAGTCGCGTGAGGGCCCGCACGGCGTAATCGGAATCTCGGTTGATCAACGGCACGTCATCGCCCGCCTAATAGGATCACGTACATCCCCTATAATAGGAGTATGCCACTCCGGTTAGCTTTTGTCAAGACATCAACCCGGAACTTCCCGCTCGGAATGCAGATTCTCGGGAGCCGCGCTTGGCTCCTGCCCGCCATCGTGCCCATCACCGCGCAGGGCGGCAGGACACTATTGAGTCTCCATACCACGTTTTCCAGAAAACCGCAGCGAGAAGCGCTCCCAGGGCGTAAAAGAGAACGTCCACGTGATCGGAGACCGCGATATGTCGAAAGGGTTCGAGGCAGGGAAGAATCAGCTCGAAGACAACGGACCACACGAGCAGAGGGATCAAGATCTCGCATGCGCCGGGCATAGCGTCGTTCCTTCTCAATCCGAGTCTTCGGAGGGCGTACAGCATGATGGGAACCCAGAACGGTATGCGGACCAAGTCGTTGAGGCAGCTGTCCAGGAATACGCTGGTCAGAACCTGCTTGAGGAGGGGCCTGTTTGCGAAGTACAGCACCACGCACAACAGGAACAGCGGGTCTCTAAGATATCGGAATCTCATGAGTCAGTGGTGCGGGAACATGTAGAAGGCGAGAAGGACAAAGCTTATAAAGAACGCCGCAACAACGTTTACGATCATTACTGCAGGAATCCCCAGGACGGCACGCCACTGGTTTTGACCAGCAGGAAGCGAGGGTCTGATGAGCAGGAGACTGGCAACGAACGCCACCCGCGCCACTCAGCAGGAATGTCACCAGGATGGGCCCGGTTGGCATGTATGCGAAGAACTGGTAGGAAGTGGTCTGTGAGTTCTTCGGGCGCAGGTCGTCACTGGAGAGAGCGCAGTCGAGTCCGACGCCGCCCGGGCGCCCGTCGCGGCCGTAAGACATACCGCTAGCATCTTGCGCATCAGACTGCCCCTCCAAAGAGAACTGCAAAACAGCGACACAACCCCCGCTGCTTGCCTGTAAACTCTACCCTCCCCGCGCGTGCGTGCCAACCCTTCTCCGCAGGTGTCCGCGCCGACCGGGCCAGCAAGTCGCGGACCGAGCCCCTCTTGGACATATTCGTCCTCGTCGGGCCGGCACTGCGCGCATCGTCAGGCGCTCAGCCCGGGCACGCTGCCACAGTCCTAAGCCGTGCACCATGTAGCTATTGTACCGGCGGGGTAAGCGGACGGACTTCTCATCTACCGCGATCCCCGCAGGGCCCCATGCCGGCAGCCGACGCGTGCCGCCCGCGCCTCGGGGCCGCTGGCGGCTCCGGCCCACCAGCCGCTCCGGAAGCGCCCGAGGCCGGTTTGCGCTTGGCGTTTCTGCACGAGTGCTGTATGATGTTTGGCTGCCTGCCGACTCACCAAGGCGGTGACACCGTGGGAGGACGAGAAATGCCGGTGGAGAGCAGATGCTTCACTTTCAGCACCGAAGCTGATACCGATATCGTGGACGTGACCGGGGATGTCGCCGGTCTCATTGACGAGGGCGGCATAAGCGATGGAATCGTGACCGTGTTCGTACCGGGCTCCACGGGAGCGATGACCACACTTGAGTTCGAGCCCGGCCTCGTGCAGGACGTGAGCAGCTACTTCGAACGCGTCGTCCCCAAGGGCGCCCACTACTACCACGAAGAGCGCTGGCACGACCAGAACGGGCACTCGCACGTCAGGGCCAGCCTCGTCGGCCCGTCGGTCACCATCCCGTTCCGCGACAAGCGCCTCATGCTCGGCACCTGGCAGCAGATCGTCTTCCTCGACTTCGACGTCCGCGCCCGTGAACGGGAGCTGATCGTCCACGTCATCGGTGAGTAGCGCCGGGCCGGCCGCGCGGCGGGAACGCGCGAGAGGAATCGCCCGAACCCCAGACTCAATCTGAACGAAGGCAGGAGCGCCATGAAACGTCACGACCAGATTCAGAAGATCCGTCAGTCGGGCATCTTCGCCGTTATCCGGGCGAAGAGTTCCGAGCAGCTCATCGACGTGGCCCGGGCGCTCAAGGACGGCGGGTGCGACCTGATCGAGGTCACCATGACCACGCCCAACGCGTTCGCGGTGATCGAGAAGACCGTCGCGGCGCTTGGTGACGACGTGCTGGTCGGCGTGGGCAGCGTCCTGGACGCCGAAACGGCCCGGGGCGCCATTCTCAGCGGCGCCGAGTTCCTCGTGAGCCCCGTCACCGACGTAGAGATGATTCAGATGGCGCACCGCTACGACAAGGTCGCCATACCCGGCGCATACACCCCCACCGAAGTTCTCAAGGCCTTTGTGGCGGGGGGCGACTTCATCAAAATATTCCCGGCCGACGTCGGCGGCCCGGCCTACATCAAGAGCATCAAGGCCCCCCTGCCCCAGATACCGCTCGCACCCACCGGGGGCGTCAACCTCGAGACCATCGAGGCGTTCCTCGCGGCGGGGTCCGACGCCGTCGGGGTTGGAAGCGCCCTGGTGAAGAAGAGCGCGCTGGCAAGCGGCAACATGGACGAGATCCGCACCGCCGCCGCCGCCTTTAACGAGCGCGTGAGGAACTTCCGAACACAATATCAGCACAACGGGAGCATAATATCAGCACAACGGCCCGGCCCCTCCCTCCAGACTTGAAGGTCGTTATCGACTCCTGGGACACCCTGCCAAGCAGTGACCTTCCCCAGCGCAGGGCCTGACACGGAGGGCGCAGGGCAAGAGCGGACGCCAGTTCCTCGGGCGTGAGGCCCGCGCTCGGGCGGCACGGTCCGAATGGCGCCGCCCCGCCCTCTTTCCCGACCGACCCCGCCCTCGTGCCTGCGTGATATCGCCCAGCCAGCCCCCATTGAGTCCGCCGCGTGGGGAGTTCAAGGGCGCGCCGTCCGCTCTGGCGCAGGGACGTGAGCGGCTTTCCCTTTCATTCGCGGCCATTCGAGCATATAATGTGCAGCAGGACGGGGCGTGGCGCAGCCTGGATAGCGCGCCAGCATGGGGGGCTGGAGGTCCCGGGATCAAATCCCGGCGCCCCGACCACTGGCAAACATTCCGGCACAGGACGCACAGCGTCTTGTGCCGGTCTTATTAGGTCACAACCCGGACAGCCTCAAAGAGATACGACCGTCCCCCCTGTCGAGTATGGGACAGAACCGGTCCTCCCCCCCACTTCTGCCGGACGCTCCCGGACCCGGACAGTGTGAAGCGGGGAATCCTGGCCATGGTCAAGGCGGTGTGCGGGGATGGATAGAGGACGGCTAAGGCGGCAACTGGGTAGCCTGTGGGACGCCGAGGGGCTCGTGAGGGTCTCGCGCGATCGATCTGCCGGGCGATCGGCCGGGTGTCCGGACTTTGCTCAATGGCCGCCCCGGGCAGGGAGTGACTTGCATGGTCTCCTGGCCGCAGCTCGGGCAACATCTGCAAGAGTTGGTCGCCACGCCGGGAGGCGGGATGCGAGGCCCGTGGGCGGAGGTCTGCGCTGCAGTCCGGGAGCTAACTCTCATCGCGCGACGGCCGTCTTCTGTCACCCATCAATCGGGGTTCAGGGGAACTGAATGCCATGACAAAGCCGAAGGACATCGACAAGCGGATCGGCGGACTCTGGTCTGCAACAGGTCTCAGGACACACCCCATCTTCGTCGGCCCCTGGGGAGGCTACGACAACCTGGGGGAGGCGCTCCGCGACGGCCTGCTTCGAGACGTGGCACGGTCCCGTGGTGAAACCCAGGAGGAGATCAGCCGCCAGCTGGGATGCTCCATGGTGACGATAGGCCGGTGGTGGAGGGGTCAATGGCCGCTCTATTGCTTGCCCTGACGTGAAGCGTCATTTCATGCGCCCCGGCATGTTCGGCTGCTTCTATCGCCTTGTCCATCAAGGCTCTTCCGGTTCCCTTCTTCCTATGCCGTTCTTCCACCGGCACAGAGGCTACGTAGACAGAACGAGGCAGCCGCTGAAAAGAGAAGATAACGTAACCCGAGACTCCTCCTTCGTCCTCGTAGACCAAGAAGCGGCTCTGCCTCATCTCCGCAAACTGAAGGAAAGTCCTCCTGGAAAAGGGGGTCTTCGGAAATGCCTCCGTTTCCAGTTCCAGGATGCGACTCAGATCGGAGGTCTTGAATCTTCTTACTGGCATAGCGATCAAGGAAGCGCAGGCGGCTTCCTCCATACCTGTCATCGGAGGTTTGCTGCGCGGCTTGCCGGGGCACGCGCAAGTGCCGAAATCAACTGCTATTCACCGATGATCTTCACCAGAACCCTTTTGCGCCGCTTGCCGTCGAACTCCCCGTAGAAGATCTGTTCCCACCGGCCGAAGTCAAGCTCGCCCTCTGTCACTGCCACTACGACCTCCCGCCCCATCACTGTGCGCTTCAGATGGGCGTCGGCATTGTCCTCGGCGCCGTTGTGAGCATACTGAGAATGGGGCTTCTCGGGCGCGAGTCTCTCCAACCACTTGTCGAAATCCTGGCGAAGGCCCTCTTCGTCGTCGTTGATGAACACGCTAGCGGTAATGTGCATCGCGTTGACGAGCGCTACTCCCTCCCGGATCCCACTTTCGGCAACGCACTGCTGAACGTCAGGTGTAATGTTGACAAACGCACGCCGTGAGGATGTATTGAACCAGAGTTCCTTTCGGTACGAGTTCATAGTCGCGGTATCCTTGCAGAGTGTTGAAGGAGAGGCCGGAGCTGTTCTGGAACGGTCAGATCAATGGCACCCACGACAGGACTCTCCTGCGAACCGAAAGAACTATCCCGTCAGGATAAGCGCCTGCAGGCACCGGGTCAAACCGAAGTTAGGTATTGCGAAATCTCGCTGTAAGTTGTAGCATGGGAGGCGCTTGTGGGCAAGAGCGTAACAGTCAATGACGGAAGCACCGCTCATTCGCACAAGAAGAGGTAGTGATATGGGACGAGGACGCGGCGCACTTCTGGCAGCGGTATCGGTCG
>CAZHPE010000151.1:0-7166 GCA_964534775.1 uncultured candidatus Brocadiaceae bacterium
GAAGACAAAGCCGACGCCGCCTGAACCTCCATACACAACATTTGACAATAGCTCCTCTCGGGGACCGTGACGACGCAAAGATTGAGGTTCAGCCCGACCGCGTGGTTATTGGCCCTTCGCAGTATCGCGGCAGCGCCGTTGAGGTGACCCTGCGAGACCTGCCGTAGGGCAGTGCCCAAACGAAAACGAACCTCATCGGCGCCCCTCGCCCGGGGGCGTCAGCCCTCCAGATTGGCTATCCGGTTGTAAGCGTCCCAGAGCGCCTTGTTGAAGTCCATGATGCGGCCCGGCTCGTCGCTCTCGGGCACCTCGTTCAGGCAGAAGCCTTCGTATCCGAGCCCGCGCAGGCGGCGCACGAGGTCCAGCCACGGGTAGCCGGGTGCCGCTAGGTCCCGAGTATGCACGAGCCCAACCCGCGAGGAAAGCAGCCGCCAGGCCGCGTCGAGCGAGCCGTCGATTAGGTCCGTCTCGTTTGAGTTCCAGCAGATGTAGACGTTCGGGTGGCGGCAGTAGCCCATGATCTTCTTCATGCGCCTGGGGTCCCGGGTATGCTGCCCGTGGACTTCCACGCGCACCGCCACGCCCAGCGCGGCCGCGTCCTCGCCGCACTCGGTCAGGGACTCGCCGATCTGCCGGAGCGTGTTCCCTTCGGGCACGCCCTCCTCGAGCTGTAAGCCGTTGGGGCGCACCTTGATTCCCGGCGCTCCGACGTCCGCCGCCAGGCGCGCATACTCCTTGGTGCCCGCGATCTGACGGCGCAACTCATCCCGATCGTTCGAGTGGTACTCGAAGGCACTGCCGAGTCCGGCGAGCGCGACGGGACCGTCCTCGAACCTCTTGCGCACCTCTGCACGCTGCCGGCGGTTCAGGTCCACTTCCACGCCGTGGGCGTGAGTGGTGCGCAGTTCCACTCCTTCGTAGCCGTGGCGGGTGCACGTCGAGATGATCTTGTCGAGGTCCCAGTCCTTGGCAAGGTTATAGGTCACCAGTCCCAGCTTCATGCGTGTGACATCCTCTTGCAGTCCCTCGGTGTACCAGCGCCCGGATACAAGGACTCCTGCCGGAGCACGGGAGCATTATGGGCAGAGCAGCGACGGACGGCAAGGGCATGGACCGGGGAATCACACGCGCACCATCAGCAAGGGGAAGCAGGACGAGCAAGAAAAGCGCCCTGGGGCACAGAGGCAGGAGCAGGGCGGGAGGACCGAGCGGCCGAGGGCCCGGCTACATCCAGGCGGCCGTTTCGTCCTTGGCCCCGCTGAAGGGGTTGGCGACGAATGAGATGACGGCCACCCAGTCGTCGGCGTCCTTGCTCTGGAGGAACTTCACGTCCATGATCTTGGCGCCGTTGAGGCCGGCGAGTTTCTCGTTGACCAGTTCGACCAGCGCCTCGCTGTCCCCGGCCCGGACGCTCAGGACTCGGACGGTCCGATTGCGGCGGCCCTGGTTGAGGTGGGCCAGTTCCTGGAGGAGGGCTTGAATCACGTACAGGCGGCTGAGATACTTCTCTTTGATCTCGTGGACGAGGGGCGAATAGGCGTACGGATCAAAGGAGTTGTCCAGATCGCCTTCGTGGCACTGGAGCTCTTCCAGGAGGTCGTTGCGAAGCCTGCCCTGGATGTGGGCTAACTTCTTGGCAATATCACATGGGCTCACGCTCATGGCCGGCCCGGTTGCCAGATTCCAAGTGAATGTTTCTGCAGCACCCGACGCGTAACCTCATTATATCGAAATCGGCCCCTGCGGTCAAACGGCTGGAGACCGGGTGTCTGGCCCCGAAGCGTCCGCATGGGACGCGCTCGTGCGTGGTACAATGCCGCCCCCGCTCCCGGACTCGGGCAAACACAATGAACCTTTGGGGGAGATCGGGGCACAAAACAAAAAAGGAGTGTTTCGCACCGGAGGGCGGCTGGACAGATGAATTCGAAGACGATGAAACGGATATTCCTGCTGGCGGCCTTCTTCTTGGTTTTGTGCGGGGCTGTGCTGCTGCGCATGTCGGTCATGGCCGCGATGCAAACCGCCGATCAGAAAGACGCGCAGGGCGCGCACCTGCGAGAGCCGCTTCCTCCGCCGGAGGAGATAGCCAGGCTGCCCGCCGACGGGGGGGCGGAGTTCAACAGGCTCATCTTCCAGAAGAGCCCCTACCTTCTGCAGCACGCCCGCAATCCCGTGGACTGGTATGCCTGGGGGGATGAGGCGTTCGAGCGCGCCAGGAGCGAGGGGAAGCCGATATTCCTTTCCATCGGCTACTCGACCTGCCACTGGTGTCACGTGATGGAGCGCGAGTCGTTTGAGAGCGAGGAGATCGCGGCCATCCTGAACGAGTACTTCGTCTCTATCAAGGTCGACCGCGAGGAGCGCCCTGACGTGGACAGTATCTACATGGGCGTCTGTCAGGCTATGACGGGTGCGGGCGGCTGGCCGCTCACGATCATCATGACGCCGGAGCGGCTTCCATTCTTCGCCGGCACATACTTCCCGCCGAAGTCACGCCTGGGCCGGCCCGGCCTGACGGAGGTCCTCACGCAGGTAGCCGAGAAGTGGCGCACGGATCGGAAGCGGATGCAGTCGACAGCCGAGGCGGTGGTAGCGTTTATGCGCGAGCAGCTCTCGAGGGACAAACGGGGCGGCGAGTTGGGCGAAGCCGCTCTGAAAACCGCATACGATCAGCTTCGGGACAGGTTCGACGATGAGTGGGGGGGCTTCGGTACGGCGCCCAAATTTCCCACGCCGCACAACTTCGCATTCATGTTGCGGTGGTGGAGACGCTCGGGCGATCCCGAGGCGCTCGAGATGGTGCTTGCGTCGCTGCGGCGCATGAGGCTTGGCGGCATTCACGATCACGTAGGTTTCGGCTTCCACCGCTACTCCACGGACCGCGAGTGGCTGGTGCCGCATTTCGAGAAGATGCTTTACGACCAGGCGCTGCTCACAATGGCCTACGCCGAGGCGTACCAGGCGACCCGCGATCCGTTCTACGCGGAGCCGGCGCGCGAGATCATCACCTATGTCCTGCGGGACATGAGATCGCCTGAAGGCGCCTTCTACTCGGCCGAAGATGCCGACAGCGAGGGGGAGGAGGGCAGGTTCTACACCTGGACCCTGGAGGAGTGGAACGAGGTGCTTGGGCGCAAGGACGGGGACCTGTTCGCGGATGCCTTCGGAATCACCCGGAAGGGGAACTATACCGACGAAGCGACGCGTGGGCGCACCGGACGAAACATCCCTCACCTGAAGGAGCCGTTGGACGCGCTGGCAGCGAGAGAGGGCCTCGCCCCCGAGGAACTCGCCCGGCGTTGGGATGCCGCGCGAGCCAAGCTGCTGGCGGTTCGCAGCCGGCGCGTGCGCCCCTACAGGGACGACAAGGTGCTGACGGCCTGGAACGGGCTGATGATCGCCGCCCTGGCCCGGGCCTCGCGCGCGCTTGACGAGCCGGCCTACGCCCGGGCGGCGGCAGAGGCCGCCGATTTCGTTCTCGAGAACCTCCGCAGGCCGGACGGACGCTTGTTGCGCCGTTGGCGGGAGGGGGAGGCCGCAATATCGGGCTTTGCCGACGGCTATGCGTTCATGGTCTGGGGGCTGATCGAGCTGTACGAGACGACGTTCGAGGTGCGCTACTTGCGAGAGGCGCTCGCGCTGACCCGGCAGATGGAGGGCCTTTTCTGGGACGGTGAGAGCGGGGGCCTGTATTTCACCGCCAGGGACAGCGAGGAACTGTTCAGCCGCAACAAGCAGTTCTACGACGGGGCCCTTCCCGCGGCCAACTCGGTGGCGGCGCTGAACCTCCTGCGGCTTGGGCGCATTACGGCCGACCAGGAGATGGAAGAGCGCGCGGGGAACCTCATGGCGGCCGGCGCGGCGGAAGTGCTGAGGTACCCGGCCGGCTTTACGCAGATGCTGGTGGCGCTCGATTTCGCCATCGGCCCGAGCCTCGAGGTCGTCATCGTCGGGAAGGAGGGCGCCCCCGATACGCGCGCAATGCTGCGGGCGGCCCGAGGGGGTTTTGTGCCGAACAAGGTGGTGGTTTTCCGGCCGGCGGGCGAAGGGCCCTCTGAGATCGAGGCGCTGGCCTCGTACGTGACGAATCAGACGTCTGTGGGGGGCCGCGCGACGGCCTATGTGTGCGTGGGCTATGCATGCCGCGAGCCGACTACGGACCCTGAGGAACTGGCTTCAGCCTTGGTGGATTTTGGGAGGAACACGCAATGAGAAAGTTAGTCTCGTTGCCGATAGCGGTGGTCGTGGTGGCTTTGGTGGTGACCTTTGCGGTCCGGTCGTGGCCAGGAGGTGCTACCGGCAACGACGATTCCGGCCCGAAACCCCTGCTAAGTGAAATGGGGCCGGCGCCCGCGTTGACGCTGAACGATCTGAACGGTGAGCCAGTGAGCCTCTCGGATTACGAGGGCAAAATTGTGCTACTGAACCTGTGGGGTACCTGGTGCCCCAATTGCGTTGGCGAGATCCCCAAACTGATCGAGTTGAACCAGCGATACTCTGAACAAGGGTTTGTCGTGCTGGGTGTGGCGATTGACGAGGAGGGCAAGGAGGTGGTCGCGACAACCGCTAAGGCGCTGGTGATAGACTACCCGGTGCTGCTCGATCCGAACGGGATGAATGCCAAGGCGGCCAAGCTGATGCAGGGCAGAGGCGTACCGCAGAATGTCCTTATCGACCGCCGCTCGCACGTTCGGGCCGCTTTCGTCGGCCTCCCCACCGAGGCGCTGTTCGCCCCGGGCAACCTCATCGAGAAGGCCGTACAAGAGCTCCTGGCGGAGGCGCCGGGCTAGTGCCGTGAGCATGAGCGCTGGCCCGGGACTGTCTGCGAGCCAGCGACGAACCCTGATGAACTGGCTTCGGTCCTAGTGGATTTCGGGAGGAACAAGCAGTGAGAAGGTCCGTCTGGTTGCCGATAGCGGCGGTTGTGGTAGCCTTGGTGGTGTATGTCGTGCGGTCGCGGCCCGAGATGCCCGCCCCCGTCCCCGGCCCCAAGGTCATGCTGGCGGAAATGGGGCCGGCGCCTGCGTTGTCGCTGGAGGATCTGAACGGCGACCTCGTTAGCCTCTCGGATTACAGGGGCAAGGTAGTGCTGGTGAACCTGTGGGCGACCTGGTGTCCCTGGTGCCGGCAGGAGATTCCCGAGCTCATCGACCTAAGCGCCCGGTATACCGACCAGGGCTTTGTCGTGCTGGGTGTCGCAATCGATGATGAGGGGAAGGAAGTGGTCGCACCGGACGCAGAGGCGATGGGCATGAACTACCCGGTACTGGTGGACCCTGGGGCCATTTCATCGCTGAAGGCTGGGTGGCCGCTGAGTGGTGCCCTCCCGCAGTCCTTTCTGATCGACTGCCGGGGGCACGTTCGCGCTTCCATGCCTGGCTACCGTCCCCGGCCCGTCATCGAAGAGGCCGTCCTGAAGCTCCTGGCGGAGGTACCGGGCTGCGGTCACGCGCACTAAGGGCGTGCGTAGCGCTGGCCCGGGAGTTGGCGCGCCAAGCCGCGTATCTCCAGCGTCAGCAGCACGCTCGAGACTATGGAGGCCGGCAGACCCGAAGTGCGCGAGCAGACGATCGCTGCCCGGGCCCCGAGCCCATCGCACAGGCAAAGCCTCAGCAGGGCCATCGTCTCGGCCTCGTGCTCACCCATTCCACGCCGCTCCAGGGTTTGGGGACCTACAACGCTAAGTGCCCGCAGAGCTCACGGGCACAATCATTGGGGTTCAGCATTGCGTGCCGAGTGCGCAATCCTGACCCCTGACCTCTGAGTAAGGCCTTTGACAGGATCGACAGGATTCACGGGATGGGCTGAAAAGCCAGCCTTTGCCTTTGCCCTGTCTTCTGTTCGTTGTCGTATCCGCCGTCATCCTGTTATCCAGTCAATGCCTTGTCTGAGTGCTGAGTCCGGATTCCCGGCCGCTCACGGTCCTGCGCCACACTCCAGCAGCGCCTCACGCAGCGCCTCGTCCGCCACCTCCACGCCGGGCTCCGCGGCGCCGATCTGCCGCGCGAGAACAAAGCGCGGCCGGCCGCCGAGGGTCTTCTTGTCTTGCGCTAGTTGACGAATTATGGCGTCGGCGGCAAGGCCCTCGATGCGCGTAGGTAGTCCAAGGCGCCGCAGCAGCGCGGTCTGCCGGACGGCGTCGGTCTCGTCCAGACCTGCCACGGCCCGCGAAAGGGCCGCCACCACCTCCATGCCGATGGCCACGGCCTCGCCATGCCGCAGCGCCCCGTAGCTGCTCATGGTCTCGACCGCATGGCCCACGGTATGCCCGTAGTTCAGGGTCGCCCGTACCCCTGCCTCGCGCTCGTCGGCGGCGACGACGTCGGCCTTGATCTCACATGAGCGGCGCACGGCGCGGAGCACGCATTCCGAATCGCGTTCCAGGACGCCCTCCAGGTGGCCTTCGAGCCAGGCAAAGAAAGCGCCGTCCCGGATCACGCCATGCTTCACAACCTCGGCCATGCCGGCGCGCATGTCGCGCCCGGGCAGGGTTTGCAGGACCGCCGCGTCGATGAACACCCCGGCGGGCTGATGGAACGCGCCCACTAGGTTCTTGCCCTGCGGCAGGTTCACGGCTGTCTTGCCGCCCACGCTTGAGTCCACCTGGGCCAGCAAGGTCGTCGGCACCTGGACGTAGGGTATGCCGCGCATGAACGTTGCCGCAGCGAATCCGCCCAGGTCGCCCACAACCCCTCCGCCGAGCGCCACGAGCAGGGAGCGCCTGTCCAGCCCGGCGTCCAGCATCTGGGCACACACCCGCCCCAGGGTCTCGAGGCTCTTCTGCGCCTCGCCGGGCGGGATGACGATGCAGCGCACCTCGCAGCCCGCCAGACCGAGCGAGCCGGTCACCGCCTCCGCATAGAGGCGCGCCACGTTCTCATCGGTAAGCACCGCGCAGCGCGTCGGGCGGTGGACGTCCTTCACGAAGCGGCCCACTTCGTCCAACGCACCGGCGCGGAAGCGTATCGGATAGCTGCGTTCGCCGAGCTGTACCACGATGTCGCTGCACATATTCCTACGTCCTCCGTCTTCCGCTCAGTGCTACAGTTCCCCCCGCGCTTGCGGAGCGGAGAAATCGACAAAGGAGTATGCCCCGTTGCCGAGGTTATCGATCGCCGCATAGATGACCGTTGCCGCCCTCGGCCACGCGCGCCGCCTCGGCGCGC
>CAZHPE010000152.1:0-935 GCA_964534775.1 uncultured candidatus Brocadiaceae bacterium
GGTAGCCCTCTCTGCTGACGCTGCCGGGGTGCTATTGCGCCATGCTCCTGGTGCTTATGCCGGGCTGTGGGGGGATCGGGTTCGATCAGGGTGCCGGTGGCGAGGTGTAGGGTGCTCTAACAGCGGGGAGCTGAGATGAATAAGTGGCTCACAAGGAAAGCATCTCGGCAAGCTTGGCGCTGTCCTCTGGCGGCAGCTCGCGGAGCATGGCGGCAATAACTTGGAGTCTTTCGGATTCGGGTAGGTCGGCCAACAGGTGGGCAGTCAGGCTGCGACGATCAGCGCCAGGCCCTGGGCCGTTTGGCTCGTTTTCCGGTTCGCACGGCACCATTCTCGGCACCATGCCGGGGGGCGCAGTCGTATCGCCTTGTGCCGCAAGGGGCTTATGGCACTGGCCGCCCAGCTTCCCAAGCTGGACGGCGAGGGTTCGAATTCCTTCGCCCGCTCCATGCCTATGTATGACAGAGCATGTCAGCAGTTGCCTATCGCTGCCACGGGCCAAGACTGCTGACTCCCGCCGAGCCACCTTTTCCCCGCCTTCTGTGCCATCGCTTGTCAGGAGATGACAGCGGTGGACAGCAGTTGGGGAAGACCTGGGCGAAACAGTGGATGACACTCTGGATGAAACTCCCCGAGCATCCCCGCCACCGATACCTGATGAACGAGCCCGCAGGGGGCCTGCCGCGGGCGGTGCCGGTGAAGGCCGGCACGTCCGGACGCTGTTCGCGCCGCTGTCGCTGACGACGCTCTGCTATACAGAGTAGGGCGGCCGGGGAGACCGCGCAGGAGGACGGACGGGGCTGACACGTCGGCTCCCAGGACGGAAGGCGCCGCGCGCGCTTGTCAGGAAGCGGTCGAACATAGCCGGCGCGGGACGGTTTCGACGCCAGTATTTGCGGCATAGCGGCGTCATCGCTATAATGTCCCGGCACCGC
>CAZHPE010000152.1:945-2010 GCA_964534775.1 uncultured candidatus Brocadiaceae bacterium
CGATGGAGAGGCTCCGCTTTGCTTGCAGACCCGACGCTATGTGACGGATGCGGCCGATGCGTGCCCTACTGTCCGGTTGGCGCGCTCTCGCTGTCGGGGGCCGGTCTATGCGTGGACCGGGATCGCTGCGTCGAGTGCGGCACCTGCACGCGCCCGGGTACCTGCCCACAGGGCGCCCTCCAGCCGGAGCAACTCCCGTGGTCTCGCCTGCTGCGCGCCCGCTTCAGCAACCCCCTCATCAAGCACCCCGACACGGGCGTGTGGGGGCGCGGGACGACGGAGATGAAGACGGCGGACGTGAGCGACCGCGTGCCCGTAGGACAGGTGGCGTTCGCCATCGAAGTCGGCCGGCCCGGCATCTCCGCCAGCCTGGCCGACGTGGAGCTGGTGGCAACTTCCCTGGCGGGTCGGGTGCGGTTCGTCCAGCGCAACCCCGTCACGCACCTGATCGACCCGGCTACGGGGCGGCTGCGCGACTCGGAGGTCGGAGCGGAGCGCGTGCTGTCCGCCATCGTCGAGTTCACGGCGCCCGAGGAGGCCCTGCTGGACGTGCTGGCGTGCCTGCGCGATGTGGCGGGCCGTACCGACACGGTCTTCAGCGTGTGCGTCATCTGCCGCTGCGACGGCGGTGAGGTGCCGCTCCGGCAGGTGCTGACCGACTCCGGCCACGCGCCGCGGCCGAACGGCAAGGTGAACGTCGGCCTCGGGAGACCGCTGGCATGACGCATACGAACCACCGACGGGGCGGGCCCGACAGCCTCCGCGGGGAGTTCATTCTGCTGCCGCGCGTCGACCCGGCTGTCAGCGCGCAGCAGCGCTACGGCGGCGCCATTGCGGACCGCATGCAGCGACTGGCCAGCATCGTCGCCCGCCACGACCCAGAGGCGCTAGACGTGCGCCTGGGCGACCGCCAGGCCCGCTACATGCGGGGCGCTGTCGGCAAGGACGGCTTCTGCGCCCTGGACGACATCGTCCGCGACAGCACCATGCACGAGGTGCGCCACGTCTTGCTCTCGGGCCGCGACAGGTTGCGCCGGGTGCTGGCAGACCTGGCCGCGGCCGACC
>CAZHPE010000152.1:2020-5142 GCA_964534775.1 uncultured candidatus Brocadiaceae bacterium
ACCGTCACCGTGACCGCGCTCAACAGTTCGAATGCCGCGGCCGACCTGGGCATCAGCATCGTCATCTCCGGGCTCTTCGAGGACGTCTTCGAGGTATGCCGCGAATGCGGGCTGGTGCCGCACTCGGTGAACATGAGCCTGGGCACATGGGGGCGCACCGAGCTGCTGCCCGAGGGCGAGGAGTTCGAGATGGTCACCATGTGCGGACACGGCGTCGCATCGCGCGCGCTCGTTGGCCACATAGCCAAGCGGGTCGGGCGGGGCGAGCTGGGGCCCGAGGAGGCCGCCGTCGAGCTGGCCAGGCCGTGCGTGTGCAACATCGTGAACCCGACGCGCGCCGCCGCCCTGCTGCGGCGGGCCGGCGCCTGTCAGTCCGACTGCTGTGCGGAGGGGAAGGCGACGTGAAACGCATCATCGTGACGGGCGTCGGCGGACCCGCCGGCCGCAACTTCGTCCGCTGCCTGCGCGCCGCGCCGGAGTCGTTCCACATCGTCGGCACGGACTGCTGCCCCACGTACCTCTCGCTCGCGGAGACGGACGCGCACTACCTGGTGCCCGAGTGCTCCTCGCCCAGCTACGTTGACGCGCTCAACGAGATCGCCGAGCGCGAGTGCGTGGACCTGCTCTACGCCCAGCCCGACGCGGAGGTGGGCGTGCTCTCGGCCGAGCGGAACCGCGTGCGCGCTCGCATGTGGCTACCCGCTCCGGAGACAGTGCGCGCCTTCCAGGACAAGGCCGTCAGCGCTGAGCTTTGGTGCCGGGCGGGCCTGGTCCGCGGCGAGGCCGTCGTGGTGCGCTCCCGGGCCGATCTGGACCGCGCGGCCGAGACCCTGGGCGTACCCTTCTGGTTGCGTGCCACGGAGGGCGCTGGCGCCCGCGGCAGCGCGCCCATCCACGACCCGGAGGCGGGCTGGCACTGGTTGGCTTTCTGGCAGGCTCAGGGCATGGACTGGACCTTCATGGCCCAGGAGTACCTGCCCGGACGCGAGATGGCCTGGCCGTCCATCTGGAAGGACGGACGCCTGCTCACCTCTCTGTCCTACGAGCGGCTCGGCTACCTGCTCGATCGCCTGACGCCCAGCGGCAAGACGGGCGCCGCCAGCCTGATGGCCACCCGCCACGACCACGAGGCCGACCGCACAGCCGTTGCCGCCGTGCTGGCCGTGGACACGCGTCCGGACGGCTTGTTCTGCGTGGACATGTGTGGCGGCCGCGACGGCCGCCTCGTGCCCACGGAGGTCAACTGCGGCCGCCTTTTCACCGCGTCCTACTTCTACCAGCAGGCGGGCGCCAACCTGCCCTATGCCTACATCAGGGCGGCCTTCGACGAACCGCTGGACGATATGCCCCAGTACGACGCCGCGCCCGCGGGCCTGGTCTGGCTGCGGCAGGTGGACTCGCCCAGTGTGCTGGTGCGTGAGGCGCAGTTAGACCAGGCGCACGCTACCGCGTAAGGGGGCCCCGTGGACCGCATCCTGCTGAGCGTCCCGGACGACAAACCGTGGAGTTTCGGCCGCCATCTGGCCGTTGCCCTGCGCGAACTCGGTACGGACGTGCGCCTCTTCGACTTCCGTAGCTCGCCCGACCCCGACCGTCAGCTCCTTGGGGCCGCGGCCCGGCACCGGCCCGTCGTCCACATCCTATGGAAGGGCGAGCGCATCGCGCCCGAAACCCTCCGCCGCCTGCGCGCCCAGGGCGTCTACAACGTGCTCTGGTACCCCGACGGCGACCTGCCGCTCTGGCTGCGCGCGCTGGCGCCCGAAGCCGACCTCTGCTGCACGCAGGGCCTGCACCTGCGCGGCATGCTCCGCGAGGCCGGCCTGACCGACGCCGAACGGGTGCTGGAGGGCTTCACGCCGTCGTGCTTTGCCTGTGCGCCCATGGGCCCCGACGAGGAGCGCCGATACGGGTGCGATGTGGTGACGGTCGGCACCATCGACCGCCACGAGGGCTACCGCCGGCGCCTGCGGGCGCTCAACACCCTCATCCGGGAGGGCCTCGCAGTGCGCTGGTGGGGGCGGCACATGTCGTGGCTGGGCAACCCGTTGCGCGACTCGCTGTCACCCGCGCGCCGGGCGTGGGGCGGCGCCAAGGTGTGGGGGCCGTCGTTCACGCAGGCGTGCCTGGGCGGGCGCATCTTCCTGGCCATCCCGCGCTTCCCGGAGCGCGCCGGGGGGCTGAGCAACCGCGCATTCTGGGCGACGGGCGTCGGCGCCTTCTACCTGTGCCTCTACAAGGCCGGGATGGAGGAGTTCTTCGAGCTCGGCCGCGAGGTAGCGGTTTTCCGCAACGAAGACGAGATGGTCGAGCTCGTACACCATTACCTGACCCACGAGGACAAGCGCGCCCGCATCGCGCGTGCCGGGCAGCGGCGCACGCTCTCTTGCTACACCAACCAGCAGGTCCTGCGCCGCATCTTCGCGCTGGCTGTTGAGCGGGGCGGGCCGCAGGTGCGCCTGCCGCACGCGACCTGAAGCCCGAGTCACTGAGTCGCATCGGGCATGGGCAGGAGCGACATCCCAGCTCTTTGTGCGATGCCCGGAAACAGTTCAGCCGCTCACGACCGACACCCTCCGGGCCGACCATCCGTTTTCAAACACGGTTACGACCTTGAATGAAAGCTCTTCCGGATACTGAAGAGGCAGAGAGGTTCCCACGCTCGTAATCAGGCTGATCCCATGCCACTGTGCATCTATGTCTTGCTGCCAGTGACCGCTGAGAACACATGAGACCCCATGCTGCTTGAATAGCTCGATAAGCCTATCCCTGTTGGGCATATTCCAGTAGGTGTCAGGCTCCCGTGGATGATAATTGAACAGGGGCCAGTGCATGATGACGAAGCGATGCTCGCAGGCGGGGGGGACTTGAGAGAACTGGCGTTCCAAGTAATCCCACTCCTCCCGCAAGTACTCGTCGCCGAAGTGCCCCCGCAGCCATAGGGAATTGATGCCAACCAAGAACGCGCTTCTATGGGAGAGCGAGAAACGAATAGGTAGCCCGCGCCGAATGTACTTCCAACCTTGCCCGGGATCACCTTGCTCATGGTTTCCAATGACCCCATAGTAAGGAACTGTCAGCGCAGACAAAGACTTCTCCAGCACGTCCAGTTGCGGATCTGTGCT
>CAZHPE010000152.1:5152-7143 GCA_964534775.1 uncultured candidatus Brocadiaceae bacterium
ATTGTTTATCTGATCACCGCCGAACACAACGAAGTCGACATCATTCTCGTTGACGTAGGCTATTGCGCGATCCAGACGCTCTTTGTCTGACCCGGGTCCATGCAGGCCTGAGGGGCTGTTCATCCCGATTTGAGGATCAGCGATGAACGCGAAACTGAAGACATCTTTCGTCACGCTCTTTGCTCCTTGCTATCGGCGAGAAGGCGCTTCCATCACTGTCTGTCATGCACTCGCCCGTAACCGCCTCCCATGCTACATGTTACAGCACTATTTCGCAATGCCTGACTTCGGCTTGCGGGGGGCAGCCATGGGCAGACCATTTACGGATCGACCGTGTCCGAATGAGAATGCGCCATGTGGGGCAGGCGACCAACATCCGCCCCTTGCAAGGTGTTTGCCACAGCAAACGCTGTTGCCCATCTTCGGACCAATGTCGCGGTCTTCCAGGGAGAACCTTGCGGCAACATTCTGCAGAGACCAAGCCATATCCCTTGTCTCTGAGTCCTGGTGGTTGCATACGGCGCATTTATACTTTGTGATGCTGTCACCCTCCTGCCGCACCCATTGCAGAGGTGGGGCGGGGGTTTGCGTGTCAGAAGGACGACCTCCTTCCCACGCCGCACTTCCCTCCACATCATATAGTGGACAGGCTCCCGAAAGGGCTCACAGGAATCCCATGGCGACGATATGGAAGGCCCCCGATCCACTGCAGAGGCCCGTATCTGTCTTTGCTGCCAATAGATATGACGATAAGGTGCAGTTCTCAAGGCATTCTTCATCAGTATGAGGAGGGACAGACCTGCGCTTCTGTGTGCTGGTGGCTGAATTGGGCGCGTTTATACTTTGTGATGCTGTCCCCCCTGCCCGCACCTATTGCAGAGCCGGGAGGAAGGCCGGGCTTTGGTATGGCAGAGGTCAAGCTTGATCATTCATTCTCTGCTTACATGCTCTTGTCGGCTTCTGCCCTCTGCCTTCTATCCCAGATGGAGTACCTGCTTCCATGGACCGCTGCCGAATGGATGTCCGCTGGATTCACTCGTCATGTCGACCTTCAGCGCTTTTCCGCTATCCCGCCTCTGTGCAACTCAACAGGATATTCGTTCTTGGGAATCGGGCCCAATCGTCTCACATATGTCAACACGTTCTCCTCGCCATCCATTTCGAACACTCGATAACCCGGAGCGACATCATCGTGTGCTGGTGACGGGGCCATCGGCACAAATTGCCAGGATAGTGCAGGGCTGCTGAGTACGACATGTCTCGATATAGACAACGTAGCATGATGAAGGTGCCCCACAACCACGTATCGGACACATTCGTGCTGGGCGAGTTGAGACGCGAAGAATCCTGCGTCGCACATCATGAACGCGTCAAGGAACTCCGAATGTATAGGGTAGAAGTGGCAATGGAGAAACAGAACAGTCGGACAGTCGGAATTGTCCAAGAGAACTTGGTTCAGCCACGTCAGTTCCTCGGCATTGACGTGCTGCTCATTACCTACATGCTTAGCGGCGCAGTCTGAACCTACGAAGTGCCAATTCATCAACTTGAAATGCCAGTGCAGCGAGTCATCCTCTCCATCAGAGAAGAAATCCCTGAAGAGTCTGGCATCCTTGTCATGATTGCCGCGAATATGGTAAATGGGTATATTCACATCCCTGACAAGCGATTCATAGCGCTTGTAGGCGGCCTCTGTGCTGCTGTTGGCCACATCGCCAGTGTGGACCACAAATGATGCCTGTGAGAAATTGTCCTTAATGTCCGCAATGGCCCGCGACAGAATGCTCACTGGCCTGACACCTCCAATCACTTCAGCACGTGCATCGATGTGAGTATCGCTGATTTGCAGGAAAGTCAGTTTCTCTGCCATTGCCTATTCCTAACATGACGAAGCGGATCACTTGCCCATGGATCGCTCAGCAGCTGCGTGGCCGGATAGGTCCAAGGGTTGCATGTTATCTACCATATCTCAGTGCGAACTCCTTGGGAAA
>CAZHPE010000153.1:0-7067 GCA_964534775.1 uncultured candidatus Brocadiaceae bacterium
TAATCCCCGGCACGATGAGGAAACACGCCAGGAGCACGGCAAGAATGCCCGCCAGGGACACCAGGAGCACTGCGAGCCTGAACGGCGCGCTGCGCATCGGGGTTGGATCGGCGGGAGGGGCCTCCGAGATCGGGCCGGAGGCAGGGCTGGCAAGCAGCTCGTCGCACGCCTTGCGAATCTCGGGGGTCAGATCGTGGGTGGAGAGCCGGCGCACGGCGTCGCGCACGGCCGCGTAGCGTTCAAGGCGCCCGGCCCAGCGGGCGCTGTGCATCAGGAACTGGTCCATCTCGGCCCGATTTGCGGGGTCCGGCTCCCCGGCAAGCCGCCGCACGAGCGCAACTATGGCCGATCGGCGATCCACACGCTACTCCTTGGGCAACGTCGCGAGCCTGGCGAACTCCCCACAGGCGCTCAGCACCCGCCGCGCGGCCTTATCGACGGGGAACCGGCAGGCCCTGGCGGACTCGGCCAGCGACAGGCCCATGACCATGACGAGGAGAAACGGCTGTCTTACATCGCGGTGCATGTCGGCCAGCGCGTGCTTCAGGGCATCCTCCACGGCCTTGGGCCGGGGGCGTTTCAGATCGGCCACCATCTGCGACAGACCCTCATCCTGGGGCACGTGGGCGGGCACGGCCGCCTGCGTAGCCACCGCGAAGAGCCAGCCCCTCAGCGAGTCGAACCCCTCGTAAGGCTGCCGGTGGGCGCGCGCGAGGCGCAGCACTTTCCCCAGCGTCTCGGCGGCGGCGCGCACGTCGCCGAGACTGAGCTGGAGGTAGCGAAAAAGCGTGCCCTCATGGCGCCTGCGCACCTCGGAGAACGCCTCGTCCCCGCCCGCTACGTGGCTGAGCCAGAGGGCTTCGTCAGAAAGGTGTTGCAGGGATGCTTCGGGGCCGACGGCTTCCACTGGATGCCTCCACAGAATGGACGTGCCCGCTTCGGGAGGAAGCGGGTTCTTGCGGCCATTAGACCGTGCCGGGGGACGATTCGCAAGTCATCGTTGTCCCGCACCCCCGCGCGCAATCGAGCAGTCCCTGCACACGCAGCTATCACGGAAGCGCTGGGCCCAGATGAGGTGGCGGCACTCGCTCGTCCGCTCGCCGTGCCATACCTCGGCGACCGATTGGCGGGTGAGATCGCCGACGATCAGTTCGTGCGCCCAGTCGTTGCAGCACAGTATGATCCGGCCGTCCGAGAGCACGGTCAGAGCACCGAACGGGTACAGGCACCGGGGATAGAAACGCCCGAGCAGCACTTTCATCCCATGACGCAGCGCCCCGTCCCAGGGACGCCTCAGCCGCCCGAAATCCCCGAGCGATCCCGCACGATTGAGCATGGAGTCCAGGCGGACGATTGCCCCTCTGGGCTTCCAGTAGCGCTCGAGCTCGCACTCCTCGCCGACGTTGGCGCGCTGCTTCAGGAACCGGACCCTCACCACAGCCTTGCCGCGACGCCGTAGGAGCGTCCGGGAGCTCTCGACGACCTTTGCGAAGTCCAGGCCCGGCCTGATGGCCTGGTAGGCCTGTTCGTGCGCCGCGTCGATGCTCACGTCGATGCAGTTCAGCCCCGCCGCCAGCAATTCGTCGATTCTCTCATCGGTGAGCATGGACCCATTGGTGACCGTGGCGATCCAAAGCCCGCGACCCAGCGCCAGCCTGGCCTGTCGCACGCGCTTGGCGAGGCTCCCGTCCAGCAGCGGCTCGTTCTGAAGCATCAGCTCCAGTAGGCGCAGGGAACCCCTGCGCCGCAGTTCGTCGATGATCCGCAGGTAAAGGTCTTCGCCCATGTAGTGGGGCGGGCCGGTCTTCCACGAGGTTCGGTAAGGACACGTCGGGCACGCAGCATTGCAGCGGTCCACGGTCTGGATATGTGCGGAGAACGGCCCCCGCAGCCGACGCATCCGCGCGAGGGGATCGTAGAGGAACGAGGCGCTCAGGTGTAGCTTCCATGTCTGCCGACGCCTGCGGGCAGTCCGCATGTGCACCTGCCGGCGCCCCGGGTGACGACATCGCCCTGGCGGTATCTTATGAA
The DNA here is from genome assembly GCA_964534775.1 of uncultured candidatus Brocadiaceae bacterium. Lineage (GTDB taxonomy): Bacteria > Planctomycetota > Brocadiia > SM23-32 > SM23-32 > CAZHPE01. The sequence goes on from CAZHPE010000153.1 coordinate 2,032, forward strand.
CGGCATGGCGAATGAGTGCAGATTCGTCCCGACCAACTCGCCCTGCTCGCCCGGCCCGGCCGGGCGGCCGTTCCTGAGGACCTCGACAATCACGCCGTCGTCGCACGTGTGGAGTTCGCCCGTCTCCTTGCATTCCCAGGCGATCAGGGGGAGTTCGTAACTGCCGTAGAGGTCGTAGACGGGCGCTTGGAAGCCCGTCCTGATCTGCCCGTGCATCCCGCCGGTCAGAACCCCCCCGCCTGCGGCGAGGATCCTGGGACTGATATCCCGGCGGTCCCGCTCGGTGATGGCCTCGGCAAGGCGCGCGAGCGTTCCCGGATACCCTCCCAGGACATCCGGCCGATACCGGCGCAGGACGCACAGTATCACCTCGGGCTACGGGCAGCAATCCACGTACACGTGCCGGAACAGGCCGAAGGAATTGAGTATCCGCTGATATGGTTTCCGGTCTTCGGGCTTCCGGCCGGGCCGTATGTACAGGATCGAAGCCGCCCTGTCTCTCGCCCGCAGCCCGAAGTAACGCATGGCCCGCGCCCAGAAGAGGCCCCATATGCGGGCTTCCAGCCACGCGGACCGGATCGTGAACGGCTCCCCGGAGGACCCGCTCGTCCTGGGGGACTCGAGGTCGTCGGGATCCACGCCGCGCGCTACCATATCGGCAACGGGGGCGTCGCGCAAGTCGTTCTTCCCGGTGGTCGGAATGGCCCGCAGGTCGCCCACGGTCCGACTGACCTGCGGCTTGATGCCGCTTCGGTCGAACAGCCGCCGGTAGTACGGCACGTTGCGGTAGGCGTGGGTGATCAACCGGCAACAGACACGCGTTCTGGACCTCCAGGACACGTTCGCGCCTAGCGCGGCGGCAGGACCGCATCATGCGGAGCGTTTGGAGCAGATGCGATGACCCCAGACCCGCTCTGTGCTTCCAGGACACGTTCTCCGCAAACCGGCGCCATTGGTAACCCACTTCGCTCCGCCGCCCGCTAACGCGGACCGACAGGGCCCGAGAAGGTCTTCGGTATCATACCCTAATTCCATCATAACCGGTCTTGAGATGAATCTTCACCCGTCACGGCTCGCGGGCCGTCGATGGCTACCATGCCGACGCGCCCGTGCAACAAGCAAAGCGCAAGGCCTTCCGCGACCCTGCGCTCATTCGTAAGGATGGTGTACCCGGCAGGATTCAAGTCTGCAACCGGCAGTTCCACAGACCGCCTGCGCAGGGCTGAGGATGCCGAACGTGGCCTTCTCAGCTCTTTTCGGTTTCGCCGGTTGCTGTCAGTCCACCGGCCTTGCCGTCGAGCCAGCTATAGAGGATTTCTGTCACTTCCTCACGCCCAGAATCGCATCCTTGGCGGCCTTGGCGATCCGGAACTTGAGCGCGCGCTTGGCCGGAATGCGTATGGACTCGCCGGTCGCCGGGTTGCGGCCGATGCGGGCCTTGCGCTTCACGACGACTATCTTCCCGAGCCCCGGCAGCGTGAATCCCTTCTTTGCCTCCTTGTATGCCAGCGCGGCAAGCTCTTCCAAGAACTGCGCCGTTTCCTTCTTCGTGCGGTCCGTCTCCGCCGCCAGCCGGTCGATAATCTGAGCCTTCGTCATCGGCTTTGCCGCCGACTTTGCCTTCGCCTTCGCTTTGGCCATTCTCGTTCCTTTCCTCGAACCCTGTCCCATTGAAAACCATTCCCGGAAGGTGTTGCAGCCAGAGGGCCACCAGGCCACAAAGAACCGTCACGGCCCTCCCGGCTCATCCCTCTGGATGACACCACGGCGCGCGAATTGTACCAGCTGCTGAAGGCGCGCGCAAAGGTATTCGAGTACGGGCGGGGGATGCGCGGGGCGCCTCGCTCTCCGTGCTGGTGGGACGCCCATCCCGATCCCTCGCCGTCGAGCGCGTGCGGACATGATAGATCCACGACGGCCCCGCTCACCGATGCTCCCGAAGCCGAGGTCGTCTGTTGCAGAATCCTGGCGCAATCTGTAAGATGGGAGACACTCAGGGGCAAAAGCGTAACGGTCAATGACAGAATCACCAGGAAAGGAGCACCATCATGAAGAGGTGGATAGTCTGGCCCGCGCTTGTGGGTCTGTTGGCAACCTGCCTTGCCGCGGGGGCATGCAGCCGTGAGGAGCCGTCCTCGCCGGCCCCCGCCGTTGACACGCGAGTCGTTGACACGCGAAAGGAGACCGCACAAGTGGCGACCGAAGCAAAGATCGAGACTTCAATGGGCGTGATGACCGTGGAGCTGTACGAAGATGAGTGCCCCAACACGGTGGCCAACTTCATGCACCTGGCTTCCAGCGGCTTCTACGATGGGCTGGTGTTCCACCGGGTCATCAAAGATTTTATGATTCAGGGTGGTTGCCCCAATGGCACCGGCATGGGCGGGCCGGGATGGAGAATCTCCGACGAATTCGTCAAGACGCTGCGCCACGACACGCCGGGCGTCCTGTCCATGGCGAACTCCGGCCCCAACACCAATGGCTCCCAGTTCTTCGTCACGCTGACGGCCACCCCGTGGCTGGACGGCAAGCACACCGTGTTCGGGCGGGTGACGGACGGCACGGATGTCCTGGAGAAGATCGGCACGGTCAAGACCGGCTCTGGGGATCGTCCCCGGAAGCCCATCACGATTGAGAGCATCGCCCTCTACCGGGACGGCCAGCCACCGACCGGAGTCCAGCCGAAACCCAAGACGCTCTGAGACCCCCCCGACTGCCGTGCCGGCACGCATTTGCTGACGGTGTGTCGGCAAGTCCGCTGCATGCGCTGATCCGACCACCACATAGATTCTCTACTGTCGTTGTGTTTTCGACGACACTCCCGGTCGCGCAGTATCTCCCGCAGCGTCCTCCCGCCAAGGTATTTCGCGTGGAGATGAGGTCGACATCTGTTCCATTCTGCATCGAGGTTGAAGCCGCCGATTGCGCCAAGCTCGAAGATGAGAAAGAGAACATCGTAGATCTGGTGGCGCAATCTGGGCGCATCGCCGGTAGCCTCCTTGAGCAATGCCCTTTCGTGTTCGACCATGTCAAGAACGTCGGATGGCGAACGATCAAGATTGACCTGCCCCCAAGGATAGTGGTGGTGGCGCTTGCGAGCAGGCTGGACCGGGCAGAGGACCTCGGGGATGCCGACACGTGCATCGAGAGGGCCTTTAGGGCGAGCGAGGAGAAGGGGCGGGACCTGTGCGAGGTGTCAACGGGCAGGGAAGTCCGGAGATTCCCCGGTGGTTTTGTCGAAGTAATGGCCTTCAGTCCGGACGGGCGGCGCCTTGCCCGAGGAGCGCAGCAGCCAGACCAATCATCAGACCGGCCGGCAGGAACGGCAGGCGGAGGCCATTTCGGCGACGAAGTCGGCCGCGACGCGGACGGGGTCGCCGTCGCTCTCGGCGGCCTGGTGTATGCGCAAGACAAGGGCGCTTCCTACGATCACACCGTCGGCTATCTGCCCGACCGCGCGCGCATGCTCGGGACGCGAGATGCCGAACCCGACGGCAACCGGCACCTGCGTCTCGGACTTGAGCCTCCCGATGTTCTCGGCCAGGTCGGCCGGCATCCGATCGCGCGCGCCCGTGATCCCGCGCACGGATATGTAGTAAATGAACCCCCGCGCCAGGCGCGCCGCCATAGTGCGGCGGGCGTCCGTGGTCGCCGGGGTCACGAAGCAGACCAGGCGGAAGTCCCGCCGGTCGGCCTCAGCGCGCAGCGGTTCCATTTCCTCAACCGGCAGATCGGGAATCGTCGCGCCGTCGATGCCAGCCGCGATGGCCCGGTCCAGGAACGCATCGAATCCCATGCGGTAGACGAGGCTGTATGAGATCATCGCGACGATGGGTATCTGCGACTCGGCCCGCAGCGCCTCCACCATGCGAAAGACGTCCTCGGTCCGCTGCCCGCCATCGAGCGCCCTGATGTAGGACGCCTGGATGGTCGGCCCGTCGGCTATCGGATCGGAGAATGGGAACCCCAGCTCTATCACGTCGGCCCCTGCGTCGGCCACCGCGGCAATGGTCCGCTGCGTGGTCCCGAGGTCCGGGTCGCCCGCCGTGAGGAACGGGATGAAAGCTGCCCGGTTCCGTGCCGCAAGCGCCTCGAAGGTGGCGTCAATTCTGTTCACGTGACCCCTCGCCCCCCGCCAGCTCGCGCAGCCTCTCTTGCACCTCGTAGACGTCCTTGTCGCCCCGGCCGGACATGCACATGATGACGAGCTGATCGGCGACCATGTCCGGCCCGGCAGCCATCAGATATGCGAGGGCGTGGGCGCTCTCAATCGCGGGCAGGATGCCCTCGGTTCGGGAGCAAAGTTGGAAGGCCGCCAAGGCCTGCTCGTCGGTGACCGACACATACTCGGCGCGGCCCTCTTCTTTTAGCCAACTGTGCTCCGGCCCGACGCCGGGATAATCCAGCCCCGCGGCAACGGAATGGACCGGGCTGGTCTGGCCGTCCTCGTCCTGGAGCACGTAGCTCTTCGACCCGTGCAACACACCGGTACCACCGCGCTCAAGCGTAGCTGCGTGCGCCCCCTGTGCGGGGCCAACACCCCCCGCCTCTACCCCCACCATCCGTACGGATTCCTCCCCCAAAAACGCGTGGAAAAGCCCCATCGCGTTGCTGCCCCCGCCCACGCACGCCACCAGCAGGTCGGGCAAACGGCCCTCGGCCTCCATGATCTGCGCGCGAGCTTCGCGGCCGATCACCGCCTGAAAATCCCGCACCATCACGGGGTACGGGTGCGGGCCGACGACGCTGCCGATGATGTAATGGGTTTGATCGAAAGAACCCATCCAGTCACGCATGGCCTCGTTGGTGGCGTCCTTGAGCGTGCGCGAGCCGGAGCTGACCGGCACGACGCGGGCACCCAGCAGCTCCATGCGCACCACGTTCAGACGCTGGCGGCGCATGTCCTCCTCGCCCATGTAGACGTCGCACGGGAGGCCGAACATCGCGGCCGCCGTCGCCGTGGCCACGCCGTGCTGGCCGGCGCCGGTCTCGGCGATGATGCGCCTCTGGCCCATCCGCACGGCGAGAAGCCCCTG
>CAZHPE010000154.1:0-7035 GCA_964534775.1 uncultured candidatus Brocadiaceae bacterium
CGCAAGCTGGCCGATGAGCTCGGCATCGAGCAGGACAGCAAAGACGTTCTGGCCATCGCCGCGAATGTGGCGATGACCGCCCTGGCGGACTTCGGGCGCCAAGAGGGAGCGCTCAGACTCGTGCAGCGCGCCCCGCAGGCTTTACAGGAGAAGTGGGCGAAGCTCGGCGTGACCCCCTCCGGCATCGACAAGACCATCGTGACCACTCTCCACGCCACTAACATGGGGGTCGACAACGATCCGGTCCATCTCCTTCGGATCGCCATCGGCACGGCGCTCGTCGACGGATGGGGCGGCAGCATGTACGCCACCGACGTGAGCGACGTGCTCTTCGGCGGCCCGGAGCCGATCAAGAGCCGCGCGAACCTTGGCGTGCTGCGCGCCGAGGCGGTCAACATCCTCGTTCACGGCCACGAACCCGCCCTGTCGGAAATGATTGTCGCGGCTTCCCATGACCCTGAAGTCCTGAAGAAGGCCAAGGACGCCGGCGCCGACGGAATCCAGGTCGCCGGCATCTGCTGCACGGCCAATGAAATCCTGATGCGCCACGGCATCCCCATCGCGGGCAACTTCCTCCAGCAGGAACTCGCCATCGCCACCGGCGCCATCGACGCGATGATCGTCGACGTTCAATGCATCTTCCCCTCGCTGGTCGAGTGCGCCGGGACCATGCCGACCAGGATCATCTCGACCTCGCCCAAGGCCCATTTTGCCGGCGTCGAGCACATCGAGTTCGAGGAAGAGCGCGGGTTCGAGATCGGCAAGCAAATCGTCAACGAGGCCATCGAAGCGTTCACGGACAGGGACCCGGCCAAGGCCGTCATTCCCAAGGAGAGCGAGGAGCTGGTGGCCGGCTACACGGTGGAGAGCGTCTTCAGCACCCTTGGCGGCTACTACCGGCCCCTCTACCGCCCCCTGAACCACGGCATCATGGACGGTCGCCTGCGTGGCGTGGCCGCAGTGGTCGGCTGCAACACCGTGAAGACGGTCCACGACTGGAGGCACCGTGAGATGGTCAAGGAGCTGATCCGCCACGACGTTCTGGTGCTTCAGACGGGCTGCTCGGCCATCGCCTGCGCAAAGGCCGGCCTCATGCGGCCCGAGGCGGCCGAGACCTACGCTGGTCAGGGACTCCAGGAGATATGCCGGGCGGTTGGCATCGCCCCAGTGCTGCACGTGGGCTCCTGTGTGGATAACAGCCGCATCCTTCTGGCCTGTGTCGAGATGGTCAAGGAAGGCGGGCTGGGAGAGGACATCTCCGACCTGCCCGTCGCCGCGTCGGCGCCCGAATGGATGTGTGAGAAGGCGATAACGATCGCCCTTTACGCGGCCGGCAGCGGCGTTTTCACCCTCCTCGGAGAGGCGTTCCCCGTGATGGGCAGCAAGGTCGTCAGTGACTACCTGCTGGGCGGGATGGAAGCGGATTTCGGCGGCAAGCTCGCCTTCCAGAGCGACCCGATCAAGGCAGCCCATCTGATGATTGATCACATCGACGCCAAGCGCCAGACGCTCGGGCTTGCGCCGATGATGTACGGGCCCGCCGAGCCGGCTGAGCGCGAAGCAGCCATGGCGTCCGCGAAGTAGGTCGGGCGCACCCGACGAAGGTTCTTGCACGGGGCCGTCCCCGCGCGTGCCCCGCAGCGATAAGAGGGCGAGGGAATGAAGACGAAATCGCAGACAGGTGCGATCATGGTCGACCTGAGACGGTGCCTTGGGTGCAAGAGCTGCGAACTGGCCTGCGCCAAGGCACACGCCGGGTTTAGTGACATTGTAGAGGCGGTGCTTTCCGAAGCGCCCCTGGTGCCCCGCGTGCATGTGATTGCCGCTGGGGGCCATGCGGTGCCGGTCCAGTGCCAGCAGTGCGAGGACGCGCCGTGCGTCCTTGTCTGCCCCTCAGGCGCCCTCTACAAGGATGAGGCCACAGGGCGCACGGTGTTCGAGGAGGACAGATGCATCGGGTGCCACTCGTGCGAGATCGCCTGCCCGTTCGGCGCCATCCGCTGGAGCAAGGCGGCCGAGGGCTTGGTCAAATGCGATCTGTGTGAGGGCATCATCGAGGAGGGAGAGCAACCGCTGTGCGTGACTGCTTGTCCGACCCACGCCCGACGGTTAGTCCTGCTCGCGGAAGTAATCGACCGCAGGCGCAAGGAGGCCGCCCGGCGGGCTGTCGAGGCGCTCGAGGCCGAGAAAGTACTCATTTCCGGCTCGTAGAGCCGATCCGAGGAGCAACAAATGCCGGTGGTGGAAGCCGACCTGACTGTGGCGAAGGCTGACGAGGTGCTGGAGGGCTATGGCCTTGAGCGCAACAGCCTGATCCACGTGCTTCAGGACGTCCAGAATGAGTTCGACTACCTTCCGCGTGAGGCAATTCGGAGGGTGTCGGAGCGCCTGGAGTTGCCGCTGGCCGAGGTGCTGCGCGTCGCCACTTTCTACGCGGCCTTCAGCCTCGAGCCGCAGGGCCGGCACCTGATCTCGGTCTGCATGGGCACGGCCTGCCACGTGCGGGGGGCGCCGAGGATCCTGGACTCCATCGCGAGAACGCTTGGCCTCGAAGAAGGCGAGCGGAACACGGCGGACATGAAGTTTACGGTGAAGAGCGTGCGGTGCCTGGGCTGCTGCGGTCTGGCCCCCGTCATAACCGTCGGCGACGACACGCACGGGCTGCTCAAGCCCGGTCAGATCCCCGAGATCCTCAAGAAGTACGATTGACGCTCTTGCGTGCTCTGCCTCGTTGGCCGATTGCGGCCGGGGCAGTAGAGGATATAGATGGCAATTGCGACAGGCGACAGAATCGATTCCCCGGAGGCGCTCCGGGAGCTTGCCGAGTCTCTGAGGCACACCACCGGTGTGAAGCCCGTGGTGTGCGTGTGCCGGGGGACCGGCTGCGCGGCGAGCGGCTCGGCCGATGTCTACGCCGCTTTGCAGAAGGCCGTCGAAGAGCTGGGCATGGCAGATGAGGTCGAGATCAAGGGTACTGGCTGTCACGGTCTCTGCGAGCTTGGCCCGGTGCTGGTGGTCAGGCCGCTGGGCATTTTCTACAACCGTGTCAAACCCGAGGACGCCGCGGAGATACTCCAGAAGACCGTGCGCGCCGGCGAGCCGGTTGAGAGGCTGCTCTACAAGGCGGATGGGGAGGCGATACTCAAAGAGCACGACGTGCCCTTCTACCGGAAGCAGCAGCGCATCGCCCTGCGGCTGAACGGCCTGATCGACCCGATGAGCATCGACGACTACATCCGCGCGGGCGGCTACCAGTCCCTGGCGAAGGTCCTGTTCGACTGCACGCCGGAGCGGGTCATCGATGAGATCACCGCCAGCGGCCTGCGTGGCAGGGGAGGGGGAGGGTTCCTGACCGGCCGCAAGTGGGCCTCATGCCGAAAGGCGCGCGGCGACGTGAAATATGTCATCTGCAACGGTGACGAGGGGGACCCCGGGGCGTTCATGGATCGCTCGATTATGGAGGCCAACCCCCACGCCGTGCTGGAAGGCGTCATAATCGGCTCCCATGCCATCGGCGCGCACCAGGGCTACATCTACGTGCGGCAGGAGTATCCGCTCGCTGTGCGGACGCTGCGCACGGCACTGGGGCAGGCGAGGGACATGGGTTTGCTGGGCGAGAACATCCTCGGGAGCGGGCACAGCTTCGATATCGGCATAGTGCGCGGTGGCGGGGCGTTCGTGTGCGGTGAGTCAACGGCCCTGATGGCATCCCTCGAAGGCAAGGTCGGGGAGCCCCGGGCAAAGCATACCCACACCGTCGAGAGCGGCCTCTGGGAGAGCCCCACCACGCTCAACAACGTGGAGACCTGGGCCAACGTGCCGGCCATCATCGAGCGCGGCGCCGACTGGTTCGCCTCCATCGGGACAGAAGGCTCGAAAGGCACCAAGGTCTTCAGTCTCGTCGGCAAGGTCAACAACACCGGGCTGGTCGAGGTGCCCATGGGCATCACGCTCCGGGAGATCATCTTCGACATCGGCGGCGGCGTGCCCGACGGCAAGGAGTTCAAAGCGGTCCAGACCGGCGGCCCCAGCGGAGGGTGCATTCCGGCCCGGTATCTGGGCATGCCGGTGGACTTCGACGAGCTGAAGAAGGTCGGCTCGATGATGGGCTCGGGCGGCATGATCGTCATGGACGAAGAGAGCTGCATGGTTGACGTCGCCCGCTATTTCCTGGATTTCCTGCGAGATGAGTCGTGTGGCAAGTGCGTCCCGTGCCGCGAGGGCAACGAGCGGATGTTCCATATCCTTGAGAGGATCTGCAACGGCGCGGGCGGGGAGGGCGATCTGGAACTGCTCGAAGACATCTGCGACGTCGTCCAGACCACGTCGCTCTGCCAGCTCGGTAAGACCGCCCCCAACCCTGTGCTTTCGACCCTCCGGCACTTCCGCGACGAGTACGAAGCTCACATCACGGACAAACGATGCTCGGCCGGCGTGTGCAAGGCGTTGATAGAGTTCTCGATCGAACCCGAGGTCTGCATCTGCTGCGGCCGCTGCGCTAAGGACTGTCCCGTGGAGTGCATTTCCGGAAAGCGCGGCAAGGCGCCCGCCAGGGCCACCGAGGCCGACCGGGAAGATGGCATGGTCGGCGAGCCGTTCCGCATCGACCGAGAGGTATGCACCAAGTGCGGGATGTGCTTTGATGTGTGCCCTGTAGATGCCGTGAAGAGGGCCTGATGGCAACCATAGACTGCACGATTGACGGCGAGCAAGTGAGCTGCGAGAAGGACGCGATGCTCCTTGAGGTAGCGCTCGCGAATGGATATGATATACCCCATTTATGTTACCATCAAGCGCAGAGACCCTACGGGGCCTGCCGGCTGTGCCTGGTCGAAATAACCCAGGGAAAGAGGAACTGGGTGGAAGCCGCCTGCACTTACCCGGTGCGCGATGAAGGCATTGAGGTCAAGACAGATAGCGAGAAGGTGCGGCGCTATCGGCGCCTCAGCGCCGAGCTGCTTCTGGCCCAGTGCCCGGAGAGCGAGCTGGTGCGGGACATGCTCCGCGAGCTGGGACTCGAAGGGAGCCGGCTGCCGGAGGACGGCGAGGGCAAGTGCATCCAGTGCGGCCTGTGCGTCGATGTGTGCCGGGACCTGGTGGGTGTGGGCGCAATCGGCTTTCTCGGCAGGGGGGCCCGGCGCAGCGTGGGTACGCCGTACGGGGAGCCTTCTGACGTGTGCATCGGCTGCGGCGCCTGCGCCGACGTCTGCCCGACGGGGCATATTGTGGTTCGCGACGAAGAAGGGGACAGGGAAATCGTGCCCTTCCGCACTAAGCACCGTTTGGTGCGCTGCCTGGAATGCGGCCGGGGATACGTGGCGGAGAAACAGTTGGCGTTTCTGGAACAGAGGCTGGGCTCGAAGTGCGAGGTGCTGTCCGGTTGCCCTGTGTGCAGGGGCCGCCAGAGGGCCGAAGAGCTCAGGAAGGTCTACGAGAGTCTAAGTCGCTGAGCTGGAGGTCATAAATGTCTCGCGAGACATTCTGCGCAGTTGCGCGCGGCGCGCACAAGTTCGTCGATGAGGCCGAAGCCGCTTGGAAAGAGGCGGTCGAGAAGCACGGAGAGTCAACGAAGATCGAGTTCCCTGAGACGGCGTTCCACCTGCCGATGATCTACGCCCTCACCGGGTGCCAGGTGAAGACGCTCGGCGAGATAGCGCCGGTGATCGAGCACTGCCGACAGGACCTGCTTCATCCGGTGCCGGAGGGTAAGGCCTGGCTTCCCTACCTCGGGCACGGTCTGGACGAAGGCGCGGCGACGATGTTCGCCCAGGAGATCCTGTGCGCGCTTGACTACTTGGAAGGCTATGAGCTGCCGGAGGGCTACTACGGGTTCCTGACCGACACGGTGATGCGGGAGATCGGCATCCAGCTCGTGGACGGGCGAATGCCGGGCTTTGCCGCCATTCTCGGGCCGGCCCCCGACAACGAGGCCGCGGTCTACGTCGTGCGCGAGCTGCAAAAGCGCAGCATCCTGATGTTCCTTTTCGCCAATCGCGACGGCAGGACCATGAAGGATCAGCTCGACGAGAAGCGCATCCAGATGGGGTGGGACACTTACATCGTTCCCACCGGCCCGGAGACGCGCCACGGCACGATGGTGCTGGACTGGGCGGTGCGCAGCGCGTTGACCTTCGGCGGGAAGAAGCCCGGTCAGGTCGCCGAGATACTTCAGTACTCCAGGGACAGGGTGCACGCGTGGGGCATGACGTTCGGGCCAATCTCGGACGATTGGTATGCCACGGGCGCCGGCGCCATCCTGATGGGCTATCCTGTGATTAGCGACGACGAAAGCACCCCTGAGGTACGTCCCTCGGGCGTCTGCGTATACGAGGCCATAGTGCACCAGACCGACCTGGAGCAGCTCGTGCCGACCTGCGTGGAAGTGCGGGGCGTGAAGGTGACGGTGGAGGAGGTAGACGTCCCCGTAGCGTTCGCGGCTGCGCTGGAAGGCGAGCGGGTCCGCAAGGAGGATCTGCAGGTAGAGTTCGGCGGCAAGAAGGCCCACGCCGTCGAGTACCTCCGCATGGTCGGCACGGATGAGATCGACGACGGTGACATCCAGGTCGTCGGCGAGGACATCGATGGCGTGGAGGTGGGCAGTGCGCTTGACCTGGCTGTGGAGGTCCTGGTGGCCGGGCGCCAGATGCAGGAGGATTTCGAAGGCATTCTGGAGCGCCAGATCCACCGCTACGTCAACCACGCTGGCGGCGTGATGCACATGGGGCAGAGGAACCTGGTCTGGCTGCGTCTGAGCAAGGCCGCCTACGAGGCCGGGTTCCGGCTCGGACACATAGGCACGATCTTGCACGCGAAGATGCACGACGAGTATGGGCAGCTTGCGGACAAGGTAGCCGTACGCCTGATCACTGATGCGGCGGAGATCGAGGTCATCAAGGAACGGGCGGCCGCCGCCTACGGGGAGCGCGACGCAAAGCTTGCCGGAATGAAGGACGAGGACGTGGACACATACTATTCCTGCACACTGTGCCAAAGCTACGCCCCGAACCACGTCTGTGTTGTGAGCCCCGAGAGGCT
>CAZHPE010000155.1:0-6909 GCA_964534775.1 uncultured candidatus Brocadiaceae bacterium
GTTCTCGAAGTCAAAGAACACCGCAAGGTCGTGTCGCTCAGTATCGTCCATCTTCCACGTGCCTCTCCACTGGAGCATGGCGTTGCATCGGCCAGTCTACCGAAACCACCCGATAGCCGTGGCAGGTTCCCTTGCGCCCCGACTACAGATGGTACGCCCGGCAGGACTCGAACCTGCGACCTACGGTTTAGGAAACCGTCGCTCTATCCACTGAGCTACGGGCGCATGGATTCTTATGTTACGTAGCGGTAAGACGTTACGCCAAAGATTGCAAACCTCAAATCAGCCTCGGCTACTCTCATGGGACCACATACCGCTCCGACAATGTAGTCATCACCGTGGGAAAAAGTCAAGGTGCAGAAGATTCTGTCCCGGGGCGTGTGGGGGGGGGGGGGGGGGAAGGCCCAATAGGGCGTTACGATGACTTATCTCCGACCCCCTGTTGCAGCAACCAATTCATTACACCGGCTTCCGCAACAGCGAGACGTGCGTTGAGCGCTCGCAGGTCAGGTTTCGGATTGCGGAAGCCCGGACCTGTGCCGTGGCATCCGATCATGGCAGCCCCCACGCCAGGACGGGATCAAAGCAGACGGCTGAATCCGCTGTGGACCACGGGGCCCTTGAGGCGCTTCTTCACCTCCTCTTTCTTGAGCGCGTCAGCTATCTCGGCGAATACTTCGCCGACGGCCCCTGCGTGCTTGTCGATAATCTTGTCGGTGTGCGCCATCGTGACGTAGATGGCCGGCCCGGCGAGGTAGCCGCGCTCCAGCATTAGCTGAACGTAGAGTGTCTTGAGCTCAGCGGCGAGGGGGTCCTGGAAAGCGAAGTGCGCCAGCGCCCCGTACCCGTCGTCAACCTCCACCGGGAGTCCGTGCCGCTCGGCCTCGGTGCGCCAAACCTCCTGCACCTTCCCGCCGATGCGTTCGCAGTGCGCCGGCACATCCACCTCGCGCATCTTGCCGATTGTGGCGAGCGCCGCGGCCGGCCCCACGCCCTCGGTCCAGTAGGAGCTGCTGATGAAGGAGGTGTGCGCCCCCTCCATCGCCTCGCGCGTGCCAATCACGGCCCCCATCGGGTGGCCGTTGCCGGTCGTCTTGGAGAACACGGCCATGTCCGGTGAAATGCCCAGCCTGAGGTGCACGCCGCCGAGGGCCATCCGCCAGCCAATCGTTATCTCGTCGAAGATCAGCACCGCCCCGACCCTGTGGGCCTCGTCGCGGACGAACTCGAGAAACCCCGGCTCGGGGTCATGGTAGCGGCAGGGCTCCATAACGACCGCCGCGAGCCGGTCCCCGTGCTCGTCAACGATTCTCTTCAGCTCCTCGCGGTTGTTATACGTGAACGTCATGGCCGTGCCGCGCAGCTCTCTCGGCACGCCCAACGGATCGAGTCCCGGCAGCAGGTGGCCGCGCAGTGCATCGCTCTTGCCGAGGTTCGCCGCCAGGTACCAGTCATGCCAGCCGTGGTAGCCGCAGATGGCGACCAGCGAGCGGTCGGTGGTCGCCCGCGCGATGCGCACTGCCACGGTCATTATCTCGCCGCCGGTGCGCGCAAACCGCGCCTGTTCCGCCCATGGGTGCAGCTCGCAAAGGAGCTTGGCGAGCTCTACCTGCTCCGGTGCGTTGAGGGTGCAGCAGCTCCCGAGCGTTATGCGACGCTGCACCGCACGAGTCACGTCCGGGTCCCTGTATCCCAGCAGGCACGCCCCGACCCCGCTCGTGCCGACGTCGATGTAGTGCTTCCCGTCCAGGTCCCAAACTTCGCACCCGCGCGCCTCGCGGAAGTAAGCCGGCCACTGGTCCGGGGCGATCCATTCGGGGCGTTTGCTCAAGAGCTGCGTTCCGCCCGGGATGATGCTCTTCGCCTCGCGGTACAGCGGCTGCACGATGTCTTCGGTTTCGGGCTTCAAGCCCAGGACTCGGTGCGCGTTATCGCAGAAGACATCCTGCAAGTCTTCGTCGTTCAGGTGTGCATTATCCGCCGCGATAAGCAGCGCGCGCAGGGATTCCAGACCCACCATCACGGGCTCGCCGAAGAAGGCGTCGTCGTTCCACGGCACCCGATCCGTGACGGGCCAGACAAAGCCCGTCCCGAGGGTCACGGCCCGCCCGCGCTCCTGCGAGATGGGGAAGTCCGTGCCCCACATCAGGCGGCGCGGACCGAACTCGTCCAGAATCGCATTGAGCGGCTCCGCCTCGCATACGCCCGACGAATCGAACCAGATATTCGTCAACCCCCGCAGGGCGGAGATACCCTTGACGGTGTTGGGGGCGTGGAAACCGCGGGCGGCGTGGGCGAGGACAAGTTGGGCGTTGGGATACTTCTCGCACCATCCCACTATGCTCCTCTGGTTAAGCGGGTCCGAGAGCGCCCCGTCCCGCACCAGATGCAGCAGGATGAGCAGCCTCCGCTCCTGGGCCAGCTCCCACGCCCATTCCGGCACGAACTCATCCAGCGCGCAGTCGAACGACGGGGGCGTCCTCCCGCTGTAGAAATAGTACGGCTTGAGGCAGCACTCGCGCGGGTTCTCCAGCAGCGCCTCGACGTCCTCCCGCCGCTGCCCGGAGTGGACGATGATTGAAGCCGCGCACCCCGGCGCGTTCTCGAGCTGGGCGGCAACGTAGGCGTTCGCCGCATCCGCGTCTCCATCGCGCGACGGGTGGGGCGTGAACAGGGCGCCGCACAGGCGTTCGGCCCCTACCTGACCGCCCACGAATTCGCGCCAGACCTCGTAGTTGCAGTCGGCGGGACCCCATTCCATGTAAGTGCTCGAAGGACGCACGTGCTCCGTGTGGTGGAGGTGCATGTGGACGTCGAAGATGCGCGCCGGGAGGCGCGGCTGCAGTTCCTCAGCCAGCGCCCGGTCCGCCGCCGTGAAGGTCCATCCGGTGGGCATGTCTGGATTCATCTCGCTATCCTCTTTCTATGGGTGCTCCGTCCAGCTTTCGTGCGCCGGCCATGCACCGGCGCGCCACGATGCCCATTGTACCTCGCCCCTGCGGACTTTCCAAGACCCCTGTTGACCACGAAGAGCACGCAGGATGCGAATGGGCAGCGCCGTTCATTCGTCTTCCAGTCACGGATGGGACCGCGGGCGGTCCCCACCCCCCATGCCAGGCGGAATCCCGTGTGCCAACTCATCCTGTCGATCCTGTTATCCTGTCGAGCTTGCTCGTCTTTGTGTCGAGGGGAAACACCGTTCATTCGTCTTCCAGTCATGGATGGAACCGTGGGCGGCCCACGACCCCACGCCCGACGGCAGCCCGTGCGCCAACTAATCCTGTCGATCCGGTTATCCTGTCCAAGTCGTCCGTCCTTGTTTCAGCGAGCACGATTACGAGAACGAGCGGCATCTTGCGCCCATAGCGGACACGCCGGCCGCACAAGACGACTATGCTCGGTGTGCGCCGGTGAGCGGTTAGGTCCAAGCGCGCGGAGAGGAAGGCGAGTAAGGTGGCGGACAGGAGGGCCAGGATGCGGCATCATGTGGACACAAGTGTCCGACCGGAACGCGCAATCGACCGAAAGCGCGGCCGAGATGCCGCCCCCGTGCAGTGGAGGCGTCGGGTTCCGGTCGGGTTCGTGTCGTGCTGGTGTAGGGTTGGTGTCGGGTTCGTGTAGGGACAGACGCGCCCAGTTCGGGCAGGAACGCCGCTGCCGTGCGGGTGCGGTCGGGGTTTGGCGGAAGGGGGCGATCTATCGGCTGAGGTAGTGGCCGATGGCCGCCGCGGCCTGGCGGCCGGTGCAGAAGGTTCAGATTGTCCGACACGTTGCTGCCAAGTTTCGGGGAGGTCAGGCGTTGCAAACGGGGGGCCGCAAGCCGTACGATGGCCGGGAACCTGTGGGAACGCGTAACCGGTATCACTGGTTAGACGGAGATGGCGAAGTGCCATGGCCGCTGAATCTGAAAAGGTGTTGCGTGAGATCGGTACGCTGAATGAGAAGCCGCTTCATGCGGACCTGAAGCAGTGGTATGCGCGGCCGGATGACAGGCTTGAGGCACCTGTCGACGGCTTTCTAATCGATATCGTCCGGGGCGATCTTCTCGTGGAAATTCAAACGCAGAGTTTTGCTGCCATCAAACGAAAGCTATCGGAACTCGCGACACACCGTCCCGTGCGGTTGGTGCACCCCATAGCACAAGAGAAGTGGATCGTGAAGTTGGCTGAGGATGGGCAAAGTCAGGTGGGCCGCCGAAAATCGCCGAAACGCGGCGCGCTCGAGCATGTGTTTTCGGAGCTCGTCAGCTTTCCGAGAATGCTGTCCAACCCCAACTTCTCTCTGGAGGTGCTCTTGATCCAAGAGGAGGCGGTTCGCCGCTACTGCGGCGGCCGTGCGTGGCGGCGGAGGGGCTGGAGGATACATGAGCGCCGGCTGCTACGTGTGGTGGGCCAACAGCTGTTCGAATCGCCGACAGACATGGGAACCCTCATTCCTGCCGTGTTGGCCGAGCCGTTCACGACGTCCGATCTGGCGGCCGCCCTTGCGAAGCCTCGGAGGCTTGCCCAGCAGATGGCCTATTGCCTGCGCGAGATGGGCGTCATCAGGGCAGCGGGAAAACGCGGCAACACTATCCTCTACGTCAGGGGCGCAGCTTAAGACGTTCGCTTGGCGCTTTGCACTCCCGTCTCGTTCCCTGACGGTCGCCCCCATGCGCTTCCCCATGCGAAACGACGCGAAACACTCAGGACATACATAGTCTACCAGAAGGGAAAGAGAACAGCGGTGGGGTATATCGGATACATCAGAAAGGACCTGTTCCGTGCGTCTTAGAACAAGCCCTATAGGCTGGAACTCGACATAGTTGGTGCGGATGGGGGGACTCGAACCCCCATGGACGAGTTAAGTCCACTAGGCCCTCAACCTAGCGCGTCTGCCAATTCCGCCACATCCGCAGCCTTGACCCTGTGGATTATAGGGCCTGTATGTTCCCTGTCAAGCGCATCGCGGGGCCCGCGCTCGGGCCGCTCATCGGGGTCGATGGGTGTCAGGACAGGCGCCTCTTCTTTGTGATGTGGGCGGCAGCCAGGCACAGCCCCGCTGTAACCAGGAGGGCATACCAGAGGAAGAACAACCCTGCCCCGATTCCCGCAACCCCGCTCCCGTGGAACAGCACGCGCCGCCACAAAGGCACGAAAAGGATGTAGGCCGCCGCCGTAGCGCTCAGGAAGGCCAGCAGGCGGCCCTGTTGGTGTCGGGCGGGCATGGCGTACCAGTACCCCAGCCCTGGCACCACGGAGAGAAGGACCGCGAGCCAGAGCTCGCGCTCTCTGAGCCGGCCCTCCCACAGCTCCCTGCTGGAGTAGCCCGGCGGTTTCAGCTTGAGCACCAGAATCGGCACGCATGCACCCACGGCCGCAAGGAACCCAATCATTCCTAACGTCTGACCCCATACGGCCCCCGATGGTAGATCGAGGGCCCGGCTAACGTGCGCGCACTCCACCAGACCGAGCGCCGCAAAGAACGCTGCCGCAATGGCCGCGATGCGCCGGAACGCGCTGAACATCAGCAGCGCGTCGCATATCGCAATGTAGAACACGATGCCCCATCGAATCTCGTCATAACCAACGTGAGGAACTGTGCCGGTTGAGAACGCCCACTGCCCGTGAAGCACGCCGGCAAGCGGCAGCCCCAGCAGAACTGCGGCCAGCCCGCGCTGCAACAGAAACGCCCTGGGGAACTTGACGTTCCGCACCGCGTGCCGCCGACCACCAGGACAAGCAGCACCCCAGCGGCCCAGGTGGCCCAGAACTCTGTTGGGCGGGTGTCAAAGAACGATGCGGCGCCGGCCGCCCCCGCCACGCCGCACGGCACCACGAGCGTGGCGAACACCGCCAGCCACCAGATCCCCCCGCATCGGCCGGGGTCCGTCGATGTCTTACCGCTCTGCATTTGGCCGAACGGTCCTCAAGCTTGGATCGCAACCCTCATTGCCGGCTACCAGTTCTTTGCACGCGCACCTTGCGCGGCGCGCTGAGGCCTGTGCGGTGGCGGCAACACGGGCCACTGTCTCGTTCCAGGGCTTCCTGGATGAGAGCGGTCGCGTCTAACAAGTCCTCGCCCGTGCCGCGCCGGGCGCCCGCGAAGGTGTCGGCCCGAGTTGTGCCGTCGCCGCCTTGGCCCCCTGGGGAAACGGTTTCGTCCGGCGTGCCCCCAGCAACGGCCGCCTCGCGGGTTTCGGCGGCGTTGGTCGCTTCTGAAGCGACCAACGCGTGCTCAACCACCGCAAGGTTGTGGGCCGCGCGGCGGCGAACCTCACGGATTGTGCGAGCGGCTTTGGCGGCGCCGCGGGACTTCCCGCCACGGGCCGGGCGCCGCTCCAACTCCGCGTCGGCGCTCGCCATGGCCCGGCGGTAGGCAGCGACCGCCCCTGCGGCATCCCCGAGGCGGTAAAGGCAGTTTCCAGTGCTGAACGCGGCTCGCACCGCCAGAACGCGGGAGCCGGCCCGGCTGCCGCCCGAGAGCAACCTGGCAGCCTCGTGGTAGCATCCGTCATGATACAGGGCCGGTGCGACGTTCATCTTGGCAGCGGCTCCCAATTTGCCGCGAACCCCTTTCAGGGGCGCCAGAACCCGGGCGGACTCCGTCCAGCGTCCGGCCTCCATCAGACCGGCCGCCCTGCGGAGCGCGATCTCGCGCAGGGCCTCCCGCGATGCGACGGGCGCTAAGGCGCCCAAGGCCAGCGAAACCAGCACAGTCCAGAGCAAGGCCCTGCTCTTCACGGTCCGCATGCGCATTGCCCTCTGCCTCTCCTTCCGCCACTTCAGTCCGACGCCAGGCAAATACCCATTCAAGATTCCGGCGCAGTGGCGACGCGCATTCTTGTGGCCGAATGGGCGGGGCCGTGGACGTCCTGCGGCGCATCCCGCCGGTCTCATACACATGCGCGAACGATCGTTCGAGAAACTC
>CAZHPE010000156.1:0-6763 GCA_964534775.1 uncultured candidatus Brocadiaceae bacterium
TCCGCCAGGCCCAGCGCCCCAAGCACGCCGGCCTCGTGCAAGCTTGCAGAAAAACTCCGGCCTCGGTCGGCAGACTTGGCGAGGAAGAAACCGCCCATCGGCTGCCCTCTATTCCCGGCCTTGCGCATCGAGAAGTACGCGCAATAGACCGTGCCGTCAGCGGCGACGCAAATGGAAGGCGCGCCCGATGCGGAATCCTTTGCGTCGAGGTCCATCACCGGGCATGTGTCCGCCGACCACGAATCGCCCCAGTCAGTGCTCGAAGCGAAAAACACGTCTTCGACTGCCGTTTTCCGCCCATCGGGACCGTCCAACCATGCGATGTATGCGTTGCCCCCGCGGGCGGCGATCACGGGATTGCGGCGTTGGCCTGTTGTGGGGTCGCTCGCCCGGACGGGCTCGGTCCACGAGAAGCCGCCGTCGTCGGAGCGCGAGAACATGATGGCCTTGAACGGCTGGGGCGAGTCCGGCTCGTACAGGGCGGCCACCCACGTGATGTAGAGGCTGTCGCCCTCGTCGATGGCAAGGTCGTATCCCCACACCCCGTAGGTCACACACGACGGCACCGTCGAGACCGGCTCCCACGTGGCGCCCTTGTCCTCGGACCGGAAGACGGCGATCGCCTCGCGGGCTTCCGTGGCGCTGGGGATCGAGGAATGAATGAACGCGGTCACAATGAGGGTGCCTTCCGAATCCCTCACGATCCCCGGAAGCGTCGGGTCGCTGATCTTCACGGGTTCCCCGGCCTCGATGAAGCTCTCGTCCCGTGGTCCCTCCTCCTTCTTGCCGCAGGACGCGGCCAGCAGGAGCAGTCCGCAAAGGCAGCAGGCGAGTCTTGTGGGCCTGTTCATGATCGGCTCCTCCTCGCGCAATGGTCGTCCTCCAGTCTTCGTCGCCACTTTCCGGAGACCGCCGCCAGTATACCCGCAGGAGAGCCGTCTGTGAAGCCCTTACCCCGGTTCGGCACGGAAGGGCGGAGGCGCGACGGTCCGGTTCCTCCATCGGCGGGGGGCTTGACGCTGGCTTGCGCGGCAAATATACTGCCGGCAGTTCCGGCTCCGGGCGCCATGACGGCGGCGGGATGGGCAAGGTCGGCTGAAAGGGCTATGTATGGTTCCGACTTTCGTTGTGATCGGGGCAATGAAATGCGGCACGACCAGCCTGCACCTCTATCTCGACCGGCACCCCGAGATCGGAATGTCGGCCGAGAAGGAGCTCAACTTCTTCACCTCGACGCGCAGCTTCGCCAGGGGTGTCGAGTGGTACGGCGCGCAATTCGATGACCGCTTCCCGGCGAGGGGCGAAAGCTCCACGAGTTACACAAAGTGCCACATCTTCCATGGCGTCCCGGAGCGGATGCATTCCGTTCTTCCGGACTGCAAGCTCATCTACCTGGTCCGGGACCCCGTGGACCGCATCGTCTCCCAGTACACACACCGGGTCTTCGGCGGCGCAGAGTCGCGCGGCCTTGAAGAAGCGCTCGGTGACCTGTCGGACAACCCATACGTCAATACGAGCCGGTACATGTTCCAGCTCGAACAGTTCTTCGGGCACTATCCCGAAGAACGCTTTCTCGTCCTCTGCTCGGGGGACCTCCAGCGCCGGCGCGGGGAGACCCTCGCCAGGGCATTCGAGTTCCTCGGTGTCGACAGCGCGTTCACTCACGAGGGTTTTGAGCAGGTTCACCACCAGGGCTCCCAGAAGGTCCACGAGCGGCGCGTTACCGGGTTGTTGAAGCGCGTGCCCGGCGTCCGATCCACCTTGGCGCGGCTGGTTCCCCAAGGCATCCGGCGGAAGCTGGCTTACAGGGGAGTGAAGCGCCCGGCAATGAGACCTGAAACGCGCGCTCGTATCCTTGGCTACCTCGAAGACGACATCCGCGCCCTGGAAGGGTTTGTGGGCCGCGAGTTTCCCGAATGGCGCGCGGGGTCGCCCGAGCTTGCCGCGCC
This sequence comes from uncultured candidatus Brocadiaceae bacterium, assembly GCA_964534775.1. Lineage (GTDB taxonomy): Bacteria > Planctomycetota > Brocadiia > SM23-32 > SM23-32 > CAZHPE01. The sequence continues at coordinate 1,950 of CAZHPE010000156.1, forward strand.
ACCAACAGCGACTGGGGAGGACGTAGCATGAACGGGGCGGAACTCCTGGTGCAGGAGCTCAAGGCGCGATCCGTCCGGGCCGTATCGTGCCTGTGCGGGAACGGGTTGAACCCACTCCTGGAAGCCGCCGACAGGGGCGGCATCCGCATCATCGACACGCGCAATGAACAGACGGCAAGCTACATGGCCGACGCCTGGGGCCGCCTGACGGGGCGCGTCGGGGTTGCCGCCGTGAGCAGCGGACCGGGCCACACGAATGCCATCACGGGGCTCGCGAACGCCTTCTGGGACGGCGCCCCCATGCTGCTGATCAGCGGCTCGAGCCCGCAGCCGGGTACCGATATGGATCAGTTCCAGGAGATCGATCAAATCGCCCTGGCGGCGCCGGTCTGCAAGTATGCACGTCTGGTCGAGCACGCGGCAAAGATTCCACACTACATCCACCAAGCCTTCTCGGCCGCGCTACAGGGGCGTCCGGGTACCGTTCCCGTGGACGTTCTGTCCTCGCGTGTCGAAGCCTCCAAGACTGCGAGGGAACCCCTCAGCAGCACTTCGGCGCAGACGTCTTCGGGCGACCCGGGACTGGTGCGGGAAGCGGTGAGCATGCTCAAGCGGGCGAAGCGGCCCTTCATCATAATCGGCTCCGGCGCATTCTATTCCGACGCCGGCAAGGCCCTCGCCGCCCTCGCCGGAAAGACGGATATCCCGATTCTTCTTTCCCTCTGGGATCGAGGTTGCCTGGACGCATCGGTCGAGCAGTTCGTCGGCGTCTCAAAGCCGGAAATCAACGGGGCCGCTGCGCTCCTGGGCAAAGCCGACGCGGTCCTGTGTGTTGGGGTGAGGACAGATTACAGGATCAGTTTCGGATGCCCGCCTGCTGCTTCCAAGAATGCAAAACTCATAAGAGTGGACGTCGACCCTTGCGAGCTGCGACGAAACGCGGACCCTGCCATTGGCATCCTCGGCGATCCGCGGTCCGTAGTGAAGTAAATGGTTCGTGCCGCCGGACGGCGGGACGCCTGGCATCATCGCCGATGGCTCGAAACTGTGAAACGCGCGCGGGACAGGACCCTGAGACTTCACAAGAAGGCAATCGAGAGCGACCAGTCCCCACTGACGGGAGGGCGGCTCTGTCGCGAGGTGAAGCCGTTCCTGGGGGGGGATGCGACCTTCATTATCGACGGGGGGAACATAGGTCAATGGGCGCATATGGTGCTTTTCGACCAATGCCTCGGCACCTGGCTGGCGCCGGGAGCCAGCGGCGTGGTCGGATACGGCATCGACGCCGCCATGGCAGCGAAGTCCCTCGATCCGAAGAAACACGTCCTGCTGCTGAGCGGGGACGGCGCGCTTACTTTCAACATTGCCGACATTGAAAGGGCCAACAGGCATCGTTTGCCATTCGTCATAGTGCTCGCGGACGACGCGGGGTGGGGGATCGTGCGCGAAGGTCAGATCAAGGGATACGGGGAAGAGCGCGACATAGGCAGTCGGCTTGGGGGGATTGATTTCGCCAAGCTTTCCGAATCGCTCGGCGGCGTCGGCGTCGCTGTCAGGGCGCCTGACGAGATCGGCCCCGCCATTGCACAGGGACTCCAGGCTGACCGCGTCACCCTGATCCACGTGCCCACTGCCCTGGGCGGACCGCGCCGGCAGTTCTGAACGCGCTGACCATGAGGAGGCATGACTATGGTGGCAGAAGCTGGAAGGCCGCGGGTTATCCAGATGAACGACGATTCCGTGACGTTCTTTTCGTACTGCAAGACGGAACGACCGACGGCGAAGGACCTGGAGGACATGGTCGACGTGTTCGCGATGGCGAACGTGGACACGCTCACTTACTGCGCGCACTGCCGCTGGCAGGCCGCCTACGACAGCAAGGTCGTGGAGGTTGCCGGCGACCTGGTCCCGGAAGCGGTACGGCCGTGGGAGCACACACACTACTGGCAGTGGCATGCGTGCCTTCGCCGGCTTATTGCGGAAGGGAACGACCCCCCTGAGGTGCTCGCGCGCCGGTGCCACGAGCGCGGGATGAACTTCCTGCCGTCCTTCCGTCTCAACGACCAGCATGGGATGCTTCCTCACGAGGGGCAATACGGCAGTTTCCGGCGCGACCACCCGGAATGGATCATCGGCGACAAGGCTATGGACTACGGCGTGCCCGAAGTGCGCGAGCACATATTGATGGTCGTGCGCGAACTGACCGAGCGCTACGACCTGGACGGCATCGACCTGGACTTCATGCGCTGGCCTATCTGTTTCCGGGACGACCAGGTGCAGGCGAACGTCCCATTGATGACCGGTTTCGTCGGAGAGGTCCGCTCAATCCTTGACGGGGCGGGCAAGCGAAGGGGCCGGCACATGCTTCTGAGCGTCCGGGTGCCATTGAACATCGGTGACGGCAGCCTCGTCAATCCGCACCCGATGAGGTCCGACATCGAATGCCTCGGGGTGGGGCTGGACGTACGCGCCTGGGTCAGGGAAGGGCTCATAGACGTGGTCTGCCCGATGAACTTCTTCTACACCGATTGGCACACCATGATCGCTAACATGGACGAATGGCGCGAGCTGACCGACGGCACGCAGTGCGGGCTCTATCCGACCATCCACAGCATGGCGCTGGACGACTATACTCCTCCGTACGTTTCTGCCGAGAGCTACCGGGGGGCGGCCCACAGCTACTACCTGCACGGGGCGGACGGGATCGCGCTCTACAACTTGTGGCACGTTAATGAAACCGGCTGGGGAGCCGTCAGGGATTTCGGCGCGCCGATAGTCCTGGGGGCGCAGCCGAGGCGCTACCACTGCTACCTCGGCGACCCCATTCCCATTGCCAGGGGCGAGAGGAAGACGGTGGACTTCTATTTGCCCGAGGATCCAATGGCCCCGAGCGAGCGTGCGACACTTCGCTTTAGCGCGGTGAATCTTACGCTGGAGCATCACATGGAGGTTGACGTGAATGGAACGCCCGTCGACGGCGAGACCCTGCTATTCGAGCGCGTGGGGCCTTCCCAGCAACCGGCCGTAGGCGCACCGCGGCTTGCGTACATGCACATCGTGGCATTCCTGCTTGCAGGGACCGCGGCGGTCATGGGCAAGAACGTCCTGGGCGTGAGACTGATCGAGATCAACCCTGAAGTCCCCGGCAAGGAGACGGTTGATATCTGCCGGGTGGAGGCCAGTTTTGAGCCGAGGTAAACCCGGCCGGTGGCCGGACCGAGAATCGTCCCCCTGCACGTGCGTTTGTCGGGACGTCAAGCAACTCCCGGCTCGCGGCGAGCCTCATGGCGCAAAGGCGACTGCATCCGTGCCACAATGTTCTACAATCGCCTGTGTTGGGCCGGTAGAAGCGCCGCCCCCCCCCTTGGTTGCAGCAGCTGGAGCCGTGGCCGGCGCCACTCAACCTATTTGCAGTGCGATTCGATTATTGACGGACTGGAGAGTGAGGGAGAGGAAGAACCTGGTTGTTTGTCTCGTATGCACGAGCGTCGCCCTTGCGTTGGGCGCCGTCATCGGTGCGGTCTGGCACCGGCAATGGGTGTTTCCGTTCCCCCAGCTTTCTGAGTGGAGAGATCGCGTCGGGACGGGCCAAGCTGCGAAGTCAAAGATTCCGGGGCGCTGGCATTAGGCGCCTGGCGGCGGCAAGGGGCAGGAGCTGACGGACGGTGAGCGGCAGCGAATTATCGAGCAGCTCACCTCAGTGGGTTATCTTGCGGGTTCGAGACCGGCGCTGCCAAGGAAGAGCATAACGGCGTACGATAGGGAGCGTACATACGAGGGCGCGAATCTCGTCGTCTCCGGCCACGCCCCGGAAGCGATCCTTATGGATATGGACGGCTGTGAAGGTCTGGGGTGCTCACAACGGGGCGCATCATGATCTCCGCGTTGCACGCGACGGGCGGGTATACGTGCTGACGCGTAAAGCCCATGTCAAGGAGACGTACAATGCCAAGGTGCCAATACTGGAAGATTTCATAAACGTCCTTGATAAGGACGGGAACGAACTGGAAAGGATATCAATTCTGGACGTCACCGAGAACTCAGATTATGCGCCGCTCTTGCCCAGACTGAAACGGTCGGGAGACATCCTGCACAGCAACACCATCGAACTGATCGAGGACGAGCCGTCTGGCGCCCCGCCCGCCTTCAAGAAGGGAAGGGTGCTGATACCAGTGCGTCAACTGGACCTGGTCTGCGTTGTCGAGCTTGAGACGAAAAGCGTGGTTTGGGCCGAAACGGATTTCTGGATGAGGCAGCATCAGCCGACAATTTTAGAGGACGGGATGATGCTGGTTCTCGACAACAGGGGCTTCAAGCACAAGTCCAGTATGATCGAGTTCGATCCGGCGACAAGAGAAGTCCTGTGACGATTTGGCGGTGTCAAGGCGGAGCCTTTCTATACGCCCAGGTCAGGGTCTTGCCAGCGCTTGCCCAACGGCAACACCCTGATCACCGAGCCGGACCCGAGCAGGGCCTTCGAGGTGACGCCTGAGAAGGACATCGTCTGGGAGTATGTGAATCCTCATCGGGCCGGCGAAAACAATGAGTTGATAGCCACCTTGTTTGATGTCGTTAGGTTCGAGCGGGATTTTGCCGCGTCCTGGTTGGAATAGGGCGACGCTGTGCGGCCCCAGTCTTCCGTGCGGCCCACAGCCCGGTGAAGTTGGTTCAGCGGCTTGCCTTGCCGAAGAGCGTCGGCTGGCCTTCACTGCCGTCGCCCGCCTTGCACAACTCTCTGACGGGCATTAGCAGCCCGTGATGAAAGTAGTCGGTCCATAGTCCTTTTACGATACGGCGAGTCGGCTGGCCGGGGA
>CAZHPE010000157.1:0-6750 GCA_964534775.1 uncultured candidatus Brocadiaceae bacterium
GCGATGTCCTTCACCCGAACGCGCACGAGCCCGGGCGTCTCCTGGCATTCCTCGAGCAGGAAGATGTCATCCAGCCGCTCTATCATCCCCTCGCCGAGCAGGAACCCCACGGCCAGCGCCCGCACGTCCGTGGGCGAACACAGGAGCGTGTAGGCGCCCGCGCCATGCACCTCGATAGTCACCGGCGCTTCCACGGCCACCTGGCTGGCCTCTTCGAGCAGCGGCCCGGTCGCGTCGGTCGTAGAAAGGCGCCTGGGTTTGACCGGCTGGAGGGGACTCGGGATGGGTTTTGATGCTTTCATTGCTCGTCAGTGCACATCGAGGCCGTGGAGCATGAAGAGAAGGTGCTCGATATTCTTCAGGATCTCGCCCATGTACTCCTTCACGGCCCGTACGCTGCCGGGCAGCGCGTAGATTTGGGTGCGGCCGCGCACGCCGGCCACTGAGCGGCTCAGCAGGGCCCTGGGCTTGTCCGCGCCGAACTTCAGGCGCACGTGTTCCATGATGCCGGGAATGGTCTTCTCGCACAGGGCGGCCAGGGTCTCCGGCGCAACGTCGCGCGGTCCGACGCCGGTTCCGCCGGTGGTGATGAGGACGTCCGCGCCGCCCTCGCATGCGGCCCGGGCCTCCGCGCCGAGCGTCTCCGCATCATCGGGCAGAACGACGCCTTCTATCTCAACGTGCCACCGAGTGCCGGAGAAGAACTCCTCGATTGACCGGCGAACCTGTGGGCCGCTGCGGTCCTCATACTCGCCGGCGGACGCGCGGTCGCTCAAGGTGACGATGCGGAACCGCAGCGGCCGCGGGCGGTACTCCAACGCATCGCCCGGCCTTACGGCGCCGCCCCTGGCAACGCGGCAGAAGATTCCCTCCGCGGGCATGAGGCACTCGCCAACCTCGCGATATATCACGCAACCCGCGCCGTGGCACTTCTTGCCGATCTGGGTCACTTCCAGCTCGACCTCGCCGATGCATAGGCGGTCGAGCGGCGCGACGCACCGGAGGTCGAGTCCGCGAATGGTTAGGTTCTCGGCGAAATCGCCTGCCCCGACGGGTCGGCCCGTTCTCGCGGAGAACGCCTCCAGCCTCTCCCGCGAGAGGACGGTCACCTGCCGATGCCACGTCCCGGCGTGGGCGTCGCCCGCAACGCCGCGCTCGTCCAACACGATCTCGTCCACCGAACGCTTGGCGGTGCCCTTCACGTCTGAGACGTTGACCGATACGATTTCAGCCCTGCCCGACATTCTCTTTTACCTTTTCCAGGAGCACTATCTTGCCAATCCGCATCGTTTTGTCGACCGCTTTGCACATGTCATAGACCGTCAGGAGCGCTACGCTCACCGCCGTCAGAGCCTCCATCTCCACGCCCGTGCGCCCGACGCAGACCACCTCGCTTTCCGCCTCCACGGCGCCGTCGGCCAACACAGCCCTCACGCCGGCGCGATCAAGCACGAGCGGGTGGCATAGGGGGATGAGGCGCGCGGTCTGCTTGGCGGCCTGAATGCCTGCGAATTGGGCCGCCGCGAGCACGTCGCCCTTCTTCATGCGGTTCTCGCGGACGAGGGCGAGCGTTCCCGGAGCCATTTCGATCCGGCCCCGCGCGCGCGCGATCCTCCGCTGCACCGGCTTGCCGCTCACGTCCACCATGGACGCTCGGCCCTTGGCGTCCACGTGCGACAGTTCGTCCATCCTCAGCCCCCTATCACGTGCATTCGGTTGGCACGGCTGTAGGCCCCGCTGCGCGGCTTGGCGGCCACTGCCAGCCTCAGGGCCTCCTCGGGCCCGAGCTCGCGCACGCTGAAGGCGGCGTCGTCGAACAGGCAGGGTCTCAGGCGGCCATCGCTTGAGAGGCGCAGCCGATTGCAGCGTTCGCAACGCCCGCCGGAGCCGCCGATCACGGGCCAGAATCGGCCCTTGGCAATGTTCATCCGGCGGATGTAGCGGATCTCGAACCCGTTTTCCGCCGCATACACGCCGACCTCGCGCGCGTCCGGCTCGTCTGGAGAATCCTCGATGACGCAGTTCAGCTTGATCGGGGCAACGCCGGCCGCCACCGCCGCTTCGAGGCCGCGCAGCACCTCCCGCACATCCCCGCCCCGCGTGATCTCAGCGTAACGCTGCGGTGAGACGGCGTCCAGGCTGACGTTCAGCCGACGCAGTCCCGCCTCCGCCAGGGGCGCAGCAAAACGCCCCAGCAGCGTCCCGTTCGTCGTCATGGATAGGTCTTCGATCCCCTCGAACTTCGCCAGCCGTTCGACGAGCGAGAGCACGTTCCTGCGCACGAGCGGCTCGCCTCCCGTCAGGCGGACCTTGCGGAACCCATGCCGGACGGCGGCGCGCACAAACGCGAGAATCTCTTCGTACGACAGGATGTCGTCGTGACCGATCAGCGGTACGCCGTCGGCCGGGCGGCAGTACCCGCAGCAAAGGTTGCACCGGTCGGTGACTGAGACGCGCAGATAGTTTATCGTTCGTCCGAACGGGTCAATCATCGTTCTCGCTCGACTCAGGGGGCCAGCACATAGGCGCCACCCTCCATTCTCGCCCTTGCGAGGCCCGTTTGCAAGCGTATGTCAGCCGCCGGCGCGGAACATAACGAGCAGCATCTTCATCCGTCCGGGCGCTCGGACGGCGTGTGGCACGTCGGCAGGCATGAGGATGAACTGCCCGGTCTGGGCCATGACCGCCTTGCCCCCGATGGTCAGTTCTGCCGCGCCCTCCACGATCTGAACGAACACGTCGAACGGCGCGGTATGTTCGCTCAGTTCCTCCCCCGCATCGAACGCAAGGATCGTGAGCGTACCGGCCGTCGTCTTCGCGAGCGTACGGCTCACGACCGCCCCTTCGCCGTACTGGACCAGACCGGCCAGATCCAACGCTTTCCCCGGCTCTATGCCGGCGTTGCCGTGGCACTTGTCCTCGCCCATCGTTCAACCTCCCTGCAAACGAATCGCTTACTGAATGCAGGAAAGGAAACGCCCCTCCACTTCCCTCACCGCGCCACCCGGTACGGGGGGTGTGTTCTATCCAGCTACCAATAGTCTCCAAAATCCCGGCCCCGCGGGCCGGAGCGAGAAGCTCCGGCTACCCGGTGGATCTTTGCGTTCCTTCCCACAGAACAATAGTCAGAACGTGTATTCGAACGAGAGGTAGCCGAAGTCGATGTCGTCGCTCGGGCCGGACTGCCTGATAAACTTGCCGGCAAAGAAATGGCTGTATCCGAAGAGAATCGAAGCGTGGCGACCAAGGCGGTGCTCTACTGTCAGGTCGACCTCGCCGCCCACCTGTCTGGACGAGCCGGAAGCGCCGGTGCGCACGACGGCGCCCCCGGCGTTGTAGAGCGCGTCATCGTTGTCGGCCCGCATGAAGTAATGCCCATGCACGCCGGCGGCCGTCTTGGGGGTGGGCTTGAGGGAGACACCGCTTCTGAAGTCGATGATGTTCTGCCGGGCGACCGTGTCGATGTAGCCCATGTAGGCGTGGCCAAGCGGGAAGAGGTGGTTGAAAGTGCCAACGCGCCCCCCGGCCGAGTCGTCGCCGCTGGCGTAACCGAGGCCGACGTAAGCCCTCGGGGCCATTTCAGCTTCGGGCCAGGTGTATCCCAGTTCACTGGCGACCATGAACGCGCCGATGTCCGCTGACCCGACCTCGCCGAACTGGTGGGCGCCCTCGATATCGCAGTCGAACCGGGTACGCGGTATCTTCCCCCATACCCTCGCGCCGACCGTGTGACGCTCTTCGCGGCCGGTAGTCCCGTTGAATGTCGCGGCCTTGTTGGACACGCCCGGCCAGTAGAGGTCCAGGCCGGTCCTGGTGCGCGGCACGTGTCCGGTGACGTAGAGACCGAAGAACTCACTGATGCTGGTGTTTCTGTTAAGGCTGTACTTCAGGACGGGACGAGCCGGGTCCAGAAACCCGTCACTGTCCAGCCTTCCAGCTTCAGGATGCCGGACACGTCATCGAAGGTCCGGCGCGTGTTGGCCCAGTCCAGAGGGCTAACGAGCCGCTGTTTGCCGAGGAGCAGCTCCGGCTGACCTACGCGGAAGGTAAACTCGCCATCCCGCCACACCGGGAAGACAAGGTCCACGAACGCGTTTTGCAGATCGAGTTCATCCACGTCCAGAGTGCGCCTGCCCCCGGGCAGGCTGCGGCTGGTCGAATGGGCGCTTTTGCCCTGGAGGAAGATCCGAAGGTGGTCTCCCAGGCGGACGTCGATGTGGAGAAACAGGCGGGGCAACAGGAACACGTCATCGTGGTCGACACCGGGTGGCGCGCCGAAACCGCTCCAGGCCTCCGCACGCAGGCGCAGTTGCCCGCCGAAGCTCATCCAGATCGGAGCATCTGCGTTCAGCGAGACGTGCTTTATGGGATCGAAGAAATCCGCCTCCTGCGGGACGCCGTCCGCCAGGAACGACCAGTCCTCGTTCTGGCGGAGAACGTGGTAGGCCGGGCGCTCAGAGGGCGGTCCGCCGTCTGCGGCCGGCAGGTGCGAGCACGCCGCCACCAGCATGACGGTCGCGAGCGCCAACTCCAGACCCGCCAGCCGGCCGCGGCCCCTGGAGAACACAGCACGGCGATAGCCACTGACCCATGGCAATCCATTCCTCCACCGACGAAGCATGGCATTGTGCGCCCGGAAATCCGGGCGTAGATCATCCTGGGCAGCCGCCTGTCCGCCGACCGCGCCCGCCGCTATACGGGCCAGCGCGATCCCCCTCAGGCGGCTCTCGATCTGCGCCTGGAGCGTGTGGCGCTCGTGCCTCAGCGGGCAGGCCGGCGCGAGCTGGGACCGCCCGTGAGATTGGCGAAACACTCATTGACCACCAGCGGGCCCTGGACGACGCTTGCCAGCTCCAGCAAATTGACCTCGCCCGATTCCTTGCTGGGGACGTAGCCACCGGACGGGCCCTGTCGGGACCAGAGAATGCCGGCGCCATGGAGCCACTGCACGATCTTGCGCAGGAACTCCGGCGGCACATCCGTCGCCTCGGCAAGAACGACCACCGGAAACCACCTCGTCCGATGCCATCAGTTTGAGGAGGGCACGCACGGCGTAGTCCGTATCGCGATGGACGAGGGCCATGGACACTCCATTTCTTGGTTTCTGAAGCTCTGAACTGTATGGGATGTTACGCGTCCAAATTAGCCCGCGTCAAGCCTTTTCCCGATCCGGCAACGTGCTAACCCGCCACCTCGCAGCCCCTTCGGCACACCAGGGACAGACGGTAGCCCTTGTCCCCTTTCGCCGGGAGCCCGAGAAGAAGTATAATATGCGACGATTATCTCAGCGGCGACGCAGCGGACAGAGATGACTGCGCTCGGCGCGCGCCCGGGTTCCCTGCCTCCTGACAGATGTGGAGAGCACCCATGAGCAAGCATTTCAAGGTATTCGTCCAGGGACTGGTCATTGTCAGTCCGCTTCTGTTGACGATCTACGTGACGGTGAAGTTCGCCACCTGGCTCTACACTTCGGTGGGCACCGGTCTGGCCAAGATGCTGCGAGTGGAGGATACGGAAGCCCTTCCCCTGCTCATGCCGATCTTGGGCATCCTCGCGCTGATCGGCGTAATCTACATGATAGGCGTTATGGCGCGGCTCTGGCTGTTTCAGAAGCTGCTCGGGTACGGCGAGGCGCTCCTCGACCGAATCCCGCTGGTTAAGAGCCTCTATTCCTCGGTGAGGGATCTCCTCCAGTTCCTCAGCGGGACCGACACCGAGAGCAAAGGGGTGCCCGCACGCATTAGGCTCATGGGCGACAAGGTCCACCTGCTGGGGCTCATCACCCAGAAGCACCCTGAAACGGTCATGGGCGAGGGCGAGCGTGGCCGCGTGGCCGTCTACCTGCCGATGAGCTATCAGATCGGCGGCTTCACGCTGTTCATCGACCCCGAGGACGTCGAGGAGCTGGAGGGCATGAGCGTCGAGGATGTGCTGAAGCTCAGCATGACGGCCGGCGTGGGTTCAACCGGGCACAGCCAGGCCGGGGAAGCGCCGTCGGCCCCGTAGCCGGAGGCCTGAGCGTTGCTCACGCATTGAAGCCCCGGAGCAGGGCCATCAGAACGCGCGCGGCGGGGTTCGCGTTGTTCTCCATCAGCATCCACGGCTCCTGCATCCCCACGAGCGCGAAGAACACCGATGCGATGCCGAGCACGTAGAAGATCCGGCGGAACTTCGCGCTGCCGCGCCACCGCACATAACCGTGCGCCGCATAGAACGCCAGGAGCGGCATGAACCCGATGTAGTAGCGCATGCCGAAGCACGAGCCGTTGAAGTTCGTCGGGGCCGCGAACGATGTGTAGAGGACGAGGAACGTGACGCCGAACAGGACGCTCAGGGCCACGTAGCCCGGCGCGGCGCCCGGTCCCCGCGCCTTCAATATACCCCTCCAGCCATCGCCCGTGCGGCCGGCCCTCAGGGAGCGCCGCACGTCGTCCACCAGCGCCGCCATCCCTACCAGCAGCACGGGGCTAAGCACGAACAGCCCCCGCCCGCTCGCGAGCGTGAGCAGCCAGTAGTAGGAGCGCGATACGCGCCAGGTGTCGGGCGGCAGCTTGTTGGCCCAGTAGCTGCCCGCGTAGTCCTTCGTCCCGCCCATCATCTGCACAGGAAGGACCGAGCCCCAGATGCCGTACTGCACGACGCAGTGGAGCGCCAGCGGCGGGATGCTCCCCAGGCCGAAAAGGACGAGCGTGCGCCACGAGCGCAGGTAGAGCAGGATATACAGGCCGAAGCCCATGGAAAACGCCACGC
>CAZHPE010000158.1:0-6658 GCA_964534775.1 uncultured candidatus Brocadiaceae bacterium
CCCCCACCGCGAAAGAGAGATGGACAGGCTAATGGCCCGGCAGCTTACTTCGTCATTCTTGAGCAACCGATTGACCTACTGCTGCCCGCATTGCCGCAAGGTGATTGGAGTGACCCATCGAAAGGGCCTCTGGGCGAGTTGAATGGGGCCAGCGCCGAACCGAGAACCTGGATAGGGACCGGTGCCTGATATGAAGCGCAAGACGTGGGACGCATTGTGGCGCACCAGAGAAAAGCAGCGGATATGGAGCAGCCCCGACGAGGAGATAGCCGCTCTGATGCCGAGGCTGCAGGAGGAGGGCGTCCGCCGCGCGCTCGACATCGGTTGCGGTGTTGGCCGACATGTCGTGCTGATGGCCGCCTCGGGATTTGAGACATACGCCCTCGACTCGTCGGAGTATGCCGTCGAGCACTGCCGCGCCCGGCTGGACGCGGAGGGACTTCACACCTCTGTCGTCCATTCCGACATGGGTGCCCTTCCGTATCCCGATGAGTTCTTTGGATTCGCCTTGTGCTGGGATGTGATCTACCACGCGAGGCGGCAGCGAATGGTCGAGGTGTTGGCGGAGATCAAGCGTATTCTGAGGAAGGACGGCCTCCTTTATCTGACCCTGAACAGCACGCGCAATGAGCACTATGGCGGCGGGACAGAGGTGGAGCCGAACACGTTCGATGATCCCGGCAAGGAGGACGGTTGCCACCTGCACCATTACTCCGATGAGAGCGATGTCGGGGACCTGCTTGCGGGATGGCGCGCGGAGAGTGTGAACGAATCGGAACAGGCTCTGGAAGGGGAAGTCGCTCCTGATTCATGGCACTGGATGATCCTGGCAAGAAAGGCTGTCGGCGGGAGCTAGCGCCGGCAGTCCCGACGTGGTATCAGTATCCCTGGCGTGGCCATCGTTCGCCTCCCGCTCCCAATTAGCCACAAAGCCCGACGCCGATCGCGTCCGCGCCACAGTCGCGCTCAGAACAGTCCCCTGCGCCAGTGCTGTCAAAGTCTGTTCTGGACGTGTTCTGAGTCTGGCGACATAACTCGGTTTCAGGCCACCTCTTACAACACAACACCGGTCGACAAAAAACTTAGAACTCGCTAAGGCAGCGGTAGCCAACGGTAACCATCGAGAGCCAAAAGCACTGAACGGGCATGGGCATCGTATCAAAATCGTAACACGCAAGCAGGAACTGCGACAGCTTTGGCGTTCATCTGTTGCGTGGTCACCGGCCCGGAGACCTGCTGCCGCGAGCCTCCCCGCTGAGCACGCTGCAGGGGAAGATGATATGATGCGCACCAAGAACCCACTAAGTCCGCAATCAAGGCGATGTAGCTGTTATGACACCTCGCGAGCGCGTAGACGCGGCAGTTCGGTCTCAGCCCGTAGACCGTGTGCCAACGGAGATGGCATTCACTCCGGCCATCGCTGCCCTCGTGCACGAGCGCACGGGCGGCGTTGTGTCCCTGACCGGTTCCCCGACCGCCACGGCGCTCCCGACTTCTTCGGCATCCCCGTCGACGCCTGGCATCCGAGCGGCCGATTACTTTGGCTGGGAGACGCGTGGCGTGGGTTTCGATAGCGCCCCGCAACCCAGCGACTTTTCCCGCTGGTCCCAGGGCGTCGAGGGCCTGCAGTTGGATCCCAATTACGGTACCGGTACCATCGCCGGAACGTTCCACCACTTCACCCGCCGCTTCTATCCTCTACGCAACGTGGCTTCGGTGGCTGACCTGGAAGCCTACCCCTGGCCAGACTTCATGCCGCCCTGTCGCCACGGGCATCTGGAGGCTGAGGTGGCGGGGCTACAGCATGAAGGCTGGCATGTCTCGGGGCACGTGGGGGCGAACTGGGAAACCGCCTGGCAACTCATCGGCATGGAGCGGATGATGGTGGACCTGATTACGCAGCCGGAGGTGCCACGCTACATACTGCGCCGGATTGCCGACGACAATTGCTTCAAGGCCAGTCGACTGACTGAAGCGGGAGTGGACATGATCAGGCTTGTCGACGACGTTGGGATGCAGGATCGGCTGATGATGAACCCGGTCCTGTGGCGACGGGAGCTCAAGCCGCTGCTCGCCGAAGTCATCGCCGCGGCGCGGGGTGTGCGAGCGGATATCCCGGTGTGGTATCACTCGGACGGCGACGTGTCGAGCATCATCGAGGACCTGATCGAGGTTGGAGTCACGGTCCTTAACCCGGTTCAACCGGAGTGCCTCGAGCTCGACGATGTACGACGCTACCGCGACCGCCTTGCTTTCTGGGGGACAATCGGCACGCAGACGACTATGCCGTTCGGCTCGGCGGCGGACGTTCGTGCGGCTGTACGACGGTCCGTCGAGTTGTTTGCGCCGGGGTTGGTGCTGGCCCCCACGCACGTGCTCGAACCTGAGGTGCCGTGGGAGAATATCGTCGCGTTCCACGAGGCGGTAGACCAGTACGGCGTGTTCGCCTAGCCCGATGCTTCCCGTCATGAAACCCAATCCATCTGCCCGAGGAGCGCGCCATCCTCGCACTTCGGGCAAGGCACGCATCCTTCCTCTGGCGGGCCCAGAATCAGGTCAGCGCACCCGCAGGTTGGACAAGTGACCACGTCGTCCCTTTGGTACTCATCCTTCGGCTCGCATCGACCGGACCACACATCCGACAGATGCCGTTCCTTTGGATTGAAGTCGACGACGAGCCATCCAAGAACAGCATGCGAAGCTACATCGAGCGCAATGCCATTGCGATGCTCAGCAACTCGGCAAGACCTGGGGATGAGTCCATCGATCCTGCCTCTGCACAGTGGCTGGGCAACCGTTCAGCCTCTGAGAAGGTTCGGCGGTCTGGCCTGTGGAATCGCCAGCACGTCCAAGGGCACTACGATCCAGGCCTCCTTGGGCTGCTTCGTCAGTTGGCGGGTCGTGTGCAGTAGCGCAGCGAGAGCCGATAAGCAGCATGTCTGAGTGCCCCGTCGCCCCGGGGGCCAAACTGCGTCAGTAGCGCCAATCCTCACCTATCAGCGGGGCGCGCTTCAGTTCTTCGCGATGCAGACGCCAGTGCGGCATGAACTGATCCATGTACGCTCTGAAGCGATCGTTGTGGTGACGTTCCAGTAGGTGGGTCATCTCATGCACGAGGATGAATTCAAGGCACAATGCCGGTTTTTTGGTGAGTTCGAGGTTCAACCAGATTCGCCGGGCCTCGCAGTTGCAGGTTCCCCAGCGCGTCTTCATCCTTTTGATGCGCCATTCGGTCACCCTCACTCCGATCTCAGGCTCCCATTTGGCAATCAGCGCGGGGATCTGCTCCCGGAGCCGTTGGCGATACCTGTGCATCACGAAAACGCGGCTTTCAATCATTGACAACGCCGGTTAGCCCGCGTACACTGCGAACCGTCGGCAGGAAGGCCTGACCGACATTGGAAAATAGAGAATGTCGGTTAAAGGCTGTCCGTCGGAGGGCCAGAGCACTATCTTGGGGAAACGAGACGATGAGCGGATACTGCGGCAAGCTGCTTCGAATTGACCTGGGCAAAGGTCAGATCTCCACCGAAGAGACCGACCTGGAACTCGCCAGGAAGTTCGTCGGCGGACGGGGACTGGGCACCTACTTCCTGTCAAGGGAAGTCGACCCGAATGTGGATCCCCTCTCCCCGGAGAACAAGCTCATCCTCGCGACGGGTCCGTTGACGGGGGCGCCGGCGCCTGCCCCCGGGCGCTACATGGCCGTGACGAAGAGCCCGCTCAGCGGGACGGTCGCCGCCAGCAACTCGGGCGGCTACTGGGGGGCGGAACTGAAGTTCGCCGGCTATGACATGATTATCCTCGAAGGCAAGGCGCCAAGTCCGTGCTACATCACGATCCGCGACGGCGAGGTGGCGCTCCACGATGCGGCAGAGCACTGGGGCAAACTCGTCGGTGAGACCACGGACGCGCTGCTGGAGAAGTTCGGCGACCCGAAGGGCCGGGTGCTAATGATCGGCCCGGCGGGCGAGCGAATGAGTCCGATCGCTGCCATCATGAACGACAGGTATCGCGCTGCGGGGCGAAGCGGCGTAGGGGCGGTCATGGGCAGCAAGAACCTGAAGGCCATCATCGTGCGCGGCTCGGGCAAGGTTGACGTGGCCGACCCGGAGGGGAATAAGGCATTGTTGAAGGCCCTCGTCTCCAGGCTCAGGGAGAATGCCGTCACCGGCACCACCCTGCCGACCTACGGCACGGCCGCGCTCGTCAATGTCATCAACGAGGTGGGCATATACCCGACCAGGAACTTCCAATCGGGTTACTTCGATGCGGCCGATGAAGCATCGGGCGAGGCTCTGGCCGAGAAGTACGTTACGGGCAAGGACGTGTGCTATCGCTGCCCGATTGCCTGCGGGCGCTACAGCAAGGCCGGGGACGTCGAGGGCGGCGGGCCGGAGTATGAAACCATCTGGGCTTACTCGGCCGATTGCGGGATCAGCGACTTGGTCCCGATCATCAAGGCCAACAAGTTGTGCAACGAGTACGGCCTGGATACGATTAGCACGGGGGCGACCATTGCGTGCGCGATGGAGATGTACGAGAAGGGCGTTCTCAAACCCGACGAAGTGGACGAGCCACCGCTGGAGTTCGGCCGTGGGGAAGCTATCGTCGAGTGGACCCGCAAGATCGGGGCCGGCGAGGGTCTGGGAGCGAAGCTGGCGCTGGGTTCCTATCGCTTCGCCGAGATGTACGGCGTGCCGGAGCTGTCCATGACGGTCAAGAAGCTGGAGCTTCCGGCGTACGATCCGCGCGGCGTGCAGGCCCACGGTCTGAACTACGCGACCTCCAACCGTGGCGGCTGCCACGTCCGCGGCTACCTGATCTCGCCGGAGGTCCTGGGCATCCCGGAGGAGATAGACCGCTTCAGCATCGAGGGCAAGGCAGCATGGGCCAAGCGGTTCCAGGACATGGCCGCGGTGATTGATTCGCTGGGCCTGTGCCTGTTCACTTCGTTCTGTTTCGGCCCCGACGACTACCGCGACGTGTTCAACGCCATCGTCGGCGCAGACCTGAGCACCGAGGAACTGCTGCGGGCCGGCGAGCGGATCTGGAACCTGGAGCGAGCCTTCAATCTCAAGGCCGGCGTCGGCAGCGACCAAGACATATTGCCAAAGCGGCTCCTGGAAGAGCCACTGCCCGATGGCGCCTCGAAGGGCCACGTCCATCGGCTGGCGGAACTGCTGCCTGAGTACTATAAGGAGCGCGGCTGGACCGAGGACGGGGTGCCTACGGAAGAGAAACTGGCCGAGCTTGCGTTGACATAGAATGGGGCGCAGCGGCCGCAGAGGCACAGGGTTCCCGATCGGGAAGCGGACGGCGCGTTTCCGGGGCGTGAAAGGCGGTGGGTAGAGATGCGAGTGGAAGTTCGGCTGTTCGCGGCGTTTCGCAAGGGCCGCTTCAAGACCCGCGCCATGGATCTGGCGGACGGGACCAGTCTCCGTGACCTGCTTCGAGAGCTGGACATCCCCGAAGGGAAGGTTACGATGCCGATGGTCAACGGGCGGCATGCGGAGCTGGACACGCCGCTCTCCGCCGACGACGTGGTGGCGGTCTTCCCCGCCATCGCCGGGGGATGAAATGCGGGGAGAGGGCGTCGAAGGATTCGGGCGGTAGGAAGAGGCGATGCTGGCGCCATTGGGGCCTGAACATGCCCGAGCCGGCATTACAGCACCTGAAGCGTGACGCCGCCCGTTACGCGCGGCGCATTACAGGAGTTGTGTTCTTCCTGCCGCTCCTGCTCCTCACAGTTGCACCTGAGGTTACGAGGCCACTCCGTGACGGAGTCCGCGTAGATGTGGGGGACGTTGCGTTTGGCTTCCTCTTTTCCTTGGCTTTCTGGGCCATAGCGACATTGGTCGTGGGAAAGCGGATTGTCTATTGCTGCCGGCTGGTGTGGACACACGGCGTACGTATGGCGGCTACGGTGACCGCTAGGTTCGGCGTACTGACTGGCATCTTCGGTCTTATCAGGGCAGATGAGGAAGGCGACGGCTCTTCGTCGGACCGACGGTGGTGCGTGGTTGTCCCGCCCTACCACAAGCGACTCCCTGTGGGCACCAGGATAGAGCTGATCGAGGAGCGGCTGCCGGTTTCCGGCAAGACGGGTCGCCACTGGATGTGGCACCCGTTCTGGGAGGAGTATATGCCTGGATGGCGGGCGCAGCAGCGAGGGACTCTGCCAGCTCCAGCCAATGGCGACACATCGCTTGGTGCGCAAGAGGAATGGGAAGATGACCTTCGATCCATGATCGGCCGGTGGGAAGAAGCATGGTGGGGCGGCAGGTTGTCAGTCTGGTTGCATGTGCCGAGTCTCGTCGCCCGAATTGCAGGTGTCCTTGCATGCCTGAAGTTCCTGGAGCATAGTGCTGGCGCGTTCCTTGGGGCGTTGGTCTGCCTGATCATAGGCGTTGCCTTTGCAGAGGGCTGGGCGCACAGTCTTTACCGTCGTTTCGCTCTTGCACGCACCGTGAAGAGATTCGATCGGGCATTCCCGGAAGGGACCGACAGGCGGAAGTAGGGCATTGAATATGTGCAGGCCCGCCGCGAAACCAGCACACCGGCATGGACGGCATTCTGCGGCCGACTGCGATGAGACACTCCTCGGTCCAGGACGGCCATGGGAACCGGCCGGCGCAGTTCACCATGCCGGCAGTCC
>CAZHPE010000159.1:0-689 GCA_964534775.1 uncultured candidatus Brocadiaceae bacterium
GCAAGATCGTGCCCATACTTTCCTGCGCGGCCGAGAAGAAGATCGGCGTCAAGGAAACGCTCGCCTTCCTGGCCGAGTGCGCGCCCAGCCCCGAGGATGGCCCCAAGCGGGCGGCCACCGACGGGGAGGGGACCGAGGTTGAGCTTGCGCCAGACGGGGCGGCGGAGCCCTGCGCGCGCGTCTTCAAGAGCGTCACTGACCCCCACGTGGGCAAGCTGGCCTTCCTCCGCCTCTTCAGCGGCTCTCTGGAAGCGACATCGCGCGTGAAGATGACCCGTACCGGCAAGCCGATCCGGCTGGGGCATCTGAACACGGTCTTCGGGGCCGAGCACCGAGAGGTCGAGGGTGCTATCGCAGGGGACATTATCTGCCTGTCAAAAGTGGAGGAACTTCAACTCGGCGACGTGCTGTGCGGCGGTGAGGGGACGCTCGAGATGCCCGAGATTGACATGCCGAAGCCGATGATGTCGCTGACCGTGGTGCCCAAGAGCCGCGACGACGAGCAGAAGATCGACGCCGGCCTGCAGAAGCTGGCGGAGAGCGACCCGACCCTCCGGCTCAAGCGCGAGCGGCAGAGTAGCGAGCTCGTCATGACCGGCATGAGCGACCTGCATCTGCAGGTGACACTGAATAAGCTCACCAGCCGCTTCGGCGTCTCGGCCGACACGCGAGAGCCCTCGGTTCCATAC
>CAZHPE010000159.1:699-6639 GCA_964534775.1 uncultured candidatus Brocadiaceae bacterium
CAGGAATGCCGAGGGCCAGTACCGCCACAAGAAGCAGACCGGCGGCCGGGGCCAGTTCGGCGAAGTCCACCTGCGCCTGGAACCCAATGAGCGTGGCGCGGGCTTCGAGTACATCGACGCGATCAAGGGCGGCGTGATTCCTCAGCAGTACATGCCGGCCATCGAGAAGGGCATCCGGGAAGTCATGGGCCAGGGCATTCTGGCCGGCTGCCCTATAGTGGACGTCAAGGCAACCATCTTCTTCGGCCAGTTCCATGCAGTGGACTCATCTGAGGCCGCCTTCAAGATCGCGGGCTCGCGCGCGTTCCAGACGGTCTTTGACAACTGCGGGCCAGTGCTGCTGGAGCCGATCGCCAAGATCGAAGTGACCATTCCGGTCGAGCGGATGGGCGATGTCAGCGGCAACCTTACGGGCCATCGCGGGCGCATCATGGGGATGGACCAGGCCGGCCCCCTGCAGATTCTGGCCGCTGAGATTCCGATGGCCGAGGTTCGCGGCTTCAGCACGGAGCTGCAGAGCATCACGGGCGGCGAGGGTATGTTCACGCTCGAAGTCTCGCATTACGAGGTGGTGCCCGCGCAGCTTCAGCAGCAGATCATGACCCGCCGGAAGGCCAGCCAGGAGAAGAAATAGGGTTGGGGCGAAGGACGAATCGGGCCTGGCGCAATCCGGTGGGCGAGGGAGCCGATGGACAGAGGTGCTATGTTTGCTCCGTACCGGCCGCTGAAGTTTGATGTCAGGGGACCGTTCTGTAGCGCCGACGAGTGCAAGACCCACCCGGACCTCGCGGCCATGCAGTTCAACGTGAAGGAAGTCCTTGGCACTTCAGCCAGGGTGGCCGAGGGGGAGCGATATGTCGTTCGCGGCGAGTACACTCTTCCTGGCACCGACCCTTTCGGCATTACCCCCGCGGTATTCGAAAGAGCCTGCGGTGCGACGGCACATCTTCTGCCCGGAAAGGGCCGGTTCGAGACCTGCACCGAGATCCTGAAACTCACGGAGAACCCGCCCAATGGGCTTGGGGTAGTTGTCGCGAATGAGAGGGCCGGCAAGTGCGAGATCGTCCGTTGGACCATATTGGCAGAATAGCACCGCTCGGGAGCCGAAGACATGCTGAAACCCTACATCGCGCAGGTCGTTGAGCGGCGCGATCTTTCCGAGACGCAGTGCCAGGAGGCGATGGGCCTGATCATGTCCGGCCAGGCCACCGAGGCCCAGATCGCCGCCTTCATCATCGCGCTTCGCATGAAGGGCGAGACCGTCGAGGAGATCACCGGCTGCGCGCGCGCAATGCGCGAGGCCGCCACCGGGATTGAGACCGGCGGGCTGCCAGTCGTGGATACGTGCGGGACCGGAGGGGACGAGAAGCGGACGTTCAACGTCTCCACCGTCGCTGCGCTCGTGGCAGCCGGGGCGGGAGTTCCAGTGGCCAAGCACGGCAACCGGAGCGTCTCAAGCTCAAGCGGCAGCGCCGACGTGCTCACCGCCCTGGGCGTAAACCTGGACGTTCCGCCCGAGGTCGTCTCCGAGTGCATTCGCGAGGTGGGCATCGGCTTCCTGTTTGCCGTCAAGCTTCATCCGGCCATGAAGTATGCCATCGGGCCGCGGCGGGAGGTGGGCCAGAGGACCGTCTTCAACATTCTGGGCCCCCTCACCAACCCGGCCGGCGCAAAGAGGCAACTTCTGGGCGTATTCAGCAAGGCCCTCGTGGAGACGCTGGCAGGCGTCCTGCTGCGGCTCGGAGCCGAGAAGGCCATGGTCGTGCACAGCGCCGACGGCTTGGACGAGTTGAGCATGTCCGACGAGTCGTTCGTGGCCGAGGTCGATGGCGGCAAGGTCGCGTCGTGGCGGCTCACGCCGGAGAGCGTTGGGTTCGCGCGCTCGCCCCTGGAAGAGTTGATCGTCGAAAACGTCGAGGAGGGCGCCGAGGCCATTCGGGATGTGCTCAGCGGGCGGACAGGGGCGCGCCGGGACATCGCGCTGCTGAACGCCGGGGCGGCCATCTACGTGGGCGGCAAGGCAAGCTCGGTCGGGGAAGGCATCGCGGCCGCGACCGAATCCATAGACTCCGGAAGTGCCCGCCGGGCGCTGGAAGGGCTCGTCGAGCTGACGTGCTCCGAGTGATCCAGGGGTACCCAAACCGCGAGGCACGTTGTCCGGTAGGGTTTCTCAGCCTTGTCGGCCGCGAGATATAGGTCATCGCCCGCACCCATGGTGCTACACGTCGAACACACCTCTCGTTAGACCATACCCAAGCCCCATCCAGCTCCGCTACAGCATAGCAATGCAGCAGTTCACTGGCTATCGTTCTACGTGGACTACTCCACGCTTTCTGTCAGCATGGGCCTTCTTGCCGGCCAGGTCGACTCCGTCCTCGCCGTTCCACTCGACTATGTCCGCTTCAAGTTCGCTCGGCCTGGAATACATCGCCAGGCACTGTGGCTTGACCGACCAGTCGGCCAGCAGTTCCCGGTGCGGGGCAACCATCCACAGCCGCGCGCGCTCGATGTCCCAGGCCTTCATCGTTCTCCAGCCCGACCACACGGCCTCGCCGTCGCAGAGTCCGGCCAACTCCAGTTGCTCGGCGCAACGGTCGGCGGGCTGCTCGAAGTTGGGGAAGGTGGAGAAACATTCGGTACGGTACTGCTCGCAGGCCTGCTGGAGCGCCCTATCGCCACTCAGCACACCGGCAATCGAATCAGCGAAAGCTTGCCACATGTTCTCCGCTTTTCCGGGACCACTGTGAAGTTCCCCGCGCAGCCATCGCTCACGGGCGGATGACAGCCTTGATCGCCTCGCCCGACCGCACGCACTCGAGGGCCTCGTTGGCCTCATCCAGGCCGAAGCGGTGGGAGATGAGCGCCTCCCAATGGAACTCGGGGTTGTATCGCCCCAGGACCATGATGCCCCGGTAGAGGTGAGAGAAGTCGATGCCCCATACGCCGCGGATGTCCACGTGCTTCTTGTTGATCTGGGTGTGGGGGTTGACCTGCACCGGGCCGTGATCGGTGTATTGGCCCACGACCGTATAACAGCCGTTGTCCCTCACCAGGTCCAGGCCCTCGGGAATGGCCGCCGGGTTGCCGGTGGCCTCGATTGCGACGTCCGCCCCCCGGCCGCCAGTGACCTCCAGCACAGCGGCGCGCCTTTCCTCGACGCCGGTAGTTTCCGCGTCCAGACAGACGTCCGCCCCCATCCGCCGGGCCGCCTCGAGCCGCACCCGTGGGGCGCCGATTGCAACGATCCGGCAGGCGCCGCGCAGCCGGCTCAACGCGATGGCGCTCAACCCGACCGGCCCGGTACCCTGGACCAGCACGGTGTCGCCGATCCGAATGTCCGAGCGCTCGACGGCGTGCAGCCCCGTGGGCAGGCCGCAGCCACCGCCGATCACAGTTTCCGCCGACAAACCCTCCGCAAGGCGGATGATCCGCACGCCGGGTTTCAGGTAGACGTATTCGCTCCATCCCCCCAGCAGGCCGTCCTCGGCGCCGAACGTTATCCCGTAGACCTTCCGGTGCGGGCAGCGCGTGCTGGCTTTGGCGACCAGGCAGTGCCAGCACTCGCCGCAGGTGCCGTACACATCGAGGAACGTGACCAGCTCCCCGCCACGCAGGGGCCGGCCGTCGGCGTCCCGCACCTCGCCCCGCAGCTCGTCGATGTAACCCACGTTCGCGTGGCCGGGGATAAGTGGATAAGGCGTCCCCGGCAGCTGGCCATCCTGGAGGTGGATGTCCGTGCCGCAGACCTCGCTGTAGGCCGTCCGCAGCAGCGCCGCCCCATCCTCAAGCTCGGGCCGCGGATACTCGCGCACCTCGACCGGTCGGTTCACCGCCGGTATCGTCGCTGCCTTTATCAATCCTGCACCTCCTGTGATGCCTGCGCCGAAGGCTGCGGTCCGTGCCGTGAACCTTCAAGACCCGGCGGCCTGCGGCTCGACGCGGTCGATGAACCTCATGACCGCCGTCCAACCAGGGCCGGGCGCTCCGCCGGTAGGTGATGCGACGCGTTCTCCACCCAACACACCTCGATGCTTGGCTTCTCCGGGATTGCCATGCTGGCCAACGGGGGTCTGGCGCGTCCGCGGTCACCCCAGAGCTCGAGGATGGGCAGCTCGGTGTCGCGGAGGAAGGCGTAACAGTCCCAGCGCGTCCATATGCCCTGGCCGAACTCATCAATCTGACACTCGCTCCAGCGCCGCGCAACCCTCGCGCGCGTCCTTGCAATGCGCGCGCGCAGTTCTGGAGAAAGCGTCGGGGCCACATCCCCACCGAAGGCGTCGGAGAGGACCCGGCTCCTGGTCCACCTTCCACACAGACCACGCCACGGACACGGGATGGGTGCTGGCTTGCGACCTCCAACGCTATCATTCCACCGATGCTGTGGCCGCCCACGTAGAACCGCTCCAGGCCCAGCAAGTCCGCGACCAGCAGGACGTGCTGCGCAAACCACCCGATAGTGGGCGCTGCGACGGGCGGCCAACTGTCGCCGTGTCCGGGGAGTGCAACAATAACCAAGGCGAGCTCGGGATCGAGGGCGGCGATCACGCCGTCCCACTGCTCACGATCGCAGAAGCTACCGGGGATGAAAATGAGAGTTGGACCCGTCCCTTCCCTGTGCGCGTAGGACAGGCGCCCATCCTCAAGGCGCAGCGCGCCGGTGACCGGGTCCGCTGCTTTCCCTGAGCTCGGTGGTTCCATCTCAACCCTCTCTTCCGATCAGGATGGCCTCGCGCTTCCCTTGCGTGCACAAGCAAACGCAGGGCGCCCGGCTCACCCGCCGCACATCGCGCCGCCGTCAATCGTGAGGGACGTCCCGGTGATCCACGAGGCGTCGTCGCTCGCAAGGAACAACGCGGCCTTCGCGATGTCCTCGGGCACGCCGATCCGCTTCATCGGCATCCCGTCCGCCACCTCCTGAATGATCTTGTCGGGTTCGGGAAACGCCCGGGCCGAATACCGCAGAAGCGGCGTGTCCACCTGCGCCGGGCAGATGAGGTTGATCCTGATCTCGGGCCCGTAGTCGATGGCGATCTGCTTGACCAAGGGGATGAGAGCACCCTTCGAGGCGCAGTAGGCGGGGTGATTCGGGAAGCAATGGAACGCGGCGATGGAACCGTTGACGACGATGCTCCCGCCGCCGCGCTTCTGCATTTCCGGGATGCCGATGCGCGCGAGGAAGAAGACCGCGTCGAGGTTCGTGGCAATGGTCTCGCGCCACGTTTCGAGCGGCACCTCCGTCACCGAGCCGAGGCCGAGGCTGCCGGCGTTCGGCACGAGAATGTCGACGCCGCCGAAGGCCTCCGTGGCCTTCTGCACGAGCGCCTCGTTGCCCTCGCACGTGCTGATATCGCCCAGGCAGAGTTCGGCGTTCCCGCCCTCGGCACGGATGCCGCCGACGACTTCGTCGCCGCGCTCGCGGTTGCGTCCGCCGACGATCACCGCGGCGCCTTCCCGCACGAACAGCTCGGCGATCGCCCGCCCCATCCCGCTCGTGGCGCCGGTGACGATCGCCACTTTGTTCTCGAGCTTGCCCACGAGTTGCTTCCTTTCATGCTGCGCGACGCGCCCGTCTTTCAAGGGGTGCGCGTCACCAGCCTCTCAGGTCCAGATCGACGAAATCCTGCTGCATCGCGGTGAGCCCCCCGTCGACGGGAAGCACCGCGCCCGTTATATAGGTGGACAGATCGCTCGCCAAGAACAGCGTGGCCATCGCCTGATCGTTCACGTCGGCCAAGCGCTTGAGCGGGATCGTCGCCTCATGCGCGGCGCGCTTCGCAGGGTCGCCCCAAAGGCCCTCGGTCATGGGCGTCTTGGTGGTGCCGGGCGCGACCGCGTTGACCCGTACGTTCGCCGTGGCCATGTCGCAGGCGAGGCTGCGGACCATCGCTTCGATGCCGCCCTTGGAAGCGGCGTAGTCCGTCAGGCCGGGATAGCCGAGCT
>CAZHPE010000160.1:0-6623 GCA_964534775.1 uncultured candidatus Brocadiaceae bacterium
TGGTGCCCGTCATGGCCTGCGAGGCAACCCTTAGCAAGGACTTGGGCAGTGTGCTGTCCAGGGCCCACATATGCTATACCTTCCGTTCTACTGACGGGGGCCGAACCTGGCCCGAGCGTTCGGTCCTCGGGGAATGGTGCTGTGAGGTCAGCGTGGCTGCACTGCCCGGCGGAAAGTTGCTGGCGGTAATACGCTACCAGCGGCCAAGCCTCCCCGACGATCCCCCCGACCTTCTCGAGCGCACCGGGGCGGCCGCGCTCGGGCTCAAGTCTCCCTACAAGCACGTTTTCCTTGCTGATTCCGAGGATGGCGGGAGCACCTGGAGCGAGCCGCGCCAGTTGACCACCCTTTTCGGCCAGTGCCACGGGGCCGGGGTGGGTCTGTCGGATGACCGCGTCGTAGTCATCCACGACCACCGGTATCCCCGAAACCTCTCGACCGGCCGCGCTATGGTCAGCCAAGACGGCGGCCGGACGTGGGAGGACGAGGTTTACTACCTTGCGCACGGCAAGGTGGCAGGGTTCCCGGCGTCCGTCTCTCCTGACGGCGCGGAGATGCTCACGCTCATCGGCTCCTCCGACGGGGACGCCAAGGGCGACATCGGCCGGTGGGCCTACCTGACGGGTCACTCGGACCTGATGATAATCCGCTGGCGGCTGGTATAGACAGCAGGAGGCGACCCAAAAGCGAAAGAAGAATGTGCGTGGGCGCGCTGCATGGAGAGAGCGTGGCCAAGTGGACCGTTTGTTCCTTGCCGTAGCGCCAGTGGTTCGCCCCCCGGCGAAACCGGCTATTGCGGAATCCTGACGCAAGTTGTAGCATAGATGACTCTTACGGGCAAGGCCGAAACGGTCAGTGACGGAAGCACCACGGAAGCACCTGGGAGGGAATGCAGTATGGCAATGAAGAGAAACGGCAATCTCTTCGACGTAGTACCGCCTTCGGCTTCAGCGATGATCGAGTCCATGCGAGCCTAAGGTGCCGGCGACAGGGACTGGCGCTGTGCTCGGCAGCGACGCAGTAACAGTTGGTGACGGAAGCGCCAGGTGCTCACCATTCCACAGGTTGGCGGCCTGCACCATCGTCACACGCGCGCGGCGTAAGCGCGTGGCATGCCACTGTCGACCCCATCCCGCCAGGCCCGGATTCCGCCTGCAGATGCTTCTCGTCTACCTGAACGGACTGCCGAATCCCTCCACGACCGTAGACGCCCCCCATGTTTCCCCGGATCACTCCGAAATCAGCACGCAGCTGGAACCTGGCCACGCTCCGATGAGGTTCTCGGGAGGGACACCCGTTCGCTTGACGATGCACTGTAGCCGTGCAACAGGGACTTGTCAATCTTTCTTGCGCTCTTGTCTCTCGGCTTGGGAATGCGCATGTGTATGGATGGCATTCGGGGCGGCCCGCTTCCGTGAGACGATTCGCCCGATCCCCCGGAGCAAGAGGCACACGATGAAGAATCCGCATGTCGTTGCTGCGACGGTTTGGTTTGTCGGAAGATCGCGGCTGAATGACCAGTAGATCCCAAGAACCGTTGAGACACCGGCCACCAAGACGGCGCTCGCCATGGCCAGCTTGAGCCGCCTGGTCAGCAACAGGGCTGCAGACGGCGCCACCACGAGGTAACAAAAGACGAGCAGGGCCCCGGCCGTCTTCGAGGAGGCCGAAACCGCCAGTCCCAGCGCTAGGAAGTACAGCAGCCCCCAGAAGCCCACCCTTACCCCGAGAACCTTCGCCGCCTCCCTGTCAAGGAACGAATAGAGCGTGGGGCGAAGGAATACCAACAGGTAGGCGAGCACCGGCAGAAGGGCCCCGAGGATGACAGCCGTGTCTCGTGGCGAGGTCAGGATCAAATCGCCATAGAGAAGCGCCTTTACCTCCTGGAGACCGAAGCCGCTCTTCGCAACAAGAAGGATGCTGAAGGCGGACGCGAGAACGAATATGACGCCCAGTATCGCATCTCGGGGTATGCGGTCCATCTCAAAGGGGTAGGAAAGGGCGGCCACTGTCGCAAGCGTCAGAACGCCGGCACCGATCAAAGGTGGCACGTTGTAGATCATTGCTAGTGCTATGCCACATGCGGCGACCTCCGAGAGTGTGATACCGATAAAGACCACCCGTTTGAGTATGACGAAGACGCCAAGCAGCGCGCAGACCGAGCCTATGACGAGGCCCGCCACGATCGCATGCGGAAACAGGCGGCAGAACGTTTCAAGATCGCCGGCCACGATTACTGGGCTCCTTCCTTAAGCGTCCGAGCTCCCTTCCGACGCCCCCGATCAGAGGCGAGCAAATCCCCTGTCCTCGCGAGGCTAACGCGACCATGGTTGACCAGGCAGAGCACGGGGGTGAGTTCCGCCACATGGTCGAGGCCATGATGGGCCAGGATCACCGTCTTTCCTTCCTCTTTGCTGAGCCGGCACAGATGGGCAAGGATCTCCCTCTCCGACTGCTCATCCAGTTCCGAGCTTGGTTCATCCATTACTAACACTTCAGCCCCGCTGACAAGCGCCCGGGCGATGAGGGCTTTCTGCTTCATGCCGCCGGAGAGTTCCCTGAAGGCCTTGTTCGCATGGTCCGCCAGGCCGAGCTGCTCAAGCGCCGTCTGGACCGAATCCCTGTTCGCCTTGCTGAGCCTGCGCCACCATCCGAGATGAGGATAAAGGCCCATCATAACGATCTGGCGCACGGATACCGGGAAGAGCGGATCGATCGACTTATGCTGAGGCACGTAACCCGGCGGGCAGCGATGAAAGGGAGTGCGAATCCTTCCCCGCCGTGGCCTTGTGAGTCCGAGGATCACCCGCAGGAGCGTGGTCTTGCCGGCGCCGTTGGGCCCCACGACAGGCAGAAAGGCCCCGCGCTCGATCTGCACACACACATCATGCAGCACCTCGTCCCGCCCGTATGCCACACTCACATGCTCGCACACGATGATGGCATCGCTCACTGGTCCAACCTCCGGCATGCAGCCCGGTCCTTCACCCATATGGGGATTCCTTCTGGGGCTCCACGGTCAATCTGCTTACCACCAGGTCGATCAAAGACAGGTAGTCACCCGCCTTCTTCTGGCCGCCCACAGAGTGGGCGCACACCAGCACCTTTGCACCGGTCCTTGATGCCACGAAGTCGGCGGCTTTGCGCCGGTAGAACGGTTCCATCAGAATGGCTTCTATGTGCTCCCTGTTTGCACGCTCGATCACTTCCGCAAGATGGCTGGGGCTTGGTGGAACGCCGGGTTTCGGCTCCAGCTCGTCTGCCACGACAAGACCGAAACGGCCCGCGAAGTACGACCAGCTACGGTGGTATGTGATGATCTTCCGCCCCCTTAGGGGGCGCATCTTCGCCAGCCAGCCTCCGAGCTTGTGTTCGAGCTTCTCCGCTTCCAGGAATCCATCGAGCTTGCCGTCCAGTTCAAGCGCCCAGAGCCTTTCTCCGCCGACCTGCTGGACGAGGTTGGCCCCGAACATATGCTGATCAAGGGCTTCCTGAAAGGCATGCAGGTTCTGCCGGAACAGGTCGGCTTTCCCGGGGGAGAGCTCCGCTAGCCGGCCCGCGATCGTCTTTGCCATAATCCGCCCGTTCAGCGGATCAAGCCAGTAGTGGGGATTGCCGAGAGGGTGAACGTCGCCCATCAGCCGCGTAACCTTCGCCTGTGGTACTTCAAGGCGAAGCACGCCGCTGGAGGCGTCGAGATGCCCGGGCGATCCCACACGGATCTTGCGGTTGCGCGATCCCTCGATGATCAGACGCTCGTAGCCAATCTCCAGGTCCATTCCGACCCTGACCCACAGGTCGGCCTTCCGCGCGGCCATCATGTAGCTGGGCTTGGCCTGGATGGCGTGCGGATTCTCATAGCCGCGACAGATGCTAGTCGCCTCCACCGCCTCACCCCCGACCGCTTCGACGATGGATTTCAGGTCCGTTGTCGTTGTGACCACCTTCAAGATGTCGGCGCCCGCAGCATCTCCCTGACCCCACAAGCCCACCAGGACGAACACGAGAATGCTCTGGACTGCAGGAAACCACTGTTTCATTGCTCGAACCCTCCGGGAATCAGTACTTGTGGGCAGGGTGGGCCCCCAGGCCGATATTCAGTTGCAGCCAAAGCTGGTGGTCCTGCTTTCTCCCTGCCACCTCGAAATTGCGGTCGCTGAACTGGTAGCCCAGCCGCCAGAAAGTGTTCTCGCTCTGACGATGCGTGAGGTAAGCGGACAAGGCGTTCTCGCGGGAGCTGGCGTCGTCCGGCAGCTCAGAGAAGTCATACCGCCCGCCGATGAACCAGCGCCTGGCAAGCTGATACTCCAGGGCGGAGAACATGCCCCACGAGCCCTCGGTCCCGTTCTCCATGTCCTTGCGGGCAGAGAGCAGTTCCGTCTGCCAAAGCAGGGACTTGTAGAGCCCCTCCTGTGGCGGTCTCCAGCGGTAGGTCAGATCCACACCGGCCACGGAAGTCCGGTTGCTCCCGTGGCCGGCGTCATTCGGCCCCGTGGCGGCGCTAAGTCCCAACTCAAGGGTCGAACTCTCCGAAAGATCGAAGAAGTTCTTCAGGTGCAAGAGGTGCACGAAGTCGTCCGCGTCCTCCCCGGCGAACAGATGGGGGTTGTCGTTGTTGAAGAGTTCGTAGGTCAGTTCCATGTAGTGGTCCCACGGGTTGGGAATGAGCTTGCTGACCGACACGCCCAGGCCTGCGAGACCCTCTTCACCGAAGTAGTTCTGGATGACGAGCGGGTACTCGACCCAGGGGAGCGCATGAAGGTGCTGGAGGTTCACCTTGCCGAAGCCCGCCCTGAACTTCCCGACCTTGGCCTGAAGGCCCCACGGCAGGTTCAGCAGGGTCAGGTATGCCTCCTCAATCTCGACGCCATATCCTCCATGCGCCTCCCCCTCCTCCTCCTCCTCCTCTTCGTGCCCCCCTTCCTCATGATCTGCGTGTTCCTTGTGAATCGCAAGGAATATGTCCGCGCGCGCGAAGGGATCGATGTAGCCGCCGAACGCTATCTCCACCTCGCGCAGCAGAAACTCCTCGTCGAGTTCGCCATCTTCGCCGCTGCCGTAGTGGAGGAAGAAGTCCGCGTTGACGCTGATCTCCGGGTTGAAGCTCTGGATCGCGCCCCGCAGGTCCAACGATGAAGGTGCCTGCGCCTCGCGAAGGATTCTGTCCATTGTTTCCGTGGTGGGCGCAAACTCCTGGGCAACGATCTGTTCGGTCTTTCTGGCGAGTACATCCAGCTGTCGTTCGAGATTGCCGAGCCGGGCTTCGTAACTCTTCCGCTGCTCGTCGAGGCCCGAGCGCAAAGCGGCGACCTCGGCCTTGAGCGACTGGACGTCGTCGGCAGCGTCCGGGATCTCGTGGGCCGTTGCGGATGTCGCAGTCTGGAGGTATACAATCGTTGTGGCGAGAACCACGCACCATCGGTCCATGGGGTTTGCTCCT
This sequence comes from uncultured candidatus Brocadiaceae bacterium, assembly GCA_964534775.1. Lineage (GTDB taxonomy): Bacteria > Planctomycetota > Brocadiia > SM23-32 > SM23-32 > CAZHPE01. The sequence goes on from CAZHPE010000160.1 coordinate 5,441, forward strand.
CTGGCCTGCATGCTTACCTGTCCGCTCCGGCGGGGACTGGCCCCACCTGTGCGGGGTCGAGGCGTTCAAACGGGCAGAACTGCCGAAGGGGGCGCTTCAGGAAAGCCCCGCGTTTGACAGCATGCAGGGAGGAGCTCGCGGCTTGGACAGTGTTGGAAGCGACTGTTCGACCGGAGCGTGGGCACACGGTGCAACGCCCGCCAGGGGGCGCCGCTGAGCGGCTGTACCGCTCGGCCGAACGAATTGGATGTGGAAGTTGAGGAGGAAGATGCAGACTTGGCACTCGTAACTGCTCCCTTGGTCATGGCTTGCGTTGACGTCAAGGGAACTGCAAGTCTGCGCGGCGTGGGGCCCTTGGAAATGCGCCACGCGCGTCTCATTGTGCCTAACGGCTGAATGGACAAGAGGCAGCGCCCACGTGGTGGCCAAGATCGCCACCAGGGCAAGCACACGCGCGGCTGCCAAGACTGTCCTTCGCCTACTCATTATTCCGTAGTTTCGCATGCTTCTTCGAGTCTACCAGAGCGATCTACACCCCTGCCCGGAAGCGCTTAGTCGCAAGACCCTCGCAGAATGTTCAACGTTTTCCGAGATGGTGAGGAACTGGGCATGCCGGAGGGACATAAGTAAGCAGGGAACCTCGCTACTGAGGGCGGGGGGTATGGTTCGGTTTCTGGGGGCGAAGGGTCCCCGGAGGCCAAGCGGGAAGGTCTGATGCGGCCTTGCTTTCCTCCGGGCTGCTTCCGCGCGGCTTTTCACACACAGGTTTTTTCTTCCACGCGGGCTTCTCGCAGGACTGCAAGGACGGCGCTTCCCTTCTGGACGGCTCCCCGCTCGCTGCTGCGCTGCTGCTTTCGGGCTTGACGGGGTGACCCGGGTACCGTACAGTCCATGCCATCGGCAGCATCACTGGACTGTTCTGCCAAATGGAAAGCCCGGTTAAGGGTCCCATAAGTTCCATCGGAAGACTGTTGGCGGCATTGGGCTTTTGCAGTTGCGTGGGCGTTTTCCCGGGGCCTGAGTTCAAGAATCATCCCGCTAGTCGTCACGGCTCAACAATAGTCCGGCCGGTTCCGGCCCCAGAGCCCTCGGCTACTGCCTCCGTCCGGCCCTCGCACGTACCTGAAGTGGCGATGTGCAAGTAAAAGGGAGCCACGACGTGCGCCCAAAAGGGGACCACTCG
>CAZHPE010000161.1:0-6532 GCA_964534775.1 uncultured candidatus Brocadiaceae bacterium
GTTCGTCGTTGAAGAAGGCGGGGTCGCCGATGCCGGTGCGGATCATGCGGCAGGCGAAACCGGTCAATTCCGCCGGCGTCTCCTCGTGCCAGGCCAGCCCCACCGTCGGATAGGCCAGCTGTGTCGCCTGGCGGGCCTCGAGGCACAGATAGGTCAGCTCGCAGGTGGCGTCGCGGCCGTGGCGATCCCGCCCGCCGACCATCACGGAGATCGCCGAGCCGGGGCCCAGCACCATGTTCAGCTGGATGTAGAGACAGCAGATCAGCTCTAGTGCTTGTTGCCGGGTAATGCGCCCGGCCGCCAGGTCGGCTTCGTAGAACGGCCGCAAGGTCTGGTCCATCCTGCCCGGAGTCGTCAGTCCGTGGTCCTCTCCGAACCAGAGGCCGATGATGGCCAGGTACATCAGCTGGATCGCTTCGTGGAACGTGGCGGGCGGTTCGGCGGCGACGCGGCGGCAGATGCGCGCCAGGTCGCCGCGTTCGGTCGAACCGGCATCGGCGCTTTGCTCACATGCCCCGGCCACCCTCAGGGCATACCGGGACAACCCCTGCATGGCGATGCCGCAGGCCTGGTAGAACGCGCGTTGCTCCGCCGTTGCCGCGGATCCCAGCCTTTCCTGGATCTCCGCGCGGATGCCGCCGATGCCGAGTTTGAAGAGCTTCTCGTAATCAGGGTGGAAATGGCCGGCGTCTCCACCGGGAAAGGGGGGGATCGCGTCCAGGACCTCCGCCAGGCGCTCCGTCTTCGCGGTTTCCTCCGCGGTTGGTTCACGCAGTTCCGGTCGGCCGACGATGCGCTCGCCCGGTGAGAGCTCGATCGGGATCGCTGCGAGTCTTGCGGCTACTCTTCGGGCGCGCCAGAGCAGCCAGTCCTCGTCGTCGGTGTGTTGCAGCCAGGCCTGGGCGTCGATCGACGGTAGCGCCGGCACTCTGCAGGCGCCGGCTCCGTGTCGCTCCAGCGCCGCGGCCCGCAGCTGTGCCAGTTGGGGATTCAACCCGGGCTTGGTCGCGCCTCGTCGATGCGCGGAGAGCTGGGTGTCGGCAACCGCGCCGGTCATCTTGCCTGCCAATTCGCTGCCCCCCCCTTCAACCTTCAAAGAGATGTTCAGATTATATTATCTGGATAATGTAGCACGAAGGCCACCATATCTCTACCTGTACGCAACTGACCGGAGGTCGCGACGGCGTCCGAGGGGGAACTGAACGGAAGGATTTCGACGATGAAGGGTGTTCCTGAAGATACCGATCACGGAATGAAACTGTGGTTCCTTCAGCCGGCGGAGGAATGGGTCGATGCGCTGCCCGTGGGGAATGGTAGACTGGGCGCCATGGTCTTTGGGGGGGCGGGCCGGGAGCGTCTTCAGTTGAATGAGGACACGCTCTGGGACGGCTATGCCCGCGATAGAGCCCGCGGAGGCGCTCTCGAGGCGCTCGGCGAAGTGCGACGGCTCATATTCGAAGGCCGGAACATCGAGGCTACGGAGCTGGCCGAGCGGGAGATGATGGGCGATCCACCGACAGTGAAGTCCTATCAGTCCTTGGGCGATCTCCACATCGACTTCGGTTCGACGATAGGGACCTCCGACTATTGTCGCAGTCTGGACCTGGACACGGGAATCGCCGAGACGATCTACGAACTCGAAGGGATTCGTTGCGTCCGAGAGGTATTCGCCTCTGTTCCCGACAATGTAATCGTCGTGCGCATACACGCGGACAACGACGCCATCGACTGCAGCATAACCATGACCCGCCAACAGGACGCCTCGTGCATCACCGAGGGCGGCAACACGTTGATTCTCCGCGGTCAGGTGCAATGTGAACACCACGAGACGGGCGAGAATGCGGGTATGCGTTTCGAAGCGCAGGCCATGGTGCGCGCCACAGGTGGTGAGCTTTCCGGTTGCGGGGGAAACATCGACATCGTGGGGGCCAGCGAGGTGCGGCTGCTGATCGCCGGCGCGACGAGCTACGGTGGGGTCAATGAAGCGGGAGGCGACCCGGCTGCGCTCTGCCAGGCCGTCTTGTCACGAGCCGCCGGGAGAGCCTACCATGAGCTCCGCGATGCCCACGTCGACGAGCATCGCAGGCTGTTCCGCAGGGTGAGGATCGACCTGGGCTCGGGCAACAACAGGCACCTGCCGACCGACCGGCGAATTGCCTTGCTGGAAGCAGGCCACGACGATCCAGAGCTGATCGCGTTGTTCTTCCAGATGGGCCGTTACCTGCTCATGAGCAGTTCACGGCCGGGCTGTCTGCCTGCCAACCTTCAAGGCATCTGGTGCAAAGACTTCGTTGAGCGCAGCGAGATCAAGGTGCAGGCCCACAAGGCTATCGACGCTCCGCCGGCATGCGCCACGTATGAGGAGTGGTTTGGGCAGGCAGCACTTGCGCACTGAGGGCGAGGCATCCGCTCCACAATGCTTGGATTTCATGGAGTCAATGGAATTATAATCGATAGAATTGTTCGGTTCGGGAACACCCCTCCTCACAGATGCAACCCATGCACACGCTGAAACAAAAATTGATGGCCCGGGACGACTTCCTCATCGGTGTCGAGCTGGTCACGACGCGTGGGACGATGAAGGAGCAGAAGGCCCGCCAGACCCGCCGGCTCGCGGCGGACCTGGGCGAATCGGAGCGTGTGGACTGGGTCTCGATCACAGACAACGCCGGTGGCAACCCCATGCTCAGCCCGATGGCCCTGGGCAAGAATCTTCTCTACGGCGGGAAGGAGGTGATGATCCACCTCTCCTGCAAGGACTACAATCGACACGGTCTGGAAAGCGAGGCCTGGCAGCTCGGCAGCGAGGGGTTCCACAACATTCTCGCGTTGACCGGAGATTACCCGGGCAAGGGCTACCACGGCCAGGCCAAGCCCGTCTTCGACATCGACTCGGTGGGTCTACTGACGCTGCTGGGAGAAATGAATCGTGGGCTCGGCCGCCCGGCCGTGAAGCCAAACAAGAGCAAGAGGCCGCTCGAGCCGACCGACTTCTTTCTCGGCGCCGTCGCCACGAACTTCAAGCGCAGGGAAAACGAGGTCGTGCCGCAGTACCTGAAGATGGAGAAGAAGCTCGAGGTCGGGGCGCAGTTCATCATCGCACAGATCGGCTTCGATTCCCGCAAGAGCCACGAGATGCTGGTTCACCTGACACGCTGCGGACACCCGGAGGTGCCGCTGATCGGCAACGTCTACCTGCTGTCGCTCGCCACCGCTCGGTTCTTCAGGACCCAGAAGATACCGGGAGTGATCATCGGTGAGAAGCTGCTGGAGGAGTGCGAGAAGCAGGCACGAGGCCCCGACGGAGGGAAGCGCTACTTCCAGGAGCTCGCGGCAAAGCAGATTGCCTGTTTCCGGGGGATGGGGTTTCGCGGTGCATACCTCGGCGGTGTCCACAGTATGAAGGAGATCCGCGAGATCCTGGACCTCGAGGCGGCCTTCTCATCGGAGGACTGGCGGCAGTTCGCCCGGGAAATTCGCTACCCTCAGGACGAAGAGTTTTACCTCTACGCCGAGGACGAGCAGACCGGCCTGGCCGACCCCGAGCGCCTCCATCCAGCGTACGTGGCGTCGCACGGATCGCAACCGCTCACTCGCAATGTCACTGCGGGATATCGTTTCAGCCGGTGGATCCACGACCGGGTTTTCCTGCCCCATACGCGCCTTTACCGCTGGGGAAGGAAGCTCTATACGAACGCAAAGGACAAGAAGCAGGGCCCGGCCCTGCTGCGCGCCGCCGAGCACGCGGGGAAGAGCTTACTTTATCGGTGCAAGGATTGTGGGGACTGTTCGCTGCCGGACATCGCGTTCTTGTGCCCGGAGTCACAATGTGCGAAAAACCAGCGAAACGGGCCGTGTGGTGGAACCCGGGACGGACTGTGCGAGGTGGACGATTTTGAATGTATCTGGGCGCGCGCCTACGATCGACTGAAGTTCGAGGGGAAGGAAATGGACCTGCTCGAGCACGCCCCCGTCACCCCCGACGAGGCGCTGCGGGGAACCTCGAGCTGGGCCAACCAGTTCCTCGGGCGGGACCACCACGGCAAGCCAGCGCCCACACACTCCAAGAGTAAGAGCAAGAAAGAAAGCGAGAAGTCCCATGAGTAACACAAGCGATGCGGCAAAGAACAAAGCCGCACGCACCCCGAGGCCGTTCGGCCTGATCGGGGAGTTGATGAACCACTCCTTTGCACGGGCGCGGCGCGCCTGGGCAAAGCGCGACACCGCGGCCTACCAGAAGCTGGCGCAGCTTCAGGACCAGCTCGGCGCGGATGCCCTTACCGTGAACCTCGACGGAACGCAGCAGCTCCGAGTGCGTCCGGAGGAGATGATCGACTTCATTCCCGATATCGTCCCGGCTCTCCAGGAGGCAACGGCGCTACCTCTTGCGTTCGACAACCCCTGGATAGAATTTCACCGGAAATGCCTCGAGATCTACGACTCCGAGCGCAGCGGCCCCGCGATCTTCAACTCAGTCGCGGCCTCCCGCCTGGATCTCGATGCCATGTATGAGTTGATCCGCGAATACGACACGCGCGTCGTCGTCATGGCCTCGGAGAAGTTCGTCGAGGGCGGGGGCTCCCAGTGCTTCCTCCCCGAAGAGGTGCACCGGACCGCAAGGGAGTTCGTGGAGCTGCTCACCGAGAAAGCCGGACGCACGAACGACCAGATCATCATCGATCCCGGCCTCGCACCCATCAGCGCCGACATCTACGGGCTCGTGAATATGGGGCTCGACGCGATGAAGCTGATTCGAGCCGACCCGGACCTCAAGGGCGTCCACCTCTCAGTGGGGTTGACGAACTTCTCTTTCGGGGTGCCGCAGGAGATCCGGGAGGGGCTGGAGAACGCCTACATCACACTCGCTCTGGAGGCGGGGCTGGATTTCGTTCTGGGGAGCCCTGAGAAGGATCTTCACCCGTTGAAGCCGGACGATCGACACCTCGAAGTCGTGACCCAGGCCCTGGCTGAAGGACGGCCCAAGGAGGGGGAGACGCAGGAGGACGCGGGCTTCCGACAGGCGATCCGTATCATGGATTTGTACCAGCGCAAACGCCGGAAGAAGCGACCGTCCTCATGAGACCCTCGCGTGATACCCGGAAACCGGGCAGGTAAAAAATTGAAGCCGAGCCTCGAGCAGTTCACAGCCGCCGTCGAAACGGAATCCGCGGAGCGTCCCGTCTGGGTCCGTGTCGGCAAGCTCTTCGATGGCGAGGTGGTTCTGACGGACGCTCACCTTGTGTACGACGCGCTGAAAATCCGCCATGTCGGGCGCGCCGGAGAGCAGCCCACAGCCGAGGTGCTGCGGCCGGAGCAGTCCGAGCCGGATCTCCACCTGCCGGACATGACGGTGCTCCCGGGCCTGATCGAATCGCATGCCCACCTCTTTCTCGATGGGGACCCGGTTGACTTTACCGTTCGCAAGGAGTACCTGGCCCAACCGGCAGAGTGGCTCCTGGAGCAGGCCGAGGCACGATGGGCGGCGCTCCCGGAGACCGGCGTTGTGGCCGTTCGTGATGCGGGCGACAAGGACGGCGTCGGGCTGCGACTCGCCGCCGGATGCGCCGAGCGCCACGGCACGATTTCCCCCACGGGATACATCGATAGCCCCGGCGCCGCGATTCACCACAAGGGACGCTACGGCAGCTTCATGTCGCGACCTACAGAAGAGTTTCCCGGCGCCGCGGAGTGTGTCGACGGACGCGTGAAGGAGGGAGCCGACCGGATCAAGCTGATCGCGACAGGAATCATCAACTTCAAAAAAGGCGCGGTGACTGCCCCCCCTCAGATGTCCGCAGACGAGGTGCGCTCGTACGTCGAGGCGGCGAAGCGCCAGCGGCGGCAAACCTTTGCGCACGCATCGGGAACCGATGGTGTGGAGAACGTCATTGCCGGGGGAGTGAACACGGTCGAGCACGGGTTCTTCATCACGGAAGACCAGCTCGCGCGCTTGCGAGACCTGCAGATGGGCTGGGTTCCCACGATCGCGCCGGTGAAGGTGCAGGCCGACCGGGCGGATGAAATCGGGTGGGACAAGGACATCGTGTCAAAGCTCGAGCGCATCGTCTCCGACCATCAGGTCATGCTCGCGCGCGCCAGCGACATGGGTGTCCACATCATCGCTGGCAGTGACGCCGGATCGTGCGGTGTACCCCACGGTCGCGGGCTCTTGCGAGAGCTCGAGCTCATGCAGGAGGCGGGACTGTCTGCCGTGGATGTACTCCACAGCGCCACGGGTACGCCCGCCGGTCTACTGGCTTTCAGAGAGCCGACCGGCCGCCTCGCCCCGGGCTGTCGATCCCGCATGATTTATTCCCTGCACCACCCACTCGACCGGGTCTCGGATCTTCAGCGTGAAAAAATCGTCTTGCTCGACGGCAAGGGCTGGGGTCCGAGTGCTCAGCCCTCTTGACGCATCTCTGTCTTCCAAGGCACCCGAGAGCGCTCCGGAGGCAGACAGATTCTCCTGCCATCGCAGAAGACCGGAGCCGACGGCCCGGTACCACTCGATAGCCTAAAAAATCAAACCCCT
>CAZHPE010000162.1:0-6521 GCA_964534775.1 uncultured candidatus Brocadiaceae bacterium
CGTGGCGAGCATCGCGCGCGCGGAGGACCGACACGAGTTCGAGCAGATGCTCGAGAAGCTGGGTCTGCGCCGGCCGCCGAACGGGATCGCCGCGAACGTGGATGACGCAGCGGCCGAGGCGAACCGCCTGGGCTACCCCATACTCATGCGCCCGAGCTACGTGCTGGGCGGCCGGGCGATGTTCATCATCTACGACGAGGCCGAGCTGCGCGAGAAGATGCTCCTGGCGGTCGAGGCGAGTCCAGGGCACCCGGTGCTGATCGACAAGTTCCTCGACGATGCGACCGAGGTGGACGTGGACTGCATCGCGGACGGAGAGTCGGCCGTGATCGGCGGCGTAATGGAGCACATCGAGCAGGCGGGTGTGCACAGCGGCGACAGCGCCTGCACAATCCCTCCACACAGCCTCGCGCCCGAGACCGTGCAGGAGATCATGGATCAGACCAGGGCGCTGGCGCGCGAGTTGGACGTGCGCGGGCTGATGAACGTGCAGTTCGCCGTGAAGGGCGGCGAGGTATATCTGCTCGAGGTCAACCCCCGCGCGTCGCGAACCGTCCCATTTGTGAGCAAGGCCGTGGGGCTGAGCCTCGCGCGCATGGCCGCCAAGGTCATGGCGGGCGCCACTCTCAAGGAACTCGGCTTCGCCAAGGAGGTCGTGCCCGCCCATTTCAGCGTCAAGGAGTGCGTGCTCCCCTTCAACAAGTTCCCTAACTGCGACATCATCCTGGGACCCGAAATGCGCTCGACGGGGGAGGTGATGGGGATTGCCGAGGAGTTCGGCATGGCGTTCGCCAAGAGCCAGATGGCCGCGGGCCAGGCGCTGCCGATCAGTGGCACTGTGGTGTTCACCGTGCGCGACAGTGACAAGCCGCGGGCCGTCGAGATCGCCCGGGGCCTGGAGGAAATGGGATTCCGGATCCTCGCCACCTCCGGCACGTACGCGGCGCTGCAGGAAGCGGGTGTGGGGAGCGAGATGGTTCATAAGATACAGGCCGGCCGGCCCAACATCCTGGACGCCCTGATGAACGGCGAGGTGAGCCTGGTCATCATCACGCCGAGCCGCCGGGGCTCGCGCACGGCCGAGGCGCGAATCCGCCGATACGCCGTGCTGCACGGCATTCCGGTCATTACGACGATGGCGGCAGCCGGCGCCGCCGCGCGAGGCATCCGGGCGCAGATCGAGAAACGCCTCACCGTGCGCACGCTCCAGGAATACCATGTGGCGCTGGCCGCCGCCGAGGCCGAGTAGACACGATTGCGAGTCACCGCTTGCTGCTCACTGCTCACTGGCGTCTCCTGCAGGGGGCGCGCTGACGGACAACGGATATGGACAAGAACAGCGTTACCATCGTGGACTACAAGGCGGGGAACCTGACGAGCGTCCGGCTCGCGGTGGAGAAGGTCGGGTGCGTCGCGCACGTCACCGACCGGCCGGAAGAGGTGCTCAGGGCCGAGCGGCTGATATTCCCCGGAGTCGGCGCGGCGGGCACGGCAATGGCGGTGCTGCGGGAGAGCGGGCTGGCTGAGGCGCTGGTGGACTACGCCGCCACCGGCCGCCCTCTGGCAGGCATTTGCCTGGGCGCGCAGATCGTCTTCGAGCGCAGCGCGGAGGACGAGGCCGCCTGCATCGGCCTGTTTTCCGGCTCGGTGGAACCCCTCGCGGTAGACGCGAGCTTCAAGGTGCCCCACATGGGCTGGAACGGGGTAGAGTTCGTGCGGGGCCATCCGGTCTGGCGCGGCGTGCCGTCCGGGTCGCAGTTCTACTTCGTGCACAGCTTTGTGCCCGTGCCGGCGGAAGCCGGGATCGTGATCGGGCGCACGGACTACTGCGGCGCGTTCGCGAGCGCGGTGGCCCGCGAGAACGTCGTGGCGTTCCAGTTCCACCCGGAGCGCAGCGGCCGCCCGGGGCTCAGAGTGCTCGAGAACTACCTCCGCTGGGAGCCGTAGGCCATGCTCAGCAAACGCCTCATAGTCTGCCTGGACGTTCGCGAAGGCATGACGACCAAGGGGGTGAAGTTCCAGGGCAACGTCGACGTGGGCGACCCAGTGGCGATGGCCGAGCGGTACTACGAGGACGGTGTGGACGAGCTGGTCTTCTACGACATCACGGCCTCCCACGAGCGGCGCAGCATCATGATCGATGTAGTGCGCCGCGTGGCGCGCGCCGTGTTCATCCCGTTCAGCGTGGGCGGCGGCCTGCGCACAGTGGAGGACATGCGAGCGGTTCTGCTGGCAGGGGCCGAGAAGGTGAGCGTGGACAGCGGGGCCGTGCGCAACCCGGACCTCATCGCGCAGGGAGCCCGGGCCTTCGGCAGCCAGTGCGTGGTGCTGGGCATGCAGGCGAAGCGCGTCGGCGAGCGCCCCGGCATCCCGAGCGGTTACGAGGTTTTCATCGACGGTGCCCGCGTGCCCACTGGCCTGGACGCGGTGGAGTGGGCCAAGCGCGCGGCGGGCATCGGCGCAGGAGAGATATGCGTGAACTCCATCGACGCCGATGGAACCAAGGAGGGCTACGATCTGACCGTGACGCGCATGATCAGCGAAGCCGTGCGCATCCCCGTCATAGCCAGCGGCGGCGCCGGTGAGCCGGCTCACCTCGCCGACGTGCTCACCGAAGGGAAGGCCGACGCCGCCCTGATCGCCTCCATGGTCCACTTCGGCACCCACACGATCCCGGACATCAAGCGCTGCCTGGCCGGCAGAGGAGTCCCAGTTAGATTGGAATGGTAGGGGCACGGCATGCCGTGCCAGCATCGCTTCCCCGATCATCTACAGGTAATCAATGACAACTGCAAGACAAACACCGGCCCGCCTCGTATTGCAGGACGGGTCGATCTATCGGGGCACTTCGTTCGGGGCCACTGGCACGGCGGGAGGCGAGGTCGTATTCAACACCGCCATGACCGGTTATCAGGAGGTGCTGACCGACCCTTCGTACTGCGGCCAGATCGTTACAATGACCTACCCGCTCATCGGCAACTACGGCGTGACGCCGCAGGACGTGGAGTCCACGCGCGTGCAGGTGAAGGGGTTCGTCGTGTGCGAGAACTCGCGCATATACAGCAACTTCCGCGCGAGCGGCTCACTGTCGGATTACCTGGCCGAGCACGGCGTGATGGGCGTCGAGGGCATTGACACGCGGGCCGTCACGCGCCGAATCCGGGTCGCGGGGGCCATGCCAGGCCTCATCACCACCGAGGACGCCACGGACGAGGAGCTCTTGCGGCGCGCGGAGACCATGCCCGGCATGGCCGGCCAGAACCTCGTGCCACTGGTCACGTGCGAGGCGCCCTACGACTGGCAGGAGGGGTTTGCCACGGACTTCGACCCGCAGCGGAAGCCGCGAGCAGCACACTTCGACGTGGTCGCGCTGGACTGCGGCCTGAAGACCAACATCCTTCGCTGGCTGGTCCAGTCCGGCTGCCGGGTGAGCGTGGTACCGGCGGACGTGGTCCCCGAGCAAATCATCGACATGGACCCCGACGGCGTGTTCATCTCGAACGGGCCGGGCGATCCGGAAGTCGTCTGCCCCGCCATCGAGTGTATACGCGGCCTCGTGGGCAAGAAACCGATGTTCGGCATATGCCTCGGGCATCAGCTCATCTCGCTCGCATTCGGCGCCAGCACCTATAAACTCAAGTTCGGCCACAGGGGCGCGAACCAACCGGTCAAGGACCTGCGCACCGGCAAGGTAAGCATCACGAGCCAGAACCACGGTTTCGCCACCGACGAGTCCACCCTGGAAGGCACCGGCCTGGTGGTCACGCAGACAAACCTGAACGACAGCACCGTCGAAGGCGTCCAACACGTCGAGCTGCCCGTCTTCGGCGTTCAGTATCATCCAGAGGCCTCGCCAGGCCCGCACGATGCCGGCTACCTGTTCCGCGTTTTCGCCCACATGATGACAACCGGCGAGCCGCCCGGCGAGGAGCAATGAGGGCCTGGGCGGAAACGCCAGAGCTTCCGCAGCCGCCTGCGAGCTCGTCCTCGCGTTATGTTCTTCCCATGCTCTGAGACCCGGGCCAGAGCGATATCCTTGACTCTTCCGGCTCCCGCGTGATAGCCTCTTCCTGGCTCGCACGCGACTCATCCGTGGGCGGATAGCTCAATCGGCCAGAGCGCTTGCCTTACAAGCAAGAGGTTCCGGGTTCGAGTCCCGGTCTGCCCACCATCGCCTCCCTGTCGTAACAGCTTATCACCTAAGGCGGTTATATCAAGTCCCTCGGCGCCCGCCGCCATGCGGTGCACGTATGTAGCACACTTTTCCTCTGAAAGCACGAGTTTCCCCACGCCCTCTACCAAGTCCCGAAGCCGCTCAGGGCTCGCGTGCGTGTAACGCTCGAACGTCAGGCTGCGCGGCGCGTGCCGGGCGAGTACCTCTTGCTCCTTTTCGCTGGCCCGCAACTGCTCCAGCAACGTCGTGAAGGTGTGCCGTAGGCCATGGAAGTCCGCCTTGCCGTCGGCTGTCCACTTGAGAACCCCGGCGGCTGTCAGGTGGCGATTGAAAGGGACCGAGGTATGGTAGGGAACATACAGCAGCGCGTCACCGAGGGATCGGCCCGCGACTGCCGCGGCCAGTGTGTCCAGTAGTCGCCCCGGAAGTAGCTGGAACCCAGCCCGCCGGCTCTTCGTCCATTCGGCACTAAGCTGCACGCCGCCCCGTTCGATATCCAGGTGCGCTACCGTCAGGTTTCGGAGCTCCTTTGCCCGGAGGCCCGAACAGAGCGCCATGGTGTAAAGGAGCTTGTATTTGGGTGCGGATGCGCTCAGCAGCTGGCGGATTTCCGCGTTCGTAAGCGCGCGCCGCTGGATTGTCGGCGTCTTCGCAAAGCCCCCGAGAGAGGAGAGCGGATTCTCCGCCAGGTATCCCCGTTTCGCACACCAGATACAGAACGCCCGCAAGCCTTCTGAGTAATTGCAGAGGGTTTTACCGGCGCGGCCCTGCTCTTGCAGCTCCCGAAGTGCCGCCTCTACGCGCGGAAGAACGCCGGGTAGGTCGGCCAGTGTGCCGATGTTCAACCTGTCTGCCCACCAGGACAAGAGCCACCCGCGCATGTAGGCGTGCTCACTGCCCCAAGGACGCCCGCCACGCCCCCCTTGAGCCAGGCCCCAAGCAAGATACTCGTCGGCCACATCCGCGAACGCACGGGCCGCGTGCTTGTCTGCGGAACGTGGCGGCGGCCGATAGCCAAGGCGTATCTGCCGGTGCTCGTCTTCCAGGCGCCGGGCCATACGGAAGGTTTCGGCTCGGCTCCGCGTGCCGGTGAAGAATTGTCGCCGGCCGGTGTGGTCGGTGAACCAACCCTGATACTTACCGCTATTGAGCGGCGCTCGTCTTACTCCTGCCATCTTTCTCTCCCGTCCTAGTTAGATTCCGCACTCTCATGGACGCAGGCTCTGAATCTTGCCCACGCTACGTTCTCGCTCTTGCGCCTCGGCCGCCAATCGACCTTCAATGTGCCGGATAATCGCGCCTGCCGTCCAGGTGCTCTGGCCAAACAGGGGCGTAGGCGGCGGCAATTCGCCCCGCTGCACAGCACGTTCGATGCTGCGCTCGCTCTTCCCGAAGATGGCTGCCAGGGCTTCCTTGTTCACGATGCCTGACAGGGCTTCCCTGTTCACGATGGCGGCATCGCGTATTTGAGCCAGGGCCAGGATAGTCTCGTTCGGCTTGGCCGTCTGGTCACCTGCAACCATTCGTTGCTACCATATTCTAAGTGAGAGGGCCGCCCTTTTCGCCAGTCATGCGCGGCTATTTGCTGTCGTCGTCCGGTTCGTTCTCGTCCGCGTCGTCGAGTTCATCGTTGAGCTGCTCGTCCTCTTCCTCCTCGTTTTCCTCATCTTCGTCCAGCTCATCGTCTGGCCCGTGGAGATCGCCTTCCTTGACCTGTTCTGCCTCGTGAACCTCCTCGTCAAGTTGGGCCAGATCGTCTCCGCAGATTTCGCATGTGAGCGCGTCCTCCGGCACGTCCTCTGCCACGTACCTTGCCCCACAGCCGACGCACCGGAAACTACCCGTTTCGAGTCGCTTGAGCATCACGATCAATCCTCCACACGTGCCTGGGATCTCAGTATTGGCCGGACCGGCCCGGCCATCTATATGGCATTATGGGGGAGGGATCTGGCGCAAAGGTTGCCAAGACGCGAAGAAAGCTTTAGTGACGGCGGACGCGCGAAGGGGAAATGGCTGGAACCGGCCTGGGAGGCCGGTTTCGGAGGGACTTTCACAAGACCATGATGCGAAAGGTTGTCTGGCACATAAACATCAGGTTACCTGGGATCGACAACCTTTACAGCCTTGATGTCCTCAGGGAGGGAATACTCGCTCGTGTCTTGCTCTATCGGCACAAACTCTTTCCGTTTGCCCGGCATCTCAATCACTCTGGGCATGTCGCCTGCCCGGATAAACTTCAGTGCTGCCCGTAGCTTCGTGGCAGCGTCCTTGCACCGATTGCGGATCAGCTTGGCCTTCACAACCTTACGCGTTCCCTTTGGGACGCTAGGCTGAATGCTCTTGACAA
>CAZHPE010000163.1:0-6481 GCA_964534775.1 uncultured candidatus Brocadiaceae bacterium
TGCGAACCGTCGGCAGAAAGGCCTGACCGACATTGGAAAATAGAGAATGTCGGGGAGATACGCCGATACAGGGCGAAAATGAAGCGCGCCGGTCGCCGCCGGCGCAGCCGGTTGAAGCACGACCGGGCTTTTCAGACAGAGCATAGCGCCGGGCCATGACGCCGCGGCGGCATACGCGGGAGGATTGCATGAAGGGCTCAGGCGCCGGTTGCAGCAAACTTGGCATATGCGTTATCGGCCTGGGGTTTGGCGCTTCCGGTCACGCGAAGCATCTCGGCGCCATGGAAGGCGTGGACCTATATGTCTGCGACATCGACCGGGCCAAGGTCGAGTCCGCCGAGCGGGAGTTTGACGTCGCGGACTCGTTCTCGTCCATTGATGATGCCCTGGAGTGCGAGGCGATCGACGCCGTGGTTATCGCTCTGCCGCACCACCTGCACTGCCCCGCGACCATCAAGGCGGCGGAGGCCGGGAAGCACTGCATGGTCGAGAAGCCTATGGCCCTCGATCTGCAGGAAGCCGATGCCATGATCGAGGCCGCCGAGCGCGCCGGCACGCGGCTGGCCGTTGCGGAAAATTACCACTTCATGCCCGACACTGCGGAGGCATGCCGCCTCATCGCCGCCGGCATTGTCGGAACCGTGTTCATGGTCCAGGTGCACGCGATGTGGCGGAGGGCCCCGCGGCCGGGCTCATGGTGGTCCCAACGCACGGCCACAGGCGGCGGGGTTCTGATGGGCGGAGGAACCCATTTGATCAGGACGTTGCGCTTGCTGGCCGGCGGGTCAGGCGAACTCGTCTTCGTCCTGCTGGCGGACAAGGTGGACGCCGAGCTGGCCCTCGAAGGGGAAGATACCGCCGCCGTTTCAGTGAAATTCGACAACGGCGTCGTGGGAAGCGTGGCCATGAGTTGGGGCGTCGCCCATGGTGCGCCCTGCCCTGTCTTCGCGGTTTATGGCACACATGGATCGATCATCGCGACCGCAACGTCGAATCGGGACGACCGCGGCCTCATCGTCCATTCCAGCCGAATCGAAGGGGTCGGCCCTGCCGATGGCGAGTTGCGGATCGAGTGCGGCGGCGGGTATCGTGATTCATTGCCCGCCGAGTGCCGGGAGTTCGTGGAATGGGTAAGGACCGGCGGACCGTCGCCCATCGACGCGTGCGAAGGGCGCAGCGATCTGGAAATCGTGGAAGCCGCCTATCGGTCCGCCGAGTCGTCCCAAGCGGTGCCGCTACCACTGTGAGGCCGCCAAATGCTGGTGACAGACGTTCACGGACACTTCGGCGAGCACCGCTCCGATCTGCCGGATGAGTTCGACCAGTGCATGTCGGCCACGGCGGCGGAGGTCGCAGGGCGCGCCGAGCGTGCGGGCATCGACCGCACTATAGTCTCGTCGCTCGAGGCTATCTTGCCGTCCGGGCGGGACGTCGCGAAGGGGAACGATGAGGCCCGGGCCGCGGCCGACAACATCCCCTCCATATTCTTCTGGGCCGTTCTCGATCCAGAGGGGGCGGAAAACTGGAAAGAGGTCGAGGAGCTGCTGCGCCACCCGAAATGCACGGGCGTCAAACTCCATCCCCATATGCACGGATACGCATTCAAGGACCGGGGCAACCAGGTCCTTTCCTTTTGCAGGGGGCATTCGGCCGCCGTCATCAGTCACACCGGGGACGCCAGCTGCGATCCGCTGGATTTCGTCGCCCTCGCCGATGCATTCCCGGACGTCCCGATTATCCTCTCTCACCTAGGCCACGGCCCGGAAGGCCACGTGTTCGGGCAGGTGCGGGCAATCGAGTCGAACGCAGCGGGAAATCTTTACACTGATACGTCGTCTCAGCGGTTCCTCTACGGAGCGCTGCTGGAGGCGGCCGTCGATCGCATCGCCGCGCGAAGGATCCTTTTCGGCACGGACACGCCCCTCTATTTTGCCGCGTGCCAGAAGACCCGGGTCGAAGCGGCACTAATCGGGGCGGACCAAAAGCGAAGTATCCTAGGTGAGAACGCGCAGACCCTCCTGTTTGAACGAACCGACAGCAAGAGGTTCATGGCATGAACGAGAACCTGACAGCGCAAGCGTTAAAGGGCATCTGGGCCGGGCCGCCAGTCTTCTGGGATGAGCGGTACCGCCTCGACGAGGATGCACAGGTCGAGAACTGGAAGCGCACGTGTGCGCTCAAGCCGCACGGCATATACATCCTAGGAACCACGGCGGAGTTCTACGCGCTTGACTTGGATGAATTCAAGCAGATCACAACGCTGTTCATAGATACAGTGTCCTCCTCAGGCCTGCCGAACCAGGTTGGATGCGGCGGCCGCGCCACGCGCGAGATACTGCGCCAGATCGAGTTTGCGGCGGATAAGGGCGCCGACGCCGTGCAGGTTTCCCTTCCCTGCTGGGACGGGCTGACCGACAGGGAACTCTTGCGGTTTTTTGGCGACCTGCACGCTGCCTGCCCGACGTTGCCCCTGGTCCACTACAACATACCGCGCGCGAAACGCTTCCTAGACGCAGACGATTACAAGCGAGTCCTGGATGTCTGTCCAAATCTGATCGGCGTGAAGTACACGTTCGCCGGAAGCAATTTCGGCAGCCTTCAGAAATGCATACGTTCCCTTCCCGAGCTGTCCTTCTTCGTGGCCGAGAACTTCCTAGTGTCCGCGATGCTGCTGGGGGCGAGGGGCTGCTGCAGCTCGGTCGTATACTGGTACCCGGAGTTTGCATTCTCGCTTTACGCAAAAGCCGAGGCGGGGCAATGGGAGGAGGCGGTAGCGCTTCAGAAGGCGCTGGACGCCTTGTTCGCCGAGCTTGACGTTTTCATGGAAGCCTGTGGTCTCGGGGGCTTTGACCCTGCCGTAGACAAAGGGGTTGCCCTGGCCACTGGTGTTTTCGTTGGCCACCCAAGGGTGCGCCCACCGTACATTGGATGGACGCCGGAAGAGGTCGAAAAGGTCCGCGATTGGTTGCGAACACGGGAGGACCTTCTCGACCTTTCATAGAGCGCGACCAGTGGCCTATAGCTTGGCCTGCGCCTGAGCCCCGCGGGTCGACCTATTCCTCCGACGAGAACCCGGAGGGGAAGATCGGCCCGAGCTCTCCTAGAACCGTCCTTGCCTCCTCGATGTAGGCGCAGACGCGTCGTCTTTCGCGTTCCACCACCGCCGGGTCCTTGGTGTATTCGGTCTTGCACGCGGACACGTCGGGGTTGACCAACAGGGCGTTTTCAGCGCGCGCGACGAGCGGGGGCGAGAAGCCGGCCTTCTTTAGTTTCGCCACGTAATCGCGCAGGATGCACAGGTAGTCGTAGTCCTCGGCGCCGTCGCGCAGGTTCTCAAGCCGGATGCTGCTCCAGGGCTCGCCGCCGGGCCCGGGATACATCAGGCAGCCGTCGTTGTGCGAATGCGCCACGGGCGAGGTGGCGGGGTCCCAAGGTCTGTTCGGCCACTTCTCCTCGGGCGTGTTGCCGGCGGTGTTCGCCGGTCCAGTCTGGGTGGCCCGCCAGTAGTGGAAGCCGGAAACCCCGTATTGAAAGAGCTGCCAGCAGATGATGCGCGGGTCGATCTGGGGGCAGTCGAGCTGAAAATTGGCGTAGGGCCCTTCCGGCCGGCAGCACGAGTACCACTCCACTTCGTCGCCGCGCGCCATGTTCTCCCTGTAGCAGTCCAGGCTTCTGTCGGAAGGATGGATCCAGACGTCGACGACCTCATTGAAGAACTCCGAGGGCTTGGACCCCGAGACCCCGGCCTTTGCCAGCGGCGTGGTCTTCATCCGTTCGCGAATGACGAACATGCTTTCCTTGTGCCTCTCGACCGGCGTCTCGCCTCCGAAAAACCGATAGGCGATGTCCTCCCAGCCGTTCCCCACGATCACTGGCCAGCAGTCCGCGTCGATCTGGAGGTGCGAGACCCCGAGGTCCAGGATCTTCTTGAAGAACCGCTCGTAGTGCTCCAGGTCAGGCGAATCGCCTTCCTCCCTCGGCGGGACGATAGTGGTCGGCGATATCTTGAATCTGGCAAACAGTAATGCGGCTTTCTGAAGGACATCGAAGTTCTCCTCGGGACTGAGCCAGTTGTAGAAACCCATCCACGAACCATCCAGATTGGTCCAGATGCGCAGGATGCGGCGCTTGGGCATGTTGAACTTGAAGACTCGAAGCTCGATGTCGAGCTGCTGCGACTGCTCGCCCTCGCCCTCGACTTCGGCGTGCACGACGACGGGGCCGCGAAACTGCTTGTACCACCGGCGGTAGAGGCTCTTGTTTCGCGCGCGCGTGTCGGGGGGCACCTTCATGCGCAGCCAGATCGGCTGCGCCATCCCCGGCTCGACCTCGAAGCGGCTCTCCGGAGTCATCGGCTCCAGCGGATCCGGGTACCCGCCGGGCAGGCTTATCTTGCCAGCGCACGGCTTCTCGATCTCGACGTAATGAACCCGGGCGAGTTCGAAGGCATTGCCAGGGATGGGCGGGCCTTCGATGAGATCGTGCTCGCCATTGCCGCGTTTATCGTAGCGGACGGGGTCTTCACTGACCTCCCAGCTCGTTAGGTCCTTGACCTCGACGCGGACGTTTCGCAGCTTCTTTTCGCCGGCGATGATGACGACCTGGCCGCTGACCCAACCCCTCATGGCGGCCGCAAGCTGGAGCGGCTTGCCCACAAGGCCGTCGAATGGACGGTCCCTGAAAACCCTCTGCATGGACGATGCCGAAGCGAGTGCGAAAGACATGCGACCTACCTCCTATATGTGGGGCGTACCTGACGCCACGGTAATCCAGTGAACGGCGTGACCACACCGATCCCGCGCTCCTCCGGGAGCGGGATCGCGAAATGGGGCGCGGACTCGGTTTGGGCGGCGAGGGCCTCGACCTCGACCTTGTCGTCCATTCCGACCCCGCAATTGTAGCCCCGGTGCTCCGGAAGTCCAAGCGACCGGCTCGATCCCGCGCAGATACGCGTCCGGAAGCGGCGTCATGGCCATGGCTGCCACTTGACTGCGGGGCGCGGGGCCAGTACAAACACGGAAACGCTCCTTGGAGGAATCGCGATGATAGGGGAACACCTTTTCGGATCATGCATGCCGCCCTTCACGGGTTGCGCTGACCGGTACTGTCTGAGCGGCTACGGCGGCGGCGCCACGACAATCGAGGAAATACTCAACCTCGCCGTGCAAGTCGAAGGGCTCGACGGTCTCGAGCTGGTCGGCAACTGGCACGTGAACGACGGCAACATCCGCGACGTGGCCGGGATGTTCAAGGACCGCGGGCTGCAGATATGCATGCTCGTGCCGGACCTGTGGACGCAGGCCAAGTGGGGCAAGGGCAGCCTCGCAGCGCCGGACGCCGAGACCCGGCGCGCGGCAGTCGACGAGGTGAGGAAGACCTTGGACTGGGGCGCCGAGCTTGGCTGCCCGTACGTGGACGTGTGGCCCGGTCAGGACGGTTTCGACTACTCTTTCCAGACGGATTACGTGGAGGCGTGGAAGTGGCTGCGCGAGGGGCTGGAAGCGTGCGCGACGCACAACCCGGACGTGCGCATGCTGGTCGAGTACAAGCTGAAGGAACCCCGCACGCACTGTTTCGTCAGCAGCGCAGCCAAAGCCCTCTTGCTCCTTGAGGGTATAGACGAGGTGGGCGTGCTTCTGGACGTGGGCCACTCCATGGCGGCGGGCGAGAACGTCGCCGAGGCGGCCGCGCTCCTGAGCACCCACGGCAAACTGGACTACGTGCACCTGAACGATAACTACCGGAGTTGGGACGACGACATGATGGTCGGCTCAGTGCACATAGTCGAGTACCTGGAGCTTGTCTACTGGCTCAAGCGCCTGGGCTACGCGGGCTGGCTCACCCTGGACATCTTCCCGTATCGCGAGGACGGCGTCCGCGCCGCCATCGAATGCCGAAGGTGGATGGAAGCGTTCTTCCAGGCCATCGACCGCCTGGGCATGGGCGAGTTCGAGGGCATCATCCGCAGCGCCGACGCCTGCAACGCGTCCGTTCTCGTGCGCCGGGCGCTGGGCATGTGAGCGCGCTTGCCATCGAGAGAAGGGCGGCGAGCCGCAGGTCACGGGCGGGCCTCGCTGGCGGCGGGTGAAAGAGATGCGCCCCGGCGGCGTGGCAGGAGTATCATCAGGATGACCGCGGCGATTGCCGGGCCGGCGCCCGGAACCGCCATGGCGGCGCGCGAGTTCCAGAGTGTCGCCAGCACGCCAATCGCGAGCGGGGCAATCGCGCACGCCATGTTCCCGCTTGAGAAGATCACGGAGTACATCGAAGCCCCCGCATCGGGGAAGCGGTCGCCGGCATTGGCTATCAGGGCGGCGCCCAGCCCGATCATCCCCAGCGCCATGAGGGCGAACCCGGCCGCCGCCATCATCGGGTGGTTCGCCGCCACCGCCACGGCCAGCCCGGCTCCGCCCAGGATACCCCCCGGTACCACCCACGCTCTCGGGCCCCAGCGGCGCGAGAAACCTGCGTTCAACCAGTT
>CAZHPE010000164.1:0-6461 GCA_964534775.1 uncultured candidatus Brocadiaceae bacterium
GGCGAGTGAGCGGAACCTCCTCATAGTGTCCTCCTGCGGCCTGTGCGGGAGCGAGAGCGTGGATGAGATGCTCAGGCGGCTGCCCGAGGTGGGCGAGTCGCTGCGGGTGCCGGGGCGCATGCTCTGCCACCTCTCCGAGTCCCTGCGGCGGAGGCAAATTGTCTTTTCCAAGTCGGGCTGCACGCACGCCGCCGGCGTCTTCACATCGGACGGTGAGATCATCTCTTTCGCCGAGGACATTGGGCGTCACAACGCGCTGGACAAGACCATCGGGAAATGCCTCCTGGCGCGGCGCCGCAGCGCGGGCCGTGGGGTGGCGCTCACGGGACGCGTGAGCGTGGAGATGGTCGTCAAGTGCGCCCGGGCGGGCATCGAGTTGATGAGCGCCGTCAGCGCGCCCACGTCGCTCGCGCTCGATGCGGCAAGGCGCAGCAAGATCACCCTCTGCGGTTTTGTGCGCGAGGGCCGGGCCTCGGTGTACTCCTGCCCCGAACGCGTCCTGTAGCGCGGTCGGCGGTGAGCGCGCCTGCCGGGCCGCGTCCAGCGCGCGACACGCCCGCCGAGCCGATTGCATTGCTTCCCAGGCTGCGCTATCATGGGGGCTATGTGCCGTGTGATGTCACGTCAGCTTGGCCGAAGGATGGAGCATGAAGGAGCGTCCAGTCGCACAGGCAGTGCCCACCGAAAGCCCCCTCAGAGGCAAGATTCAGGCCTTCCTTGACGAGCGCAATGTCTCGCCTGAATCCCACATCATTACCCTCCTTCAGGCTGCGCAGGAGTGTCTCGGTTACCTGCCTCACGGCGTCCTTGTAGGCATGAGCCGGCGCACGGGGGTTCCCCTGAGCCGAATCTACGGCGTGGTGAGCTTCTACGCGCAGTTCTACACCGAACCGCGCGGGCGGCACTTGGTCCGCGTCTGCCGCGGTACGGCGTGCCACGTGCGCGGAGGCAATCGTATCAGTCGGACCGTTGAAAAGGTTCTCGGGATCAAGGACAACGAGACGACGGACGATATGATGTTCTCGTTTGAGACGGTGGCGTGTCTTGGGGCGTGTGCGCTCGCCCCCGTAGTGGTGATCGACGGCGCCTACTACGGCAAGATGACGCCTCAGCGCATTGAGGGCATCCTGCGTCGAACCGCCGAAGCCGACTCGTCGGGCGAGGGGGAAGATTGATGCAACGGATGCACGAAATGGCTGCGTTTCGCCAGTGGCAGCGGCGTGTGCGGTCTGAGCTTGATTCCGACCGCAAGGAGATCGCGATCTGCGGCGGCACGGGATGTTTGGCTTTCGGCTCTCGTGATGTGCGCAAGTCCCTCGAAGTCGAGTTGGCGCGCCGTGGGCTGGTGGGTGATATCAAGGTGAAGATGACCGGCTGTCACGGATTCTGTGAACAGGGGGCAGTGGTAGTCATCAAGCCGGAAGGGGTGTTCTACCCGGGCGTCAAGGTTGAGGACGTTCCGCGCATTATTGACCGAACGGTGCTGAAGGGCGAGATCATAGAAGAGCTTCTTTACACCGACCCCGCCACGGGCCGGCGCATTGTCCATGATTACGAGGTGCCCTTTTACGCAAAGCAGCAGCGCGCGGTGTTCCGCCTGAACGGCGTGCTGGACCCGATCGATCTGGAGGACTACGTCGCCCGGGACGGCTACGCGGCAGCGGCAAAGGCTCTCGGTGAGATGGCGCCCGAGGAAGTTGTCGCCGAAGTTCGCGAGGCGGGTCTGCGCGGCCGGGGTGGCGCGGGGTTTCCGACGGGCTTGAAGTGGGAGTTCTGTCGCAAGGCCCCGGGCGACCAGAAGTACCTGATCTGCAACGCCGACGAAGGCGACCCCGGCGCGTTCATGGACCGCAGCCTGCTGGAAGGCACGCCGCACGCCGTCATCGAAGGCATGTTGATCGCCGGCTATGCCGTTGGTGCCTCGCGGGGGATCGTCTATGTCCGCGCCGAGTACCCGCTCGCCGTGCGCAACGCGCACACGGCCCTCCGGCAGGCGCGCGAAGTCGGGCTGCTCGGTCAGAACATCCTCGGCACGGGTTGCAACTTCGACATAGTAATCCACAAGGGCGCGGGCGCATTCGTGTGCGGGGAGGAGACAGCACTGATCGCCTCGCTTGAAGACCAGCGGGGCATGCCCCGTCCGCGGCCGCCTTTCCCTGCCACGTGCGGCTACCGGGGCAAACCGACGAACATCAACAATGTTGAAACGCTCGCCAACGTGCCGCTCATCCTCCTCAAGGGTAAGGACTGGTATCGCTCCATCGGGACCGAAGGCACGAAGGGCACGAAGGTATTCGCCCTTGCCGGAAAGGTGAATAACACCGGCCTAGTGGAAGTGCCGATGGGTGCGACGCTGCGCCAGATCGTCTTCGACATCGGCGGCGGCATACCGCGGGACCGCGAGTTCAAGGCCGCGCAGATGGGCGGCCCGTCCGGCGGGTGCGTTCCCGCGCAGTACCTCGACCTTTCGATAGACTATGACTCGGTCGAGCAGGTGGGGGCGATCATGGGCTCGGGCGGCCTGATCGTGATGGACGAGGACACGTGCATGGTCGAGATCGCCCGCTTCTTCACCGACTTCGTGCAGAAGGAGTCCTGCGGCAAGTGCGTGCCGTGCCGCCTGGGCACCAGGCGAATGCTCGAAATCCTGACCCGGATCACCACCGGCGAGGGGGAGCCGGCCGACATCGACCGCCTGGAGCGGCTCGGCCGGATGATAAAGCGCGCATCCCTATGCGGCCTGGGCCAGACTGCGCCCAATCCCACGCTCTCGACCATACGTTACTTCCGCGACGAGTACGAGGCGCACATCGCGGGCGGGCGCTGTCCTGCCGGGGAGTGCGTAGCGCTGACAACTTTTGCCATCGATCCCGAGCTCTGCATCTGTTGCGGCCGGTGTGCCAAGAACTGTCCTGTGGACTGCATTTCCGGCAAGCGGGGCAAGCCGCCCGGCAAGGCCACCGAGGCCGACAGGGAAAAGGGCAAGGTCGGGGAGCCGTTCTGTATCGACCAGGAGGTTTGCATCAAGTGCGGCACGTGCTTCGACGTGTGTCCAGCGGAGGCCGTGAAGAGGGCCTGATGCCAATGATCCGGCGCCCCCGGACGCGCGGCGCTGGAGTGCGAGACAGAATGAGGATGCGTGGCGACTATGGCTGACGAGGTGACACTGACGATAGACGACGTCGAGGTCGCCGTGCCGAAGGATACGGCTATCTTCGAGGCCGCCCGAAAGGCCGGCATACACATCCCGCACCTGTGCTACAATCCCGCCCTCTGCCTAGCCCCCGGCAGCTCCTGTCGGGTATGCCTTGTCGAGGTTGAAGGCGCGAAGGCACCCGTCACTTCCTGCTCTTACGCGGTGGCTGCGGGCATGGTCGTGCACACCGAGAGCGAAGAGCTGCGCGAGCTTCGCCGGATGATTGTCGACCTCCTGCTGACCTATCATCCCCACGACTGCCTGACTTGCGAGCAGGCCGGCGAGTGCGACCTTCAGAAGCTCGCCTACGAACTCGGCGTCAAAGGGTCCGAGCTGATCGGCGAACCCGTCCGTGCCGAACCCGTGCAGGAAGGTCCGGCAATCGTCTACGACCGCAGTAAATGCATCCTGTGCGGCCGCTGCGTGGAGGTCTGCCACCACGTCGAAGTGACGGGCGCCATTGATTTCCTGGGCCGCGGGTTTGACACGCGCGTCGGCCTCCCGCCGGGGGTCCCGCGCGACCAGTCCGTCTGCTCCGAGTGCGGCAACTGCCTCGACGTCTGCCCGAGCGGGGCGCTCTCCTACGTGGGCGCACAGGGCACGGGGCGCACATGGGAGTCCCAGCGCGTGCCCACGATATGCCCCTATTGCGGCTGCGGGTGCACTTTGATGCTCCACGTGCGCGAGAACCGCATCACCAGGATCACCGGCGGGTTCGGACGCGGAATCAGTGGGGGGCTTCTTTGCGTGAAAGGGCGCTTCGGCATCGACTTTGTGCGCCACAGGGAGCGTCTCACGCGCCCGCTTATCCGCAGGGGCGAGGATCTGGAGCCTGCCGGATGGGACGAGGCGCTGGATTTCGTGGCGAAACGCCTCACGGAAATCAAGCGGGACTTCGGGCCGGACGCGGTCGGCGGCCTATCCTCGGCCAAGTGCACGAACGAAGAAAACTACGTCATGCAGAAGTTCATACGTGCCGTGGTGGGCACCAACAACGTCGACCACTGCGCGCGGTTGTGTCATGCCTCGACCGTCGCGGGGCTGGCGCGCGCATTCGGCAGCGGGGCCATGACCAACTCGATCGATGACCTGGGCAAGGCGCAGGCATTCTTCGTCATAGGCTCCAACACTACCGAGTGCCACCCCATCATCGGTGCGGCCATCAAGCGAGCGGCGGTCCAGCGGGGCGTGCCGCTGATCGTCGCCGACCCGCGTGCGATCGAGCTGGCCGAGTTCGCCACCCTCCATCTGCAGCATAGGTCCGGTACCGACGTCGCGCTCATCAACGCGATGATGCACGTCATCCTGAAAGAGGGCCTCGAGGACAAGGAGTTCATCGCGGGGCGCACGGAGGATTTCGATGAGCTGCGCAAGGCCGTCGAACCGTGCATGCCCGAGTTGGCCGCAGAGATCACAGGCGTCCCCGCAGCAGACATCGCGCGCGCCGCCCGCATCTACGCCCAGGCTCCGGCAGCTGCAATCGTATACTCGATGGGCATCACGCAGCACACCACCGGCACCGACAACGTGCTCTCCCTCGCCAATCTGGCGATGCTGACGGGGAACGTCGGCAAGCTCGGCGCCGGCGTAAACCCGCTGCGGGGCCAGAACAACGTGCAGGGGGCCTGCGACATGGGCGCGCTGCCCAACGTCTACCCGGGCTACCAGAAGGTCGACGACGAGAAGGTGCGCGCGAAGTTCGAGACTGTCTGGGGCGCCGGCCTTTCGCCCGCGCCGGGGATCACGGTTGTGGAGATGATGCACGCCGCGGCCGAAGGGAAGCTCAGGGCCCTCTACATCATGGGCGAGAACCCGATGCTGAGCGACCCTAACGTCAACCGGGTCGAGGCGGCCCTGAAGGCGGTGGACCTGCTCGTCGTCCAGGACATCTTCCTCACCGAGACGGCGCAGTTGGCGGACGTTGTCCTGCCGGCGGCGGCCTTCGCGGAAAAAGACGGCACCTTCACCAACACCGAGCGGCGCGTGCAGCGCCTGCGCGAGGCGATTCAGGCGCCGGGCGAGTCACGCCAGGACTGGGCCATTGTGTGCGATCTGGCGCGCCGCATGGGATACGAGATGTCCTACCCGGACGAGTCGGCCGTCCAGAACGAGATCGCGTCCCTAACGCCCATCTACGGCGGCATCACCTACGACCGCCTGGGCGGCGACGGCTTGCAGTGGCCCTGTCCCGACCGCGACCATCCCGGCACGGAGTACCTTCATAAGGATCGTTTCTCGCGCGGTCTCGGCAAATTCCACCCGGTGTCCTTCATCCCTGCCCGAGAGTTGCCCGACGAGGAATACCCCTTCCTTCTGTCCACGGGCAGGCTCCTTCAGCACTTCCACACTGGCAGCATGACGCGGCGCTCGAAGGTGTTGGATGAGATCGTGCCGCACGGCGAGGTGGAGATACACCCCGACGATGCGGCAAGGCTGGGGGTTGAGAACGACGAAGTGGTGCGCGTGGCCACGCGGCGCGGTGTGATCGAGACGCCGGCCCGCGTGAGCGAGCGCGTGACGGCCGGGTCGCTGTTCATGGCGTTCCACTTCGCCGAGGCGGCGGCAAACCGCCTCACCAACGACGCCCTGGATCCGATCGCGAAGATCCCGGAGTTCAAGGTCTGCGCCGCCAGCGTCGAGAAGCTGACCTGATGGCAGGAGGATTCGGCCCGGATGGAAGTGTGCGTCATCGGTGCGATACTCGCCGGCGGGCGGGCCGAGCGGATGGGCGGAGAGCACAAGGGGCTTCTGGAGTCGGCCCCTGGCAGAACGATCATCGGCGGCCTCCTGAAGGAGATGAACGCGGCGGGGCTGCCGGAGGTGATCATCATTGCCAACGAACGTGAGCAGCACCAGGGCTTCGGCGTCACGGTCCTTCCGGACCTGCGCCTCGGGATGGGCCCGCTTGCGGGTGTCGAGGCCGCCCTGGAGCACGTCTCGGCGAATGGCTTGGGCGACGGTGTCCTGTTTCTCCCGTGCGACCTGCCCGCCTTCTCGGCGGATGAGATCGGCCGCCTGCTGGAGACTTTCAGGAGCGACCCGCGGACGGTCAAGATGGCGGTCCTCCGGGGCGGGAAGCGGCCTCATCAACCCCTGTGCTGCGTCGTGCATGCGGAGATGCTGCCGCACGTGAAGGAGGCACTGGACTGCGGGCGGCTGATGCCCGTGCGCCTGTGGGAGGAGTACGGCGTCGAGGAGGTGAAGTTCGAGGACGAACGCCCATTTCGGAACATAAATACGCCCGCCGACTTCGCGAAGTGGCTGG
>CAZHPE010000165.1:0-6387 GCA_964534775.1 uncultured candidatus Brocadiaceae bacterium
GAAGCGACCTGACATGGACAGGCGGCTCCTGGATGAGATGCGAGGGCTGGTGGAAGCACCTCCCCGGTGGGAATGGAAGGGGCTCCCCGCGTCTCAACTGTGGGAAGCCAGGGCTTCAGAGTGGGGCGGCAACCGGCCGCCAGCACAGACGGCAAAACTGGATTCCCGGAAGCCCGCTTCAGAACCAGGCGTCGCCTGAGGAGCGCATGCGCGCGCCACGGCGAAGATCATGTCGATTTGACTCCCCCGCGAGACGTTGCGGCCTCTGCCGGCAAGGCTGCCATGGTCGCCGCGACGCAAACGGCCTCACGGGCGGAACGACCGGCATGAACCTTGCTTAGTCAGCATGCGGGAGTTCGGCTCTCGCTTGTGGGAACGGCCGTCTTCCGATAGGTTGGTACTGAGGGCCAAGGGAGGCAAGGAGGGCTCCGCGGAGGCTTTCCGTCGTGTGGCGAGCCTGCACACAGAGGATTCGATTGCAGTGCAGGCGGTCGGTCAGACGCGCGGATTCTCCGGGAGCAGCGAACCGGCAGGCAGGGGCCGGAAGGGAGGCAAGAGATGGCCCACGTAATGATAATTGACGATGATGAGGATTTTGCGGACGCTGCAGCAATGGTGCTCCGTAGGACGGGGCGGGAGGTCGAGATCCTGCTGGAGACTCAGAACGCCCTCGACCGTATGGAAAAGAGGAAGCCGGACCTGGTGGTCCTGGACGTGATGTTCCCGGAGGACAGTGCGCCGGGCTTCGGGCTGGCCCGTGCGATCCGCCATCACAGCCAACCGCTCAAGGACGTGCCCCTCTTGATGCTCACGACGGTGAATGCCAAGTTCTCGCTCGGGTTCGGCCCCAGCAATGTCGACGAGCAGCGGCTACCGGTCACCGATTTCGTCGCAAAGCCGGTGGACCTGGTGCACTGGCAGAACAAGGAGGCCGCGATGCTCGGAGAAGCCGCCTCCGGGCGGGTCGGCCCTGACGGGGGCGCACGGGGGTAAGGGGCGGCGCTTGCGACCGGGGTGTGGGAGGCTTTGACAAACCCCACGTGTGTGACGTACACTTCGAACCAAAGGCAGCGAGTTCCGTCCACGCAGAGCCGAGTGAGAGGTGCCGGACGAGACGATGAGAAACCGCCCGTTCTCCGTTGACATCACCCCGGACTGGGAAGGTCTTGTGGACTCCATCCTGCGCAGGCGCACACCGCGCAGGGTCCACATCGTCGAGTTGTTCCTGGACGGCGAGGTTCGCGCGGCCATCGCCCAGCGCTACGGCGTATGGGACGGGCTGGATGCGGACGATCCCCACGCCGACTTCAGGAAGGAGGTGGCCCTCCAGCGCTTCCTTGGCTATGACTACGTGCGCTGCGGTGTCGAGGGGATGGACATGCCGCTCAAAGGCGCGCTGACCGAGGACACCGCCGAGCTGCGGCGCGAGGACGGCCGCAAGTACATGGAGGAGCACAAGGGCCCCATCACGAACTGGGATGAGTTCGAGGCCTATCCCTGGCCCGACCCCGAAAAGGCGACCACCCGCACCCTGGAGTGGTATGAGGAGAACCTGCCCGACGACATGTGCGTGATCGGCAGCGGGGGCTTTGCCCACTTCGCCGAGTACCTGACGTGGCTGATGGGTTACGAGACGCTCTGCTTCGCCCTCTACGACCAGCGCGACCTCGTGGCCGCCATGAGCCGGCGGCTGGTGGACATGTACCGCATCGTCATTCGGCGCATCGTGGAGTTCGACCGGGTCAAGGTGGTCTGGGGAAGCGACGACATGGGCTTCAAGACCGGCACCTTGATCGGCCCGGACGACATGCGCGAGTTCGTCCTGTCCGGCCACAAGCTCATGGCCCGTATCTCGCACGAGGCCGGCCGACCCTATATGCTGCATTCCTGCGGCAACCTCTCGTCGATCATGGAGGATCTCATCGAGGACGTCGGCATCGACGCCAGACATTCCTTCGAGGACGTCATCGAGAGCGTCATCGAGGACAAGGCGCTCTATGGCGACCGGATCGCGCTGATCGGCGGGATCGACGTCGACTTCCTGTGCCGCGCCGGCGAAGGGGCCGTGCGCGCGCGGGTGCGCAAGACGCTCGAGGCCTGCATGCCGGGGGGCGGATACTGCCTGGGCACCGGCAACAGCGTCGCCAACTACATCCCCCTGGACAACTACCTCGCGATGCTCGACGAGGGCCGGAGGTTCGTCCCCTGACGGGCCTGCCGCACCGGGCGAAACCTGAACCCGAGGCCCTCAGCGATCTGGCGTGTCGCCTGTCCTGTATCCCCCCACCTGCGCCCGTTCCTTGTCGGCCCCTCCCGGATGTGGTAGACTCCTGACCGCGTGCGCGGCAAGGGGTCGCTGGAACCGGTGAGAGAACGATCCGCAACGGGCCTTCCGCCGTGGAGGACACCATGAACAGCAAACGTGACTGGCACTGCGAAGAGTTCAGGACGCTCGTTACCCTGGGCGAGAGCACCACGGCCGGCGGATGGAGTTCGAGCCGGGAGCGGTGCTGGGCCTCGCGCCTGGCGGCACTGATCAGCGACGTGCAGTCCCAGCCGGTCAAGCTCGTCAACAGCGGTATCGGCGCGAACGTCATATCGACGCGCAGCCCGGGCTACGAAGGCAGCGGCAAGCCTGCGGCCGTCGAGCGCCTGGGCAAGCATGTCATTGCGCACGATCCGGACCTCTTGGTCGTCAGCTACGGCCTGAACGATGCGCGCAGCGGGACCCCGTTGGCCCTGTTCGCCGAGGAACTGGGGGGGGTTGTCGACCGGGTGCGCGGCAGCTGCGACCCGGTAATCGTCCTGCTGGGCCCATACTTCATGACCGACTTCTCGTGTGGGGGCGCCCCCTGGTCCCACGGGTCCGTAGAGCTTTTCCACGCCTTCAACGATCTCATCTCCGCCGTTGCCCGGGCGAAGGGCTGCTTGTTCGTGGGTCTGCTCAAGGCCTACGGCGGGGCCCCGTGGATGGTGCACCAGGACGGCGTGCATGCCAACGACTTGAGCCATCTCGTCGTCGCCAATAAGATTTTCGAGGTCCTCGCGAGGAACTGTTCGGGCCTTGCGAAGCACACGAAGGCGGCTGAGCACGATATCCCACCGTGGCGGGACGAGTCGGTTCTGGCCGCGGATTACGGCCATAAGCGCGATGCGTCGCCGCCGCCAGGCAGTGAGGAACCCTGAACCTCCCACAGAACCCCCCATTCGCAGCGAGGACGATCAAGATGAGACTTGAACCTTTGCCGGAGACCGAGTACGGGAGGCGTGTCGCGAGGCTGCAGGAAGAGCTGAGGAAGGAAGGGCTGGACGTCCTGGTCGGCTACAGCAGCGAGTGCGAGCCGGCTACCACGCGGTATCTCGCCGGCTTCTGGCCGTTTTTCGACTTCGCCGGGCTCATCGTTCCGGCAGAGGGGAAGGCGGTGCTCGTCACGGGCGGGCCGGAGTCGCTGGAGTTCGCCAGGGCCTGGGCAAGGGTGCCTGAGATTAAGGTGAATCCGCTCTTCGTGGAATCATCCGCCCCAGAGTGGGTGCCGCAGGTTTCGGGCGAGAGCTTCCGCACCCTGCTTCCCGACGCCTGCGGGAAAGTCCCCAAGCGGATCGGCGTGACAGACTGGAATATCTTCCCGCAGCCCATATTCGAGGACCTGAAGGCCGCCGCTCCCGACGCCGAGTTCGTGGACGCGGAGGACGTGCTGCTGCGGGTGAAGTGCATCAAGTCGGACGTCGAGATCCCCTACATCCTCGAGACCTACCGGATCACCGAACTGGCCATGAAGACCGCCCTGGAGGCCGTCGAACCGGGCAAACGCGAGTGGGAGCTGGAGGCGGTGGCACGCTCGACCATGGTGCTGGCCGGGGCCGAGGGAACGCCGTATCCGGCGTGGGTCTGCTCCGGTCCGAACTCGCCACTGAGCCTGTGCCGTTCGAGCGACCGCGCCATCGAGACGAACGAGATGGTGCAGTTCACCTTCGGGGCGAGGTACATGGGCTACTGCGGCAACATGTGCCGGCCGTTCTCGATCGGGGAGCCGCCCGCCGTCGCGCGCAAGCTCATGGACGTGGCGCTGGAGGCCATGAACTACGCCATCGACACAATCCGGCCGGGCGTGCGCGCCAGCGACGTGTTCGAAGGCTACCACGGAATCCTCGCGCGCTACGGTTTCGAGGCGTTCACCCTGTACGGGCCCGCGCACGGCACGGGAAGCTCGGAAGTGGAGGGGCTGTGGTTGGCGAAGAACGCCGATTTCGCAATCCAGCCCAACATGCTGTTCAACGTCGACATCTGGCTCTCGGATGGCACGCACGGGTTGCGCTACGAGGACGGGCTTCTCGTGACCGATGCCGGCATACGGGAGCTCACCAGCTACCGCCGCGAGGTCATCATCCTGTGAGCCACATAGGTCCCGACGAGGTACGCCGCGCGATCGAGCGGCGACGTGATGAGATCCTGGACTGGACGCAGGCGCTCATGCGCTTCCCAAGCGAAAACCGCCCGCCCAACGGCAACGAGGGGCCCGCGCAGGAGTTCATCGCTGCCGAGTGTAGAAAGCTCGGGATGGAGGTGGACGTCTTCTCCCCCGAGGAGGTCCCCGGCATTGAGGACCATCCATCCTGGCTCACGGGGCGCAACTATACGAACGATCGCCGGAACGTGGTCGCGCGCCGGCGGGGCACGGGAGGCGGCAGATCGCTTCTGTTCAGCGGCCACGTGGATGTGGCGCCGTTTGAGCCCGACGACTGGAAGGTCTGCCGGCCCTACGAACCCCTCATCCGGGGCGGACGCCTCTACGGCCGCGGGGGCGCGGACATGAAGGGCGGAATGGCCGCCGCTTACTGGGCCTTGCGGCTGCTGCAGGAGCGGGATTGGGAGCCGAAGGGAGACGTGCTGTTCGAGAGCCTGGTGGACGAGGAGTTCGCGAGCGGAAACGGCACCCTGGCGGCGCGCCTGCGAGGGCACAACGCGGACTTCGCCGTGATAATGGAACCTACCCGGATGGATATCTGCCGGGCCTGTTTTGGCGCCTTCCTGGGCAACCTGACGATCCGCGGCGCAGGCGGCATGCCGTACACCGGCAGCGAAATAGCCAACCCCATCAGGGCCGCCGGGAGGGTCATCGAGCTATTCGACGAGTGGCAAGAGATGTGGCGCCGGGACAACAACCACCCGATGTTCGCCGCCCCTGGCAAGCAGCTCCACACCCTGCTCTGGCGGACGGAGACAACTGAGCACGGCGAGTCTGCGCAGATGGGCACGCCCCTGTTCGTGCGCCTGGGGTGGATTCAGTGGTGCCATCCCGGAATGACGGAAGATGAGTTTTACCGCCGTTTCCGCGCCTACTGGCAGGAGCACGGCGCGTCCGATCCCGCCCTGCGCTCGTTCGAGCTGAACGTGGGGCGCGAATACCACTACGTCAAGCCTTGGGAGACCCCGTCGGATGACCCGGCGGTGCAGGCCGTAGTGGAAGCCTCGCGCCAGTATGCGGGGAAGGCGCTTCCGGTCAGCGGCGCGCCGTTCTCGTGCGATCTGGCCATCTACGGGGAGGCCGGCATGCCGGCCGTCCTGTTCGGTCCGCGCTGCGATAATCTGCACGGGTCGGACGAGTGGGTCGAAATAAGTGACCTGTTGGACCTGACCGGCATCTACGCAACGCTCGCCCTCGCTTGGTGCGGAGGCGGGTCGGGTCGGTCATCGTAATCGCAAGATGAGATTGCCTGAGGAGATGCACGAATGTCGAAAGCACTGAAGATCGGCGACGGGCAGGGCTGGTCGTTCATGCACGGCGAGTGGACGGATGGTCCGGACGGGGAACTGATTCCGCCGGACGGCAATGACGTTGAGTACCTGGCCGTGAGAAGCGATGAGGCCTACGGTGACTTTACCGCCCGCTTCCGCTTCAAGTTCCGCTGGGCCTTCGGCGCTGCACGGCTCATGTTTCGCGTGCAGGACAGCCGCCGGTTCTACGCCCTGGACGTCCCGTGGTGCGGGCAGCAGAACCGCGCGCGGCATTTCTGGGCCGGCATGGTCATCGCCGATGGCACGCCGCTGCAGCGCTACCTGAACTTCGGCCTGGTGCCGGGTCTGTGCGCGAAGCACCATAGCTGGTACGAGGCGAGGGTCGAGGCGAAGGGGCCGCGTCTGCGGGCCTGGATCGAGGACATACTCGTCGCGGACGTGGTGGACGAAACCTACGCGACGGGCCGGTTGGGTCTGGGCGGGATCACCGCGCTGGGCCAGGATACGCCCCACTTCGCCGGCCTCGAGGTGGACGGCAAGGCGACGCCCGCCGCCGACTGGCCCGGCCTGGTGGCGCCGCCTCAGCACTGGATCACCCCCTGCTCCGTGACCGACCCGGAGACTTGCCAGGGCTATGCAAACCTCCTCAA
>CAZHPE010000166.1:0-6321 GCA_964534775.1 uncultured candidatus Brocadiaceae bacterium
GAACTTGAGTTCCCGGGGAAGGATATCCTCAGAGTTCCATCGGAAGACTGTTGGCAGCATTGGACTTTTGCAGTTGCGTGGGCGTTTTCCCGGGGCCTGAGTTCAAGAATCATCCCGCTAGTCGTCACGGCTCAACATCTCCGCAAGCTTGGCGCGGTCTTCTGGCGTGAGTTCCCGCAGCATGGCCGCGATCCGCTTCGAGCCTGCTCTCGTGCTCTGTTTCCGCCTCGCTGGTGCAAGCATTGGTGCAAGCGGCCGGATCGGGTGTCGTAACTCCTTTGTCAGGGCCACTTACGTCGCTGCGACCATAGCTTGCCATGCTAGGTGTCGAGGGTTCGAATCCCTTCACCCGCTCCAGCCTCTCTGTTGCCTACAGCTGACAGCAAGTGTCAGCGGCTGCCTATCTCTGCCACCCCTCAAGGCTTGTGACTCCCCAGGATACACGTCGCCACATCGCTGCAAGCCCTCCGTTTGCCTATAGATGAGGGGATGGTCCGTTTGCCCTGAGAAAGCCGTATTTGCACTGGAGAAGCCGTATTCGGCCTTTAGAAGCGTTGTGGTGTCATGTCGTGAAAACGGCAGTTTTGGGATATATGGCCTGATATGAGTGAGAGTGGTAGCAAAGTGGGTAGCAGGATTAGTCATTCTAGGCGTCCTCAAGGCGAGCTTGATTGGGATTGAAGAACCGTCAGACGGGGGCGAAGCATGGTCGAAGTGGCTTTCGCAAGCTCTTCGCAGCGTTGCCGCAAGAGAGTCTAACCCAGCGACCCACGCCAGCTGAGTAAGACTCTATGGTTGACAGTCGGACGCGAGGTTGCTGCAATGTCTTGTGAGAAGGGGTCGCTGTCACCGTCAGGGCGGCCAACTTCGAATGGAGCCCCGATCCGTGGAAAGGACAGTGACTCGGTGCGGGCTCCCAGAAGAAGCATTGTACCGCTGCTTGCCTCAAGGGCAGGCGAGACCCATCAAAGGGCCCACTTTTGGAGACGGAGAAGATGCTGCTACGCAGGTCCTTCGCACAGGTAGGGTTATTGGCTGTGATGGCTGCTGCGGCCTCTATGGCGAGCGGCCATTCGGATGCGTTAGGGCAGATCGTCGGGCCTGATCCGTCCGAGGAAGTCTGGCAGCTTGTGGGCCCCAGCGGGGGCTCGTACTACGACGAGGACCCGGCTCGCCAGGAGCTGCTGTTCGATGCCTACTGGATATGGCGGGACAAGGATGTGCCAGGCATGGAGCCAGAGTACCAGCAGGCCTGGCTCACCTTCGAGCGCGACTATCTGCTGGATGGGCGAGTTGAGCGCGCCGTGCTGCGAATGACCGCCGAAAGCGAGTACACGCTTTACATCAACGACCAGGAGGTCGGGTCGAGCGACACTTGGTATCGCCTCGAAACGTATGACATCGCGCCCTACTTGGTCGAAGGGAACAACCGATTCAGGGTGAGGGCACGCAGCACGGCGACCAGCAGGCGGGCGGGATCGTTCGGCGGCATGTTCGTGGCGGGCCGGGTGGAGAGGGCCGACGGCAGACACGTGGACCTGCTCAGCGACGAGAGCTGGCGGTGCCGGAGCGATGTGGACGATACGGCCAAGCAGGCCGAGGCCGTGGTCCGGGGCATCAATGGCGGGTGGTGGAGGAACGCCGGCCGCCTGCTGCTGATGCCACCTCAGTACTACGGGCTGAACACGGATCTGAAAGTACCAGGCATCCCCTGGGGCAAGGGATACGCGGGCGGGAAACCGAAGGTCCTGGCGGTACTGGGGCGTGCGCAGCAGCGGGACCTGGTGGAACTCATGCAACGCATGAACATGGACGTGACGGTTGCGTTCACCTCCCTTGAACCTGAGGGACACCGTATGGCATTCTTCCCCGACATTCTTGGTGCCCGGCGCCAGGATGTGGAGAGTAACTTGGCCCGCGCGCTGAAGGACGACTACGACGTGGTCATCCTCGGCTCGATTCCCGGCGACATCTTCGAGGAGGTGATGGCCGAGCGACTCTTGGAGATGATCCGCACGGGCACCGGGCTGGTGTGCCCGAGCCTGCCCGGCGGGTTGCAGGAGCAGCTCACCGAGAGGCCCTTGGAAGGAGAGCAGGCCCCCGGCTTCCTGCGCACGGGTACCCCGTTCGCCGAGCTTCCCGGCTTCCGGCTGCGCGAGGGCGACCCCAAAGGCTACCAGCGCGTGGCCAGCCTCTACCAGTACGGCGAGGGCCGGGTGGTCGAGCTGCGCCTGGGAGGTCTGCTGGCGGATGCGGCTGATCCGGTGGAGCTGCACTACGAGTATTACATCTCCTTTGCCCTTCGCTCACTGCTCTGGGCTGCGGGGCGTGAGCCGGCAGTGGAGCTGGTGGAGATGCCGACGAGCGTGCGCGCCGCCTACGGGAAGCCTGCGAGCCTGAAATTCGTCCTCAGCGGGGAAGGGACGTACGAGCTTAGGGCGGCAGTTCGCTCTCCGGAGCTGCTCTACCGCGCGCCGGAGATGCCGACGGCGCGGCCGGGCGTGCATGAGTTCGCGGCGGTGCTGACGCCGCTGTATGAGACGCAGCTTGAAGTGCGCGCCGGGGAGGAGGTGAGCCTTGAGCTTCCGACGCTGCCTGCGGGCGACTACTACGTTGACCTCATGGTTGAGCGCCACCGTGAGCGGTTGGATTGGGCCGTGGTGCACCTGGGGGTCGACGGCGAAGCACGCATTGCGCAGTTGGCCACCAATCCCCACTACATCGACGTGGCCGACGGGAAGCGGGCGCAGCTGACGGCGCGGGCAAGCCTGAGCGAGGGCGTGCCGGACGGTTCCAAAGTGCGGTTCCAGGTAATGGACAATCATGAGCGCGTGGTGGCCGAGCAGGAGGCGAGGGCCGGTGCTGACCGCCTGGCGGAGGCGGCGTTCGCCTTCGATGGTTTTGCCACAACGCTGGGGCGCGTTCGGGCTGAGCTGCTGGTCGGGGGCCGGACAGCGGATGTGGCGGTGGCGCGCTTCACGGCTGTGCGGCGCGACTGGGACCGGTTCTTCTTCGTCATCTATGGCGGCCCGGGCCCATGCGATCGAAAGACCAGTATCGTGAACTGGCGCGTGTTTGCCAACTTGGGCATTGATGCCCAGCGCTACACAGTCCCGACGCTGGACGACCTCGAAGTCGCGGACATGCTCGCCGTGCCGAGCCATGGGGGCTATGATCGCGGCCCCATCACCATGGAGCCAGAGGAACTGCAGCGCCGGCGCGAGGGCGCCCGCAAGATGGCCGAGAAGGCGATACCTTTCGACCCGCTCACCTATACGGTCGACGACGAAATCATCTACGGCGGCGGGGACCTGGCGCCCCACCGCATCACGTATTCCCGCGACCGACTGCGCGAGAGCTACGGATCGATTGAAGCGCTAAACAAACAGTGGGAGACGGACTACGACTCGTTCGACGAGGTCTACCCCCTTGCCCGCGCCGACGTGCCAAAGGAGCTGGAGGGTAAGGTGGAGTTGGCAAAGGACTATCTCGCGCGCCAGAGCGCCAGCCGCTCCCACAATTACAGCCGGTGGGTGGATCAGTGGCTTGCGAACATCGACGCCTGGTACGCGTACCCCCGGCAGGCACGCGAAGGCGTGCACCAGGCCGACCCCTATGGGCGCGTCGGCACGGGCTGCCCGATGTGGCCGCACGCGGCCTCGGGCCACGACTGGTATCGAAACCTGCAAGCCGACGGCTTCGAGATGTTTGCCCCGTACGGCATCGGCCGGATTCTGCCACACGAAGAGGCCCGCTCCTTTGCCGATCCCGACACGTTTCTCGGCATGTACTACGGGGGGTATCTTTACAGTGGCTTTTGCCGCCGTGAGCAGCAGACCGACCTGGAGTGGCAGCGCTGGCGGGTCTGGACGGCCCTGCTGCGCGGCTTCACCAGCATCTGGTGGTACAATGCCGGGGGAGCCAGACGCGAAGGCGCCATGGGGGGCGGATTCGTTCCGTACACATCGTTTCAGACGCTCAGCGATCAGATAGAGCGCATCCGCACGGGCTTCTACCCACTGCTGGATCGCAACAAGGCCGTGCGGCACTACGGCCCGATCGCGGTGCATTACTCTGTGCCCAGCCGGATTGCGGCGTGGGCCGGCCTGGGTCTTACGGGTGGCGCATGGGGGCACAATTATAACGCCAATCTCATGCACCAGGTGCTTGCAGACTACCTCGGGCATGAACACACGTTCGTGGCCGACGAGCATATCCTGGCCGGCGAGCTGGACAAGTACGCGGTGCTGATTCTGCCCATGTCGCTAACGCTGGACGACCAGGTGATCCAGACGCTGAAGCAGTTTGTGGCAAACGGCGGCCTGCTGGTGGCCGATTGCCGCGCGGGGGTCAGCGACGGGCATGGCCGGTTCCGCGCCGACAGGGCGATAGAGGAGCTGCTGGGCATCAGCTACGACCGGGAGCTGGGCAGGCGGCGCGTGACCGCACGGCTCAGCGGCCGGTATCGAGGAGTGCCGATCAATAACCCCGAGCAGCGCTTTCCCGTCGACCCGTCCGTAAGGCTTAAGGGCGCCGAAGCGCTGTTCGAGGTCCAGGGCGTTCCGGTGATGATCTCGAACAAGATCGGCAAGGGCACAGCGGTTACGCTCAACATTCCGTTCAGCTACTACAGCAGCGGCGGGGTTCCTGACGGCGGCTTTTACATGATAGGGGACCCGGATCATACCCGCCTGATCGGCAACATCCTTCACGCGGTGCTCCAGGCGCACGGCATCAAGCGGCCGGTGCAGGTCGATGTGCCCAAGGGCGGCTGGCTGGAGGACCCCGACGTGGCCTGGCGCTACAAGACCGAGTACTGGCTCCCCGGCCTGGAGGTGCCGTATCACCGCGACGGCCGGGCGCAGTACGTGAGCCTGACCAAGCAGCGGGTCGGCCGCAGGGAGACGGGTTCCTACCCCGTCACAGTCCGCTTGCCTCGGGACGGTCATATCTATGACCTGTTCGCCGGCAAGTACCTCGGCGAAGGCGACCACTGGACGGCGCAGGTGAAGCCGGCGGACGTCCAGATCTTCGCCGTGCTGCCTTACCGGGTCGAGGGGATAGAGGTGACCCTGGAAGCCGGCGGTGTGGAACGCGGCGGCGCCGTCAAGGGCCGCGTTGCCGTGCAGGCCAGCGGCGCCGACGGCGCCTTCGTGCGGCACGTCGTGCAAGTGGAGGCCCAGCGACCGGGCGGCGAGAGGCCCACATACATGCGCCGGGTGCTGGAGACCGACGGGAACGGCCGCGGCGAGCTTGAACTGCCCATTGCGCTGAACGAACCGGCCGGGCTTTGGACTCTGACCCTCACCGACGTGGCCAGCGGGCAGCGCCAGCAGGTGCGGGTGGAGGTTGAGTGAGAGAGCTTGCGGCCATCGATACAACAGTAGTATGGCGACAGCGTGCTGTTTGAGGTGATGGCGGAGCGCGAGTGGGTGCCATTTGGCCGCGAGCATCCGTCTCATTCCGGGGGCATGGCCGCTTTTCTCCCTTTCGTCGCGGCCCTGATCGGATTACGATGGCGGCGTCCAGGGCTCATTCAGCGCTCGGCGCTGGCGCTGTAACAGTTCGTGACGGAAGCAATAGAGCGTTGACAAGCCGCTCCCTCAGGCGTAGACTTGCGCTGCAGTTGGACGAATTCCGCCGAGGGGGACCCATCTGGGGAGTATCCGGGTAGACGCAATAGGGAGCAGCAATATGGCTCAAGGAGCGCCTGCCAGAGAGAAGATCGATTACATCTGCAAGGACGTGCCGCGGTTCGAGGAGCCCTCGTATACGGGTCAGAGCTATGAAGCATTCGCTCCCGATACTCTTGATCTTCAGGATCGAGCTGCCCTCGCAGTAAACGGGCTGACCGGCCCCACGGATCCCGGCGCTGATTGTGAAATGTACGTCTACGTCTATTTTGGCCGAAACAGGCCCGTGATGTCGCATGACTACAGCGTGGAATGCCAGGCGAAATTCCAGGAAGCGCTGCCCTTGATGCGGCTGATGACCGGCAGCAGTCTCAACAGCCAAGTGGACCAGCGCTGGATGGAGGCGGCGCTTAAGATGAGGGGGCCGGACGGCCTGCTCTACTTTCCCATAAAGGGGCGCCCCTGGTACAACATCCACTGTGGCCTCAACATGTCCGAAGACGGAAGGCTGCCGGGGCTGACGGCGGAGGCCGCCCAGTTCGGCACAGTCATTTACAACGGCCGCGCGCTCGGTGCTCTGGGACTCTATCATCTACTGACCGGCGACGATCTATGGAAGAAGGTGGCAGAGCGCGTCGTGGGTGCCCTGGGAGAATCACCTGAGTTCGTGTTCTGGCCTGGCCAGCCG
>CAZHPE010000167.1:0-6308 GCA_964534775.1 uncultured candidatus Brocadiaceae bacterium
GCCGTCACCGTAGTCGTAGCACCAGCGCAAGGATGTCGGCGCGGAACTCCTCCACGGAGCGCATTGGCTGGGGCTTGTAGAAGTAGCTGGAAAAGCCTATCTCGTAATCGACGAGGATAACATAGGACCGCACCGCAGCTTCTGCCAAGGGAGCGGTAACAACGTTTTGACGGGGGTCGACCGTGCGACGTGAGATGTGCTCACCACTGATCACCAATTAGGCGCCGCGGTGGACCCTCAACAACAACCTACCGGCGCCAGCCGCAAGCATCAAGCCCTTTTCCCTTCCCTTGGCGAATCAGCAAGGAGCTTGTACCAGGGCCGTAAGGCAGAGCAGTCGTCTTCGACAGGCACGACATCATGCCCGGACTGGCAAGGACTGCCTGTCCGGCTGCCCCCGAAACCGGAGCCAGGTATTGCGGTGTCCTCGCGCAAGTTGTAGTATGGGCAATGCTTATGGGCAAAGGCTAACGGTCAATTACGAAAGTGCCCGTCTGCTAATCCATAGGATCATCGGAGAGGAGCTGTGATCCTTTGTGGAAGCTTTAAGGAGCAACGGAAAGGGGACAGGAGATGAGAATCACAGCGGTCAAATGGTTC
This sequence comes from uncultured candidatus Brocadiaceae bacterium, assembly GCA_964534775.1. Taxonomy (GTDB): domain Bacteria; phylum Planctomycetota; class Brocadiia; order SM23-32; family SM23-32; genus CAZHPE01. Next base: position 601 of record CAZHPE010000167.1, read on the forward strand.
GCGCTCACCATCGCGGAGAGAAGTACGTTCGTGGTCAAAGTCGAGACGGACGCGGGGATCTGCGGGCTCGGTGAGGCCGGGACGGTCAGCCGCGAGAAGGCCCTGGGCGGAATGATAGATCACTTCGCCCAGTTCCTCGTCGGCATGGACCCGCGGCGCATCGAGCATATCTGGCAGACCCTTTACCGCGGCCAGTACTTTGAAGGCGGCACGATCCAGGCGGCAGCCGTCTCGGCGATCGACATCGCGCTGTGGGACATTCTCGCCAGATCCTTGGACGTGCCAGTCTATCAACTTATCGGCGGGCGCTCGCGGGATTACGTCACCTGCTTCGGGAGCTCCGCGACACTCTCCGACGAGAAGTGCGTTGAGGCCGCCCGGAAGTTGGTCGAGCGCGGCTTTCGCACGATCCGCTTCGGCCCCGGCATGCCGGATGAGGATCCGAACCAGCACAATGAAGCCCCCTATGAACCGCTCGAATCGCTTGAGCTTGCCGCTCACTGGCTGGAGGAGATCCGAAAGGCCCTCGGACCTTCCATCCAGCTTTGCATCGATTTGCATCACCGGTTCTCTGTTGCCGAGGCAGTCCGGTTCTGCAAGAAGGTCGAGCCCGCCGACCTCATGTTCGTCGAGGAACCCATCCGAAGCGAGAACCCGCGAGCCTACGCCGCGCTGCGGCAGATGACGGATATGCCGTTTGCCATCGGGGAAGAATTCTCGAGCAAGTGGGCGTTCCTGCCATTTATCGAGGAGGGGCTTACGAACTTCGCGCGCATCGACCTGTGCAACGTGGGTGGTTTCACTGAAGCGAAGAAGGTCGCCGGATGGTGCGAGGCGCACTACATCGACATCATACCCCACAATCCGCTCGGGCCGGTCTCGACCGCCGCGTGCGTGCAGTTCTGCACCGCCATCAACAACTTCGCTCTGCTCGAACCCAGCGGGACCTTCCAGACTTATCCAGGCGACCTCTTCCCCGAAGCGCCGGTCCTTGAGGGAGACAGATACCGGGCCAGTGATTCGCCCGGGCTTGGGGTAACCTTTAACGAAGAAGCGGCGGCGGATTACCCCTTCAAGTACTACGAGTGCCCGCGCTGCCGCCGGCGCGACGGAACCTACACAAACTGGTGAGCGAACATGCACAACCTTGACAACTGGAGAGCCGTCTATGGAGTAGGAGTGATCGCCCGCGAATGCCGAGGGTTCACCTCCTACATTGCGTTGACCTCGCCGAGCGCATGGCACGCTGTGGAACCCCTGCTGCCCGCGCCGCCGGTCGAAAAGGCGTTCATAACGGGTCAAGAAGAAGACTACCTGCTGGACCTTTCGCGGAAACTTCCCGAGTCCGAGTTGGTCCTCGCCATCGGTGGCGGCAAGGCGCTCGATGCCGGAAAGTTCGTCGCGTGGAAGAAAAATCTCCCGTACGTGATGATCCCGACCATCGTTTCCACCGGCTCAGTCTTCCAACCGGCCGTCCCCGTCAGGCGCGATAACAAGCTCTACAAGATCTATGAGACCACCAGCCCGGAATGCGTGCTGTTCGATACCGGCGTCATCCGGGCCGCGCCGCCGCATCTGAACGCCGCCGGCATGGCCGAGTGCATCTGTCACCTGGGTCATATTGCTGCGTGGCGGTGGTGGGTGGCCAATGGGCTGGATGGGCCTGCATGGGATGAGGAGATTGCGCGGGAGGCGCACGAGTGGGTCCGCCAACGGGTGCAGACCTACACGTCGGACATAGACTCGGAGGGGCGTCCGGGCCAACGCGGGATCCGCACTGCTGCCGAGGTCAACCGGGAACGACATCATCTGCGGCAGCCCGCCCTGAAGGCTTTCCATCCCCTTTGCCACATCCTGGACAACACCTTCCTCTGGACCCACGGCCGCGACCTTTACCACGGTGAGGCCGTCGCCCTCGGCACGCTCATAGGATGCCATCTTTACGGCTGGCGGTTCGACAAAACGAAGGGGGATCTCACCGCCTGCGGCGTCCGCTTCCGTCCGCGAGAGATCGGCTGCACCTGGGACGAAGTGCGCGCCACCTTCGCCCGCATCCCTGAGCACGCCGACCACCTCGGGTGGCCGAAAAACTTCTTCCATCACCGTTCGATATCCGACGAAACCTTCCGGGAGATGGCGCGGCGCATCGATGCGGACTAAGACGGCTGCCTTGGGATGCTACAGGTGGCGACATGAATAATTGGGCATTGTCAGCATGGCACCTTCCCGCTTGTTGTGCCAAACGATGGCTCTACAATCGATATAGGCCGCCAGGGCGGAAGAGGTTCACCGAGGGCAGCACTTTTCTGACCGGCATCGCGAAGGACGCCGTGGTGCGTGCGCAAATGCTCTTATGGCGGGAGGAAGGGGATGGGTCTGACGCGGATTGGCAAAGAGGAATGGGATTTCCTGGACCGTGAAGGGCGCGAGACGCGCCTGCCGTCTGATGCATAGGTGGCCGCCGAGCTCCCGATACCAGGAGGCGTAGCAGTCATGACAGGGCTGAGAGTTGGCAACGGACAAGACTGGACGTTCATGCACGGCAGGTGGACCCCCACTCGGCCTCCGTGGGCAAACGGTGACGTACTGGAGCACCCTGCACAGTTGTGAGAAACGGAAACCAAGGAGAATGGCTATGCCATCTTACAAAGATATCGCTCTGTCAACGCCGGTGCTTAGCCCCTCCCAGATCAAGTTTCGCATAGGGTTAGTGCGGCAACGAACGCGGACGTATCCTCTGGATTCCATGGACTTCATCATGGTGGACTTGGAGCGTCCGGACGGACACCATCGCCATGCCTATCAATGCACCGGAGACTTGACCGGCCGGTTGCTGGAATTTCTGTCGCATGCGGAGGGTGTGGACGGTTGCCACGAGGAGCGTCTCGCCACACTCTTCGAGCGGATCCTGCGCCAGCGGCGGCCATCCGGCCTCTTCGGCAGGATGGTGGCAGAACCGCCGACGGATGAGGACCGTTTCGGGGCGTGCGCGCGGCTCTTCCCTGGGTTCTTGTACTACTTTGAACTGACCAATGACGCGCGCGCACTGGACGCGGCGGTCGGCATCGCTGACCTGACCATTCGGTCCGAGGCGATCTGGCGCAAGCGGCTCGAAGACTGCGGTGGCCGGGATATCCCGTTCTGGATCACCGAACCGATGGCGCTGCTCTATGGAGTGACGGGGAAGACGGCTTATCTGGATTTCGCCGCGATGATCAACGACAAACTGGAAATGCCGGACAAGGGTGCGCATGCCCACGGGTACATGGCCACGTTGCGCGGATTGCAGACGGCCTCGCTGGTAACCGGTGACGACGCCTGGAATGCCAAGGTCGAGACCGCCCGGCGCATGATTATCGAGCGGCACTACGAGCTACCGGACGGTTGTACGCCGGAGTGCTTCCCTCACAGCGGGGCAAATGAGGGTTGCTCCATCGCCGACTGGCTGATGCTGAACCTGAATGCGGGAGTAATCGGCGGGGACAATGCCGCCTACGAACACGCGGAGCATATCCTCTGGAATGCGCTGGCCTTCAACCAGTGGGTCACCGGTAGCTTCGGCATTCGCTCCACCTCGCCCGATGGCTACAGCATGCGCCGTTTCGAGGAAGCCTGGTGGTGCTGCGTGCACCACGGCGGCATGGCGCTCGTGAAATACGCGCGCCATGCGGTAACGTTGCGAAACAACGCCATTCACGTCAATCTTCTCGTCCCCGGACACTATCGGGTGGCGTTGCCGGGAGACCGGGAAGCGGTGGTGCACATCACAACGGCGTACCCGGCCCGCGCCGAAGCGTCCATCTCGGCCGTGGGGGTGCCGGCCGGCATTTCCCTGCACCTGCGGGTGCCAGAGTGCGTGAAGAAACCCGTTGTAATGGAAACGCGTGACGGTGACCGCACGCAGATAACTCTTTCCGGACGACTGGGCCATTACGCCACCCCCTGTCACGGCGGTGTCATGCTCAAGTACGGACCCCTGGTGCTCGCGCCGGCGATCTACGCCTGGCAGGGCTCGGGCACCGGTCCGGATGCCGCGGCGGCCAGCGAAGCCCACGCCCCGACCGGCTACATTCCCACAGCCATGCCCAAAAGATTGTCCGTGCTGCAATTGCCAGCTCCGGACGCCGACGGCCTGCTCACGCTGACGGATCTGCCACGACCGTATTGGATGTATTTTGACGAAGGTCAAACCGCGCGCTGCGGCGTGGAGGGGGCAGCCGCGAACGTGTCTGTGAGATTCGAAAACGGGGAGAACAAGACGCTTCGATTCACACCGCTGTGCTACAACACCTCCTGCCTCAGCCTGTTCGACACACCAATCGTTTTCGGCGGGGCGGAACAGGGCCCAGGTTCGGCGGAGTGATCATCCAGTGGGGTAGTAGGCGAACACCCGTGTCCGCAACATCCGCCGATATGTGGAGTAGAGATGAACTCATAAGCGCTCGCTGCGAGCCTATTTCGGCACGTTCACTACAGGATCTTCTCCCGACTTCCGCGTACAACAGCCCTGCTTCGGCAACCTTGCTGTACTGTGCCCTCTGAGCTTGCCACTTTCGAGACCGGCAAGAGAGTCGATTGTAAGGCGTGCCCGTCACCAACTGTCAGCATGCCGCTGCAAAACACAGAGCAAGCGCCTGACGCCACCATCTTACCCCGACCAGAGCCGCGACAAAAGAGAGAAAAGCACCCGCCAGTGAATGCCGGTCGAGAAGTGCGGCGGGGGCCACCTGCGGGGGCGATCCTCCCGCGACGCCGTAGCCCTTCCACAACGGTATCGTCGCACTAATTGCTGCCGGGATTGCCCGGTTTAGGGACGCACGCTGCGCAGGGGGTTGTCCCTGGCGAACGCCACGCCCTTCGGCGCATTCCTGATCGGCAGCCAAGAGACATAAGGCGTACCCGCTTCGCCCGCGCTGCCGTAATCGCACAGGCACACCCTCTTGCCGTCCACCGCTTTAAACTCCATCAGTAGTATCGGCGGGAGCCAATCACGCCAATCCACGGCATGGCCCTTCATCCGCCCTGCGTCCAGGGATGGCACCTTCAACACCCGGTTAGGGTGCGCTTTCCACTCGTCGTAGTCGCGTATCTTTGTCCCGCGCTTCGGCGCCAGCTCGAGGTTGTAGCGGTGGTCGTAGGCCAGCAGAATCGGGCCTCGATAGACCGAGCAGAGACCCTTGCAGCCCCGTTCGCCGGGCCACAAATGTAGGGACATGTCCAGGTCGACGTCGATCACGTCGCCCTCACTCCACCTGCGCTCGATGGCCAGGTAGTGCCCAGCCGCGACCCCCCGCACCGGCCTACCGTTCAGAGCGACCTTTGTCCGGCGCGACCAGTAGGGTATGCGCAACTTCACGCCGAACGCGGCCGGCCGCGACGGGGCAACGCGCACGCGGACCGCGCCCGAGAATGGGTAGTTCGTCTCCTGGGCCAGGGCAACCGAGAGGCCTCTCCCCAGCCGGCCCTTCATGACCGAAGAGCCGTACCAGTTTAGGATAAACCCTTCGCCGTCACGCATCAGAGCCCAGTCGCTGATCATGCCGAACCCCCGGCTGGCGTTCACGCTGCAGCAGTTGAGCTCCGGGCTGCCCTCGCGCGCCTGAAATGCGTTCTCGTGCGCGCTGCCGCGACGCACACCGCTCATCGGTGTATTGTAGGTGGCCCAGCGACCCGTGCACGAATGCATACCCACGACGGAGTTGAGCGTG
>CAZHPE010000168.1:0-919 GCA_964534775.1 uncultured candidatus Brocadiaceae bacterium
TTCCTCGCGGGGACTCACGTCCACTACCGTGTTGCCCTTGAAGCGGAAGGTGTACCGGGTCAGTTCCTCGGGCGGCTCCCAGATCTTTCCAGGCATCCCCGGATGGAGCGTGCACTCCGTGTGGCCGGGTAGCTCCACACCTTCCCACCCGTTCGAGTAGGTCTCCGTCGACTCCGCCATCGGGAACTCAATGGTGACCTTCTTCTTGCCGCCTATGTCCTCCAGCACCAGGTACCTGCCCACCCAGAAACCACCCGCCGGCCGGCCGTCGACCGTGACCTCGACAGCCCCCGGGTCCGCCCACCGCGGCAGCCGGACGGAGAGGCGTCGGGCGGCCTTGTTCTTGATGACCACTTTGCCCTCGTAGGGCAGATAGCTATCGACATCCAGCCATGGACTGGCCCGGTTCAGGAGCAGGTTAACCTGCGCCGTTCCATCTGCGCAGCGCACGATGGCTTCCCAAGCGTGGTAGTAGCCGAGCAAGCCATTCTCGGTGCAGCAAAAGATGCCGCCGGGATCTAGCATGTTCACGTGCGTAGCGTCGTCGACAAGTGCTCCAACATTCCTCTCGATGACCCTCTCCGTGGTCTCCCAGGAGGTAGCGACGTGCTTCGGGCTGGCGATGGACATCCTCTCGAGAAGATCGACTCTCAGTTGCTGAAGCTCGACCAGGTGATTGCGCACGTACTGATCAACGTCTTCCCAATAGTCGCCGACCCCTAGGTCGGAGAGCCTAATGGCAAGGTTGGTCATGTCCCCAACAGTGCAGCCCTCACCGAACAGCCCGATGCGCGCGATCCCGAAGGTGCGAACGTACTCGTAGCCGTCCCGCACAAAGGCCTTGATGCGCTCATTGCCGGTGAGTTCAGCGTAGTCGAGCAACCCCAAGAAGCCCCAACAGCAGGCGTGCATATGGCCC
>CAZHPE010000168.1:929-5337 GCA_964534775.1 uncultured candidatus Brocadiaceae bacterium
CGAAGTGCCCGTGCTCTGCGCCCACCACCGCCTTCGGCCCCGCCTCCGGGCGCCAGTTCCGCGCCTTGAGCATGAAGCGGACCAGCTTGCCGGCGAACTCGAGAGCCTTCTCGTCGCCCGTCATCCTGTGCCACTGGCAGAGCGTCCTCACTATAGTGCCGAAGGAGAAGAGTGTGTGGGTCGCCGAGCGATGCCAGCGACGGGTGGCTCCCGGCCCCGTATACAGTTCGTTCAGGCTCAGTCCCTCCGGTTCATCGGTGTTAGGCCAACCCGAACGCGGCATGCACAGGGTGCCGCCGAGCACCGGGACGGGATAATAGGCGTAGTCCTCCCGGTAGCAGGCCACTCTCTGCAGGCCATCAACCATGCTCCGGACCATCTCCAGCCACCCGTCATCACCGTCGAGCTCATGCTGAATCATCAGTGCCCGCATGACGCGCGCCTGGGCCATCAGAGGCGCGTGGTCGGGGGCGTCCACAGCCTTATCCCCGTCCGCTTCTGCCACCTTTGCGTACCAGATGCCGTCGTCTTCACAGCAGGAGACCATTCCGGCCAAGCTCTTTGCGTCCATCTCGATGTTCTGCTCGCTGCCGCTCATGATGCGCATCTTGATGAGGGCCTCGATCTGCTTGCCCCATAATTCACTGCCGGGAAAGACGGCGAAACCCGCCATGTGGGCTGGATTGGTGCAGAAACGGGCTTCATGGAACGGCATGAAATCGTGCTCCGGGTCCAGCCCGCCCGTAAGGGCATTGACAGCCACTCGGGCGCGCTCGGCCAGGTCCAACGTATCCGGCACGTTCGCCATAAATGAGCGTGTCTCAGTTTCCACTACCGTATCCTCCTCGTTATCCGAGATTCTCCGTACGGCTCCCAGCCAGCTGGATTCGTCCCGCCTGCGTGCGAGTCTACGACTGAGGCAATGGCTTGTCAACGCTGCGGCGGCCTGACTCCTGCAGTTGGCCCTCATAACAACCGGCACACGAAGCGGCGAGGGATGGCAGGCGCCTCGGAAGCTGGCCGTGGCCGGGCGGACCTACTATAATCCGCACAAGTAGGGAGTGACTTGAGCCAGAACACACTCATGGGACTTTTCTTCTGGATCACCGCAATCGATTGCTCCCATCATTGAGATGTTGTTAGGAGGCCGGAGGTGAGTGCAACTGTTGAGCAGGACCGGGGAAGAACGCGGCTGGTTTCGGAGCAGGCGGGTTGCAAGGTCGCGCGGGGCAATGGGACGGTGTGCGCGCTATCCGGGGGACGCAAAATGGGCAACCTGCTTGCCGGCCCCGTGGCGGTATCCCTGACGGACGAAGCGACCGGGGAAACTTTCCCCCTCACCGACCCGCCGACTGCGTGGCAGAGCGAGGTCGTAAACGGGCGGGTGAGCCTGCACTTCAGCCAGGAAGTCCCCGGGTCCGGCCTGCTGGTAACCACCGAGCTATGCCTTGCAGACGACATAACCTGGACGCTGGGCATCAAGAACCGGACGTATCGGCGGCGGGAAATCACGGTGAGTTTCGAGTTCCCCGCGCTGGCCGAGGGCTGGGAGGCATTTCTCCCGGCGTCGGTCCCGCATCCCGAATGGGAACGCTGCGTCTACCAGTACGGCTATCGGTGCAACGAGTATACGTTCAGGCATGTCAAGCTCAATCCGGACATCGGCCTGTGCATCCCTGCCCTGACCCTCTACCGCCCTGCGGGCGAGGAAGCGCCAGCGGCGGGGCTGACCATCATGAGCCCCCTGGAGACTCCCGTCCAGCCATTCAGGGTGCGCCTGGACGGCACGCTCAATAGCGCCCTCGTTCAGCGCCGACAACTGCGGATCGAGCCCAGACAGAGCGCGTCCACCGCCCTGCTGATCGGCTTCCACGATGGGGACTGGCGGCCCGGCCTGGCCTACGTGAAGTCACGGTATCCCGCCCTCTTCGCGCCGAGGGACCCCGAGCTTTCCGCCCTGAACGGCGGGTTCTGCTTCGGCGGGCCGGTCTCAGATGCGGTGATCCAGGACCTAAAGGCGCGCGGCGTGCGATGGACCGAGGTGCATCTGATCCACCCGTTCCATGGCAAGTATGACCACGACCGGGAAAGCTGGGTCAGCATCATGGACGATCACTGGCACTTCGACAAGCTCGACCCCGATGCGCCGGCGGACGACTGCCCGCTCGCCGGGGCCGTCGCGTATATTGAGAGCCGGTGGCCGAAGAACATGAGCCGCGCGCGAATACGCGACTTCATCGATCGGCTCCACGCGCAAGGGATAAAGGCCTTTCTCTACATAATGCCCACAGAGGTGCTGGCGCTGCACGTCTTCGAGAGTTTCCCGGACGACGCGATCCTGGACATCGACGGTCGGACGGTCCGCAACTGGAACGAGCTGATCCTGGTCAATCCGGACCCCGACGGGCGCTGGGGCCGGCACTTCCTTCGAATGCTGGACCACCTGCTGGAGACCTACCCCGAAGCGGACGGGGTATTCCTCGACGAGGGCTACAGCGACCGGCTGGACTACGCGCACGACGACGGCTGGTCCATCGACGGCGGACGCCCCGCATCGCGCATGGGCTACGTCATCGTCCGGCTGCTCAGAGAGATCGACGACAGGCTCCGGCGGCGCGGCAAAGGCATGATGTGGAACGGCCCGTTCCAGATAGAGACGGCGGCGTTTGCGGATGCCATGTACAACGAGGCCGGCCAGCCCGAAATCCAATATCTCGCCCTGGACGACAAGCCCCTGGCCGGACCGATGCCCGGGGGTCGCGAGCTGGTGTGCGGAATGCAACGCGCAGCCATGCTCGAGGAGTGGACCGTTGAAAGGGCAGCAGACAAGCAGTGCGACGCCGAGGCCGGGCCGCAGGATGAAGCGGCGCTGCCCTACGATGCGCTCATGCCCCTGTTCGAGGAGATGCGGCGGCGCACGTGGGTGCTCACCGCCAATCCGGTGAGCGTTCCCGATGGGATCGAGGCCAACATCTTTCGCACCGTGGAAGGAAACATTCTGGTGCCTTTGTTCAGTTCATGGTCCTCCGGACCGGGCGGCCGCTTCAGCTTCGATGTGCCTGTGACGGTGTCGGAAGATGTTCTGGAGGCCGAGGGCGGGCTGCGCGCCGTGTACGTGCTTTCGGCCGACCTTCCAGGTTGGTTTCGTCTCGACTGGACGCGACGGGACGGCCGCGTCCGCATCGACGTCCCGCGCCACTACCGGCACTCCCTTTTGGTGTTGGCCACGACGGGCGTGTTCGCCGGCGTTCACGGCCCCATGACCTCATTCCCTGGCGAGGCCGCCGACCACGAACTTGTCATCGATAATTGGACTGCCCAGGAGCAGCACGTGCGCCTGCGCGTGGGCGAGCATGTCGACGAGCATGACATCCCCTCGACCGGCGCCATGAGGCAGCCCTTCGCCGCGCCGGACGGCGAGCAGGTTCTCGTGGACCTCGAAGGGGAGGGATTTCACCGCCGCGCCGGCCAGACGATTCCCCGGCTCGATCCGCTGGAGATCACCTGTTTTGGCGAACTGGACGGCGTCGCGGGGCAGGTCAGGGCGCTGCGCTTGGCGGTCTTCAACAACGACGCCGAAGGCAGGGCGATCCGCCTGTCGGCCGCCGGCGACGGACTCGAGGTGCACGGCCTGCCCGGTTCGATCCGGCTGGATGCCCATGAACGCGGCAGCCGCGACCTCCGAGTCACGTTGGCCACGCCCGGCATCGGTGAGCTGCGGATCGTCGCCGAAGACGGCGAGCATCGCGCGGGGGTCCACGTGCCCGCCGCTGCCGCCGCGACCGACTTCTTCGACGGCCGCCCGATCAGCTCCGGCTACGTCGAGTACGACCTGTTCTCAATTGACGGCCAGACCGACCCTCGCCCGTCGGCACGAACGGGCCCGGGAAAGGAGGGGCTGCGCACCGCGTATCTCGACGGTGAAAGGATCGGCGGCATCGGGGCGATGAACATGGACGAGCGCTGGTTCCCGTTCAGGTCCTTGCCCATACCCCGGCCTTCGCTGACGTCCCTCGGCCGCGAACTATCCCTTGAGATTCACGCAGCCGATCCGGAGGACTTCTTTATGATCCGGAACGTGCGGGTTGTGCTGAGTGAGGGCGCCACCACCTGGGGTCTGCCGTCCGCAGGGCAAAGGGTGGCCACCAACCGCGTCGGCGAAGTCTTCAGCACGCGCCACCACGTGAATGCCAGGGGAAGGATTGGGACGCCCATCCGCATCGCGCTGAAGTTCGAACCATGACGCCCACCGACTGCAGGAGGCCCGGGGCCGGCCTGGGCGCATGTGAAAGGGCCACGAAGCGGCAGGGCCGCGAACGGCGGCCTACTCGAGCCAGTGGGACAGGTCCCGGCCAATGAGAGCAGAGAACTCCCGAATCTCGCCCCTGTAGTAGTCGAGGACCGTTCG
>CAZHPE010000168.1:5347-6308 GCA_964534775.1 uncultured candidatus Brocadiaceae bacterium
TCGGGTTTCCTCGCTCATGGGCTCGTACCTGCGCCGGTTCATGCTGCCGCCGAGAGCGCCGACGAATGTGTCGTCCACGCCCAGGAAGCGGTAGACGGACGAGATGAAGGCCGCGGGGTCGGCCACCAGGTCGTCGAAGAGAAACACCCCCATCTCCGGGAAGGCCTCTCGCCAGTACTTCAGGTGCCTCGCATAGTGCCCGTGCGTGCGAATCCAGCGTCCGTTGTCCCAGAACACCTTCTCAAATGGAACCATGAGACGGGCCTTGCCCGTTCTATTCAACTTCTCCGCCCACATCCAGTAGTGCGACCAGGCCCTGTCAACAGGGTTGCGAAACACCGCGAAGACCTTGATGCCGGGGTAGGCCTTCCTTATCTCGTCGCGCGCCGCCGGATGAGGTCGGGTGAACTGCCGGATGAAAGACTTGGGCGACCATTTGGGATAGTACTCAAGGGTTGTAGAGTTCGGCCGCGGCGTGAGCAGGTAGCTTGGCGATACCTCGCCCGCGATGCGCTCGCCCTTGTCCTTAAAGTGGTCGTGGTACCAGTCGTAGCCCCTGTAGTAATAGAGGCTCCAGAAGCGGACTTCTTTCTTTGGAACACAGACGTGTGGGTGTTCGTTCAGCCGGGCCGCGATCCATGTCGTGCCGGACTTTGCGACGCCTACACCTATGAAGTCGGGACCTTCGCCCATGGCAACTCCCCAACAGGAACACGCACCCTATTCTACCCTAAAGCGCGGCGAAGGTCAACGCGAACGGGGCCCTTGTGGCGGCGGGAGACGCTTCCGGGGGCGACAGCTGCGAGCCACGGTCCGCCATCGGCTCGCCTACTGGGTCGAAGCCAGCTTCACCCAGAATGACGTATCCATGGAGTTCCACGGGACCCTGAGCAGGTGCCGCTGTATCAGGCAAAGATAGGATTGAAAGGCGGACTCAATGGCGTTCGCAGCCGAACCGCCG
>CAZHPE010000169.1:0-6306 GCA_964534775.1 uncultured candidatus Brocadiaceae bacterium
CTCTGGGAGCGACAGCTTCCGGGAATGGCTCTTAGTCGCGGATAGGATTCGAGGAAAGGAACGAGAATGGCCAAAGTAAAGGCGAAGCCGGCGGCAAAGCCGATGACGAAGGCTCAGATTATCGACCGTCTGGCGACGAAGGCAGAGCTTACGAAGAAGCAGACGGTGCAGTTCCTGGAGGAGCTCGCTGGGCTGGCTTACAAGGAGGCAAAGAAGGGATTCACGCTGCCGGGGCTCGGGAAGCTCGTTGTCGTGAGACGCAAGGCTCGGATTGGCCGTAACCCGGCGACCGGGGAGTCCATACGCATTCCGGCCAAGCGCGCACTGAAGTTCAGGGTCGCCAAGGCCGCGAAGGATGCGGTCCTGGGTTCGAAGTGAAGGGGAATCGGAGCGTTCAGGCTTGCCAGAGAATGGGAAGGAATCTTTAACCCGTTTTTCAGTCCTGCTGGAGGCTTGCGATAGCGGCGGTGATAGCACAACCAGCGAAATGGTAGCAACCAGCGAAAACGACAAAGGCTTAGAGTGGCGAATTCCGCCTCCTCAGAGCTTTGCCCGTATGTTCCCGGCTCGGCGGATAGCTGAGTTCGCGAACCCCCCTCGCCGGCGAGCGCCGCTGCTCGCCTCTGCCGGGTCATAGCAATGGCTGGCAAACAATCGAACCTGACGCGCCTTCTGAAGAACGCTGTCATCGCTTCGGCGGCGGCGTGCTTGATCGTACTCCTGGTCGGCGCCGTCTGGGCCCGGCTCAACACGCATCGGCATGTGGTGGTCTTTCGCCTGGCGCCCGACGCGGGACAACTCGACGCCGCGGCGCTCCAGGACGCCGCCGGCGTGGTGCGCGAGAGGGCGGCGGCTGTTGCGCGGAAGTTCGCGCTGGCGGACGTGGCCGTCGAGACCGAGGGGTCCGACCGGCTGCGCATGAGCTTCGAGACACATTCCTCCCCTGAAGACGTGGAAGAGATGCTGGCGTGGGTGGGGACGCGCGGCCGGGCCGACTTCTGCCTCCTGCATCCCAGCGACGGGTCCCTGGGGATTCTTGAACCCGGCATGGAAGGCCGAGACAAGATGCAGGACGTGCCCGAGGGCTACGTCCTGCGCACCTACCGCGAGAAGCTCTACCGGTTGAGCAGGCCGGGCGAGACGGTCACCCGCCGTCACCTCTATCTCGTGCGGGCGAGGCCCGTGTTGACGGTGAACGGATTCTCCCGGGTCCACTTCGCCACGGCCGGCTGGCAGAAGAAGAGCCTCGTCGCGTTCGAGTTCGAAGGGGTGCAGGCCGAGGAGTTCCGGCAGGCGACGGCACTGAACGTGGGGCGGAAGATGATCCTGCTCATCGACGGCTACGCCTTCTTCCCGCCCCGGGAGATTCAGTCGGCCGTCGGCGGCGGCCGGGTGCAGATCGAGGGGTATTTCTACAATCCGCCCCTGCGCATCCTGGTGAAGATGCTCCAGAGCGGCGCCATGCCGGGCCGGTTAGAGCAGCTCTCACACGAGGTGGAATGACCGGGGATTTTCCTTGCAGGTCCGTGCGGGGCGAATGTACAATCCCCCCCTCGCCAGTGTGGCGAATGAGACGGGCCGGGCAGCGAGTGCTCGCGACAATCTTGCGCATCATGCGGAGGCGTTGAGGCATGGCAATCGAGGGAAGGGAACGCTGGGGCAGCCGGACGGCTTTCATCATGGCCGCCATCGGCTGCGCGGTAGGGCTGGGCAACCTGTGGCGCTTTCCGGCGGTGGCCTTCAAGAACGGCGGCGGAGCATTCTTCATTCCCTATTTCGTAGCCCTCATCACCGCCGGCATCCCACTGATGATCGTGGAGTATGCCATCGGGCAGCGCTACCAGGGAGGCGCGCCCCATGCCCTGGCGGCCGTTACCAAGAAGTTCCGCTGGGTGGGGTGGTTCGCGCTGCTCGTGGCGACCGTGATCTCCATGTATTACGTGGTGATCATGGCCTATGCCTGGCACTACTGCGTCGGATCCTTTTCGCTGGCATGGACCAAGCCAGTGTCCTTCGTCGAAGTGAAGGCGGACGAGGCGGGCAAACTCACCGCCGGCGAAGTGCCGGCGGAAACGATCAAGCTCTACCTTCTCGCCCCGAACGATGAGGCCGGCGTGCGCCTGAAAGCTGCACAGGCCCGCAGGCCGGAAGGGAAGCGCCTCCCCGTTTTCACGCCCGAGGAGCTGGAAGCGGAGAAGGGCAAGGAATCGTCCGAGAGTCTACGTCACGTCTCGCTCGACGAGAACGTGGGGCACTACTTTGACGAGAAGTGCCTGGGCGGCTATCGCTGGGGCCCGATCGCGGAACTGGGCCCGAAGGCCCGCGGCGAGGGCCCGGAAGCGGAGGCAGCGCAGCAGAAGATCAAGGCACTGAAGGCCACGCTGGCGTCCTACGAGGGGGAGATGTTCAAGCTGAGCCCGAACCTCGTGATCGGCGCGGCGGTGACGTGGGTGCTGATCTTCCTGATCATCTTCCGAGGCGTGCACAACGTCGGCAAAGTGGTGATGATCACCGTGCCACTGCCGGTGATCCTGCTGCTGATCGTCCTGGTGCGGGGCATCACGCTCCCGGGCGCCACGGCTGGCATCCTCTACTACCTGACCCCGAACTGGGAAATGCTCAAGGATCGGCAGGTGTGGATCGCCGCATACGGCCAGATATTCTTCAGCCTCAGCCTGGGCTTCGGCGTCCTGATCGCCTATGCGAGCTATATGCCCAAGGACAGCGACGTCACGGGGAGCGCATTCATCACCAGCTTCGGCAACTGCGCCACGAGCTTCATGGCGGGCTTGGCTGTCTTCAGCGTCCTGGGCTACCTGGCCTACGTGCACAGTGCGGAGGTTGCGGACGTTGTCGGGGGCGGCCCGGGCCTTGTCTTCAGAACTTACCCGGTGGCTCTGGCCCAGATGCCCATGGGGACGCTGGCGATCGCGGCCCTGTCCTTCATCTTCTTCCTCTGCCTGATCAGCCTCGGGATCGACAGCGCCTTCAGCCTGATCGAGGGCCTCATCGCCGGCTTTCTCGATCGATGGCCGCGCATCAGCAAACCGCTTCTGACGGCCGTGTTCTGCGTGATCGGTTTCTGTGGGAGCCTCTTGGTCTGCACAAAGAGCGGGCACATCTGGCTGGACATCCTGGACAACTGGTGCGGCAATTACGGCTTGGCGCTCGTGGGCCTACTGGAGTGCATCGCGGTCGGCTATTTCTTCCACTTCGACGAGCTCAAGGACTACATCAACGAGCACAGCGAGATCAAGGTCCACTACTGGTTCGACGTGTGCATCAAGTTCCTTACGCCGGGCATCTTGATCTACCTGCTCGCCCATCAGGTGCTGAAGGATATTTCGCAGCCCTACGGTGGGTACGATCAGGTGCTCAGGCACGCGGTGACCGTGGCCGGCTGGGGAATGTTCGCCGTCCTGTTAGTCCTCGCTTTCATCCTCGGCAGCAACGGCCGGGCCCTGGGCTGGCCGGTGGCTGGAGCGGCGGTGTTCGGAGCCTTTATGCTCTACTTCCACCTGACACTGCCGAAGAAGGAGCTCGGCGAGCTGATGGCCCCCGCCGTCATGGGCGCGGTGGGCGCAGTGCTGCTGTTTGGAGGGCTCATCGCATCGATCCTCAATTCGAGGAAGACCCGCCACAAGGCCGGGCTCTCCCTCGAAAGGGTGCCCCCTCCCGAGCGCGAGGAAGAGTCTACAACGATCGAACCGACCGAATCATAGGCCCGCCCTGAGCGGAAAGCTGGCCGAAATGACGTAACTGGGACGGAGGGGTGACTCTTCCAGAAGGAGACAATCGGCGGCGTCCTTTTCATCGGAGCGGACAATGCACACGTTCACGGCGCAGGTACCCCTGCCGTTTTACCTGCGTCTGCGAGGTCAGTTTCAACTCATCTACGACAGTCTACCTGTCGAGGAAAGGCATGCAGCATTGAGCGCGAAAACGTTTCGTGTTTGCCCCGTCGCGCGTACGGCCGATGTCGGGGGCTCGGGAATGCCGGTGCCGCGCGCTACTCTCGAGATCGCGTTGGAGTTTGACGAGTTGCCCGAGGAATTGCGATGTCTCTTCGAAGGCGCGCTTCTGCACGACCTTCTGGTGATCGCAAACCACGTCATTGATGCTTACAGAAGCGCATCGCGGGAGTCAAGCAACGCTGGATTCATAGCACGCATTGGCCTCTCACACCTACAAATGTTCGCGGAACTTGACGGCGAGGACTTGCGTGATCGCTGGCCACAACTCAGCCATTCCCACCTTCCTCTTTCGCCAAGAGCACGCGCAGCTTTCCTTAGCTGTTTGGCCGATTCCAGAAAGATAGTCCCCGAGAGTATCTTCCTGTGCGAAGCAATGATAGCCCTTCAGCGTGTACTGTGAGAGCTTCTTGCTCTCCGTTATCGTCGTAGAGACGCGACTAACAGAGGCCATGGTCGCCAAGCTAGGCCCAGACTGTGCCGAGTGTTTTCGCGCCCGCAAACCGACACTTGGCCAGAAGATGGGCCTCAAGTGTAATGACGCCGCGCATTTCCCGAAGCACTTCGGGAGCCTGCCAAGACTCACTGAATTCTGGCGGAACCTACCGTGCATAAATAGGAAGAGGAACAAGATCGTTCATCGCGGTGAAAGGACCGTTACGAGCGAAGAAGCCGCTTCTGCCTTGAGGGCGGCTAACTATGCAGTGACGCAACTCAGATGAGAGGGTCCAGAGGTCTCGCCATGGCAACCCGACCGGGCCTGTGGCAGCTGCGCGCCGTCGCCATAGGGGCTTTGACGGGGTCGGCGGAGTAGGCTGCCGTGCCGCTACGAGGCGCCAGCTTCGGGCTCGTAGGCCGGCATCTCGGGACGCGGCAGGAGCCCGGCGGCCTCGACGATCCCCGGCACCGCCCGCTCCCATTCGATTGCCTGAATGTGCACGCCCCGCACCCCCCCGGTCTCGCGGAGCTGCTCGCAGAGCTCGATAGCGATCTTCTTCCCCTCGGCCGCCTGGTTCAGGCGCGCCTGCTTCTTGATGGCTTTCACGCCCTTCTCGTCGCCGGCCGCCTCCGCCTTCTTCCAGTCGCCGGCGGCCTTCCTGACGTCGTTCATGCGCCCCACGAGCGCTTTCGGCACGCTCACGCCCGCCACGGAACTGTCCATATACTTGAGCATCATGCCGCTCTTGGGCACGATCACGCCGCCGAGGATGGCCGTCTTCTCGTGCAGGCCGAGCTTGCAGACCTTCTTCATGATCTCGCGGAATTGCCCGATGTCATAGATACCCTGGGTCTGGATGAAGTCCGCTCCCGCCGCCGCCTTCTTCGCCAGGCGCACGATGCGGAACTCCACCGGGTCGCCCATCGGGGTCCATGCGGCACCGATGAACATCTTCGCCGCCGGCTCCAGCGGGTCGCCGCCCTCGGTCAGGCCCTCATCGCGCATCTTCTTCAGCACCGCGACGAGCTGGATCGAGTCGATGTCGTAGACGTTCCTGGCCCCCACGTGCCCCTTCAGTTTGCCGGCCGCGCTGAAGGCCTGATGGTCGCCGGCGATGCACAGGCAGTTCTTGATCCCGAAGGCCGCCGCGCCGAGTATGTCGGCCTGGATGGCGATGCGGTTGCGGTCGCGCGTGGTCATCTGCATCACGGGCTCCATGCCGCCCTGCGTGAGCATGATGGCGCTGGCGATGGAGGACAGGCGCACCACGGCGGTCTGGTTATCGGTGATGTTGTAGGCATCGGCCGAGCCGCGCAGTATCTCCATCTTCTCCTTCACTTCGTCGCCGTCGGCGCTCATCGGCGGACCGAGCTCAGCCGTCACCGCGAAATGTCCCGCCTCCAGGACCTTCTCCAGATTGCTGCCGCTTTTCACGTCTATGTCTCCTTGCGACTCTCTCGGGCTTCCGACGTGCGCTCAGGCTGCACTTGCCTGCAGATTCTCTTCAACGCTTCTCAGGCCCCGGACGCTGCCTCCTGCTCATCGTCCTCGCCGGCGATCATCAGGTCCTCCCGCACCCTCCTGCGCAGGCCGCCGTGGTAGGACGCGGACCAGTCCTTCGGCTCCTGGACCTCCGTGAGCTTGTCCAGCGCGCCGAGCGTGATGAGGCGCTCGACTATCTGCGCCCACACGCACGGCACCTGGTGCTCCTCGCTGCTTATCTCGCACATACCATTGGTGGTGCCGCCGCACGGGCCGTTCAGGATGCCCTTGGCGCAGCGCGCGACCGGGCAGAGCCCGCCGGTGAGGTTGAGGATGCACTTGCCGCACCCGCCGCACTTCTCCTCCCACACGCCGTGCTCCACCGTCGAGCCCATGAAGGTCGTGTCGACGCCC
>CAZHPE010000170.1:0-6232 GCA_964534775.1 uncultured candidatus Brocadiaceae bacterium
CCCCTGTCGAGCGCCTCGCGGAGGGACCTCTCGCGCCGTCCTATGCCTATGACCCGACCGGCGAGACCCTGGCGGCGCAAGGCCATGCCAAGCGACCCTCCGACGAGTCCCGGCCCGACGATAGCAACGGTCTGGAAGATCGTGTCCATAGAGGAGGCAAGAAGCGAGTGAAAGCGCGACAGCAGGCCGCCCCGCCGAGCGGCCGTATGGTATGGCGGGAGGGGCGCCTTGTCAAATCGGGCTGAAGGTCGGCGAACGGAAGCGCGCTACCTCTGCTCGGCGCCGAGGTTCTCCTTGAGCGCGGCGATGATGGCGTCGCGGGCGGCGTCGGCTTCTTCGCTGGTAAGGGTGCGGTCGGGCGCGCGGAACGTGAGCGAGAAGGCGATGCTCTTCTTGCCCTCCGGGATCTGCTTGCCGCGGTAGACGTCGAAGAACTCGATGTCGGCCAGCGCCTCCGGCGCGGCCTCTTTGACGCACCGTTCCAGTTTGGCCCACCGCATCCTCTCATCCACCACGACCGCTACGTCGCGCTCCAC
The DNA here is from genome assembly GCA_964534775.1 of uncultured candidatus Brocadiaceae bacterium. GTDB lineage: Bacteria > Planctomycetota > Brocadiia > SM23-32 > SM23-32 > CAZHPE01. The sequence goes on from CAZHPE010000170.1 coordinate 537, forward strand.
CGCCGGGAAACGGGGCACGGGGCACACGGTCGGCTCAACGCGTGCCTTCTCTACCAGCAGGTCGAAGTTCACTTCAAGCAGCGCCGGGCGCCCGGGCAGGTCCATCCCGGCCGCGCCGTCCTCGCTCACCACCCCAAGGCAGCCCAACAGCTCCCCGTCCAGCCGCAGGACGAGCGATGCGCGCTCCGCCATGGGCTCGGCGGGGGCGGGCTCTTCTTCGACTGGCGATTCGACGTGTAGCACGGCCAGGACGTTCGCCAGCATCCCCTTGAGGTGCAAGAAGGCTTGCTCTTCTGCCTCATTGACCGAAAGCATGGTCAGGCACGTCATCTCGCGCGGCAGCTCGTCGGCCGCCGTGTCGCTCGGCAGGTAAACTCTGCCGAGCTCGAACAGGTCAACCTGCGGCGTGCCGTGCGCGGCGTTGAACCGTTGAACGTCGAGCAGGTTGGCCATGTTGGTGAGGCGAAGGTGCGTGCGCTTGGCGCTCACAGGGTTGCGCAGCGCGAGGGGCTCTCCGTCGTGCCAGGGCTGCGCCTTCTGGATGGGGGAGGGCGCGATGAGGCTGTAAGTTATCACCTCGTTGAAACCGGCCCCCGCCAGCAGCCGTCGCGCGGTGCGGGTGCAACGCTGCCTCTTGCCCAGCGCGGCGGGCACGACGTGCATGTGGGCGGTCTCGCCGAACTTGTCGTAGCCGTGGATGCGCGCGACCTCTTCGATCAGGTCGATCTCGCGCCCCAGGTCGCCCCGCCAGCTCGGCACGCGCACGGTGAGGCGGTTGCGCGAGTGTTTGGTGATTTCGAGTTCCAGACCCTCGAAGATGCGCAGCACCTCGTCCGGCTTCACTTCCAGGCCCAGCACCAGGGCCATGCGCGCGTATCGCATCGTCACGGTGCGCTTTGGCGTCCTGCCGGCCCGCACTTCGCCCAGCCCGGAGGCAAGACGTCCGCCCGCCAGCTCTAGTATCAGCCGCGCCGCCCGTCGGCTCGCGTGCTCCACGCCCTCGGGATCGACCCCGCGCTCGAACCGGTAGGATGACTCCGAACTGAGCCGAAGCGCCCGTGCGGTGCGGCGGATGTTGGCCGGAGCGAACCGCGCGCTCTCCAGGAGAACGTCGGTCGTAGACTCGCTGATCTCGCTCCCCAGCCCCCCCATCACGCCGCCGACGGCCACCGGTTTCGACGCGTCGGCAATGAGGCACATATCCGGCGCAAGCTCGCACTCCGTGCCGTCGATGGTGGTGATCTTCTCGCCCTTCCTCGGCCGGCGCACGACGATCCGCCCGCCGTCCAGGCGCGCCATGTCGAAGGCGTGGAGCGGCTGGCCCGTCTCCAGGAGCACGTAGTTCGTCACGTCGACAACGTTGTTGACGGGGCGCACGCCGCAAGTCTCAAGGCGCTTCTGCAACCACTCCGGGCTCGGCCCGACGCGCACGCCTCGGATCAGGCGCGCGGTGTAGTGCGGGCACTGGTCCTTGCACGTGACCCGCACGCTGGAGAGGACCCCGAACTGCAGCTCCCCGTCTTCCGCCACCTCGGCCGGTGGGTGCGCGACGCGGGTGCCGGTAAGGGCGGCCATCTCGCGTGCCAGCCCGACGTGACTGAGGCAATCGGGACGGTTGGTAGTGACCTCGACGTCGAGCATGTGGTCATCGCCCACGGGCTCGTAGGTCTCGACGTTAAGTCCCGCCTGACTGAGCCCCTCGGCGAGTTCGTTCGCCGCCAGGTCGAACGCGCAATAGTCCTTCAACCAGTTGTAGCTGACTTTCATCGCCCGGAAACTCCGGAGAGGGCGGTTGGGCGGGCCGCTTAGAACTGCCCCAGGAAGCGGACATCGTTCTGGTAGAACAGCCGTATGTCGCCGATGCGGTACTTGAGCATGGCCAGCCGTTCGATGCCCATCCCGAAGGCGAAGCCGGTGTAATTTTCTGCGTCGTAGCCGACGGCCTCGAACACGTTGGGGTCGACCATGCCGGCGCCCAGGGTTTCCAGCCACCCGCTGTAGGAGCACGTGCGGCACCCGCTGCCCCTGCAATTCGGGCACGTGAAGTCCACCTCAGCGCTGGGCTCGGTGAAGGGAAAGAAGTGCGGACGCAGGCGCACCTTCACGTCCTCGTGGAAGAACTGCCGCGCGAACATGTGAAGGATGGCCTTCAGGTCCCCGAAGCTCACGCCCTCGTCCACTACCAGGCCCTCGACCTGGTGGAAGACGGCGGTGTGGCGCGCATCCTCTGTGTCCCGGCGGTAGCAGCGACCGGGGGCGATTATGCGGATGGGGGGCTGGGTCTTCTCCATCGTGCGGATTTGCACCGTCGAGGTCTGGCATCGCAGGAGCATGTCGTCAGCGCCCGCCACGTAGAACGTGTCGAAGTCGTCGCGCGACGGATGGTCCGCCGGGATGTTTAGGGCGCCGAAGTTGTACCAGTCGCGTTCCACCTCCGGCCCCTCGGCCACCGTGAAGCCGAGGGTGAGGAAGATATCGGTGATCTCATCGATCGTCTGGGACAGCGGATGGACGTGTCCGAGCGGCCGGCGGCGGCCCGGCAGAGTGGGGTCGAAGGCCAGCGGATCGGCGCTCCGGCCGGTGGCCACCCGATCGGCGGTCTCCTGCACGAGGGCGGAGATGTCCTTCTTGAGTTGGTTGAAGGCCTTGCCTGCCAAGGGCCGCTCCGCGGGCGGCAAGGAGGGGATGGAGGCGATGAGCCCGGCCACCTCGCCCTTGCGGCCCAGGTAGTTCACGCGCACCCATTCGATCTGCGCGGCATCGGTCGCCTGCGCAAGAAGTTCGCGCGCTTGCCGGAGAATGTGGTCCGCCTGCTCGCCTATGCCCAACCCGCTTCCCCTCTCAGCCGCCCGGTCGAGCGGCTGACCATACGCCGAGTGAACGCAACTCTGGCCGGCCGTCAGATGCGTGCGCCACGGGCAAAAAAAATCTGCAGGGACACGGCACTCCCGCATCCCTGCCAGGGTTTCAACCGGCCGCTAGTCCCCGCTCTCGGCCAGTTCCACGATTCGGCTAAAGTCCTCGGGCTCGCTAATGGCGAGCTCGCTCAGGACCTTGCGGTTCAGCGTAACGTCGGCCTTCTTCAGCCCCGCGATGAACTGGCTGTAGTTCGTGCCGCGCGCCCGCGTAGCGGCGCTGAGCCTGGTGATCCACAGGCGGCGCATGTCTCTCTTCTTGGTGCGGCGGTGGATAAAACCGGTGCGCCAGGCCCTGCGAAGGGTCTCCTTGGCCACTCGATGGAGCTTGCCGCGGTTGCCCCAGAAGCCCTTTACGGCCTTGCTCAGCCGTTTCTTCGCCTTGTGCCTTGCGGCGCCTCTTCGCGTTCTCATCGTCTATTGGTGCCCTTTTTATGGTGCGGCAGGGGGTCAGCTTGTGCCATACTGGCGTTTCATCATCCGGCGGTCGCCGCTGGATACGGGGCACCATTGCCTCGCCTGGCGCACGCTCTTGCCGTTCTTGGAACTCATGAGATGGCTCTTCCCGCTGCGGCGGTGCAGAATCTTCCCGGTCTTGGTAATCTTGATGCGTCCTTTCAGGCCCTTATGCGTTTTCATGCGATCCCTCACTGGGGCGTGCGTGTTGAATTAGTCCTGATGCCCGCTCATCAACATGGGCGCAGCGATCGCTCCCCCGCTCTCAGACTCGTGGGGGAGGGCGGTTGTTTGCTCGGGGAACCCAACCATGCCTCACGTCTGGTCCGTCGCCGACCGGGGTTCCTTGCCGCGCGCGGCTCCCGGCCTCACGCTCACTTGGGGCTGAGCATCATGCTAAGCCGGCCGGCGCTCTCCCTGGTTGGCGCCCGCTCGACCTTCGCGATGTCAAGGAACCGCTCCCCGAAGATCTTCAGGTGGTCCAGGGCCAAGTCGCCATGCGCCTTCTGCCTGCCGGTCAGGTTCATCGTGACCAACACCTTGTCGTGGGCCATGAGGAACTGCCTGGCGTGCTCGGCCTTGAAGCTCAGATCGTGTTCCTGGGTTCCGGGCTTTATGCGGATCTCTTTGGTCTGGGAGCGGTGGTGCTTGTGTTGGGTCCGCTTCTTCTGCCGGTACTTGAACTTCCCGTAGTCCAGCAGCTTGCACACGGGCGGATCGGCTGCCGGACCCACCTCGACCAGGTCCTGATCCGCCTCGCGGGCCTTCTCCAGAGCCTCTTCACGCGTCACGATGCGCGTTTCACCGTTATCCTCCACAAGCCGGACCATCTGTGTCCGTATGCGGTCATTGATCCGGAAATCCTGAATTCGCGTCCTCCCTGAACAGTGTTCTTTCCTGCATTCCCCCCGCCACGCCGAGCCCTCGTCGCCTCGTCGCGAACGCCCCAGGGGCGATGCTATCCATGCCTGCGACACTCGACACAGCGTATTATGGGGCAAAACCGCCCAAAATGTCAAGCCAACGGGGTCCGCCTTTATCACTTGTTACTTCCCCGAGCGCGCTTGCTCCAGCTTCTCGCGCTCATCCCTTGCGCGTGGGTAATACTTGTCGTCGGCGGGAAGCAGCCGGCAAGCGCGCGCCAACAGGCTCAATGCCTTCCCCGGGTCGGTCTTCCTGTAGTTCACGCCGTGCTGATAGGCCCTGCGTCCCTGCGCGACCATGTTCTGCAGGCCGTCCTCGCCCATCTTACCGTCGGGGTCCGTGCGGATCGCCTCTTCGTAGAGCCGGCGAGCATTCTCGAACTCCTCCTTCTTCAGCATCTCCGCCGCCCGGGCGACCAGCTTGACGGCGTGCTCGATGCGCAAGGCCTCCATGCCGCCCAGCCGGCGCGCGGCCTCCTTTCGATAGGCGTTCCCCATATCGGTCTCCAGCCCGTCCAGCGTCTGCCACAGTCTCTCGGCTTCTACGAGCTTCCTGGCCTCCTGGGCGTCACGTGCAGCCCCGTAGGCCAACAGGACCGACTCGATGCGTTTCTTGAGCGAGGCCGCCTCAGGGCTGTCCTGAGCGGCAAGCGCCTTCAGGGCCTTCTCGCCTTCGCCCGCGTTGTAGTAAGACTGGGCCGTGGCGTATTGCTCGTCTGCCCTGACCCGCTTGCGCAGGCGCACGGCCTCAGCGTGGTAGGGGCTGGTCTCGGGGACGCGCCCCAGCTTGTCGTGGGCCCTGGCGAAGCGCCCCGAGTCGAGGGCGTTCCTGGCGGATTCCATCAGTCTGGCATGGGCACGGTACTCCGTGTATTCCGCCAGACGGGCCTCTGCAACCTGTGCCTTCTCGGGGAATTGCTCGCCCAGCTTGCGTGCGGCGTTCGCGGCGCCCGACCAATCCTGCTGCGCAGCGCCGGCCCTCACCTGTTCTTCCAGGTGTCTGATAACTCGCCTGCGCGCGTCGGCGAAAAGCTCGGACTCGCTCTCCCGCACGGGGCTCTCCCCGGCGATGGCCGCCAGCTTCTCCCACGCCGCCTCATAGTCGTCAGCCTGCACGAGCCTGCGCGCTTCATCGGCGTCCTCCTTCTCCTTCACCACCCTGTATATCCAGGTGCGGTAGTCGCCTGCGAACTTCCGGATCACCTCGCTCTCCTCCTGGGGCAGCAGGTCCTTGAGGAGCCGGTCCACTTTGAGCCAGTGATCGAAGAAGTCCGCCCGCCACTCGTCCCATACCGCGGCCAGTTGTATGACGATATCGGCCGACTCCTTCGACGGTATGCCCCGCTCGGCGGTGCGCGCGAGCGTCCTGGCCTTCGGGGTCTCGCCCCGGTCGAGCGCCCCG
>CAZHPE010000171.1:0-6129 GCA_964534775.1 uncultured candidatus Brocadiaceae bacterium
TCCTCATCGTGCCGGGGGATTACGAGCCGCCGATCAAGCTGGGCCGAATCGTCCACGCAATGGGTCAGGCGCAACTGCTGCCGGCGCTCGGAGCGGCCGAGCAAGCCCGCGATGGCGCGGAGCTGACCGCCGGAATGGTTCTGGACACCGGTCCCGACGGGCTGGTGGCGGGCCGCACCGCCGGCATGGTCTTCCGGCTGGGCGCCGGGTCGGCGCTGCAATTGACCGGCATGCGCAGCGCCGTCCTCGTCCATGGCTTGGCCGCCGTCTCGCGCCGGCAGGCATCCGATGAGCCGGTGAACCTGACGAACAACAACGGGACGGTCACGTGCGCGGAGGGCGAGTTCCTGGCCCGCGCCACCGCGCGGCGGATGATCGTCCGGTGCCTGCGGGGAAGTGTGAGGCTTGCTTCCGGGGACAAGAACCAGGAGCTAGGGCCCGGCCAGCAGGCCATGTTTTTCCGCGGCGCACCGGTCGAGCCGGTGCGCACGGCGTCCGCCCGAATGCTTGCGCACTGGCAGCGGGAGCTCGATGCGCTCGACAGCGGGCGTGTGACGCCGGCCGAATCGGAACTGCTGCCGCTGGCAGCCGGGCCGGCCTCATTGCCGGACGGCGTAAGGGTGCGCAGCCTTGCCGTGGAGCTGGTGGTACGCGGCCCGCTCTGGATGGCCGTCTTGTCCTGCGAGCTGGAGAACACCGGGTCGCAGGCATGGCGGGGACGGCTGGACCCGGCCCGCGTGCTCTGGCCCGCGCCGCTCTGCGCCGTGCAGTCGGAGGAAGTCGACTTGCCCCCGGGCGCGGTGGCCGAGGTGCGCTGCGCTGCCCTGGGTACGATGGCGCCGGGGGGCGAGGCGTTTCTATGGTCACTGCCGGTGGACGGATGGACGCGCGAGCGCATCAATGCGTTCACATTGAGCGTCCGGGCTACCGCCGGTGGCGGGGTCATGGGAGCGCATTCGACCGGCCTCGAGGCCCGGTGGGAACGGTCCGGGGACGGGGCCTGGGGCGCCATATCGGCACGCGACATGAGTCCGAACCTGCCCGTGGTGCTGGCCCTCCGCTTCGGTGCCGAGGAAGCGGACGACGTGCTGGCGCTTCCGTCGACGGGGCGGGGCGTGCGGCACGTGCTGGTGGCGAGCCGGGGGCTGGTGGCGAACCGGGCTGCCGCACGCGGGGCGGACCGCGTGCTGATGGTATTCGATGCCACGGCAGACTACGGGCCGCTGGACCGGATATTCGCGCATGAAATCGTGGAGGGCATGGCAAGCCGCCTGAAAGGCGGCGCTTGGCTGGGGCTCGTAGCCTACGACGGCCAGATGAAGAACCTGCCGCCTGCCAGGGGGATGGGTATGGACGGTCTGCTGGCCCGCCTCTGGGCGCTGCGGGGCGGCGAGGGCGAGTTGCGCGAGGATATGCTTTTCACGCTCGCGTCGGGGCCCGGCGACGGGTCCGCAGCGGCCTTTCTGATAACGGGCGTCGGGCCTGCTGCAGGAGCCGCAGCGGTGGGCGACATCGGCGTGGCTTCCCGCCCGGGTTCCGCGCCTCATGTGGTGCAGGTGGGCGCCCCGAGGCCGGGGGGCGTCTACCGGGAGTTATGCGCCTCGGCGGGCGGCGCCTGCACATCGACCATCGGGCGACTGAGCCCGGCTCGGCAGGCGCTGCGCTTGCTTCAGGCTGTCCGGCGGCCCGGCCTGCAGGAGGTGAGCTATGCCCCGGGCGGGGGCACGGCGCGCTATCGCCTGCTGAACGTGAGCGGCGAACCGTCCGACGGGCCGATCGTCGTCGCCCTGGCGTTGAAGCCGCGGGCCGAGGCCGTGACGGGCACCCTGGCCGGCGAGGCGGCGGATGCAGGGTTCAAGAGGGACTTATCCATCCCGCTTCGCGAGGCGCCACCGGCGGAGGACGACGCCCTGGCGACGCGCCTGGCCGCCGCCCTGAACGAATGGATCGAGGCAGGCGAAGGCCCGTGACGAGCGGGGCGGGGGGGAGCAACAGTGCAATGCGCCCCGGGATTTGATACAATACCTGAGAATCTGGACGAGGCAGGGGCCAGATCTTTCGCGTGTGCGGCGGCCCTTGGGATAGCCTGCGCGGACAAGTAAGGGAGGAAGCGCTCGTGTCCGTTAATTGGCGCAGCAGGCGTATAGGGCTCCTGGCGGCCGCAGTCGGCGTCGTGATGGCGCTGGCGGGCGGGGTGTGGGCCGAGACGGGGGTCTGGATGCCGGAGACGGGGGAAGTGGACCTTGACGCCCTGCCGCGCGGGACGCCCGAAGAGCGCTTCAAGCACGCGGCAGCCCTGGTCGGCACGGGTCAGGGGGTTAGCGGCGTGCGGCTGCTGGAAGAGCTCGTCCTGGAGGTTCCGGACGCCCCGTTTGCAGAAGAGGCGCACTATCGCATGGGGTGGGGCCTGTTCGTGGAGAAGCGTTACCGCGAGGCGTTCGATCGCTGGGACGCCTTCCGGGCCCGCTACCCCGAGAGCCCGCTGAGGGCCGAAGCGAGCAACCTGCAGCTCCACGCAGCCAGCCTTGCGACTGGGCGGAGCGTGGAAGCCGGGCTGGCCCTGTTCGGCCGCCTGATGGCCGAGGCGCGGGCGCGCGAGGACGACTACTTCGTGATGCGCTGCTGGAAGGAGAAGGCCGACGCGATCCTTGCCACCGGCGACTACCTGCGGGCGCGGGAGGAGTATCTATCCTTTATCGACTTCCTCATGCGCCGCTACCCCGACAGTGCCTGGACTCCCTATTGCTGGTTCAAGATAGCCGAGTGCGACCTCGCCCAAGCGAGGTGGCTTGAGCGGGGAACGGAGCGGCTGGAGGAGGCGGAAAGGGCGTTCTCGGATTTCGTCACGGTTTTTCCTGAGGACAAGCATGTGCCGGAGGCCCGCGAACGCATCAAGCAGGTGAACGAGCAGCGGGCCGCCAAGCTCCGGGAGACGGCCGAGTACTACCTGGGCCCGGCGAACCGGCCCGATGCCGCCCTGAATGACCTGGAGTACATGAAGGAGTCTTTCCCGGGGACGAAGGAGGCCGAGTGGGCCGAAGAGATGATCCGGACGATCCGGGAGGCGTGGCCCGCGCCGGGGCCCGGGGGCTTCAGGCGCGTGGAGCTGCGGGGGGTCAGGCGCGTGGAGCTGCGGGGGGTCAGGCGCGTGGAGCTGCGGGGGGTGGGGACGCAGCCCGCGGCAGAGTTGCAAGGATCGCATCCCCCGGAAAGCGAGCAGTAGAGGAACCTGTGATGCACACTATACGATGCCTCTCGGTCGCATTGCTGGCCGTGGCCTGCGCCTTCCTGCCGGCATGCGGCTACTCCACCTCCAGCCTCCTGCGCGAGGACATTCGAACCGTATGCATCCCCGTCTTCGATAACCAGACGTTCTACCGGCGGCTGGAGACGGATTTGACCAAGGTCGTGGTCGAGGAGGTGGAGCTGCACACGCGGCTGCGTTTCGCCGAGCTGGCGAGGGCCGACAGCGTGCTGGAGGGAGAGCTGCTCGAGTATGACGAGAACGTCGTCGCCAAGACCACCAAGGACGCCATCCTGGTGAAGACGATATCGGTCAAGGCCCGGTTCCGTTGGATGGACCGACTGACCGGCGCGCCGATCGTCCCGTGGACCGAGGTGAGGGAAAGCGCCAGGTTTGCGGTGGCCGTCGGCGAGCCGCAGGAGGGTCTCGTGTTCCGGGAGTTGGCGCAGCGGATAGTGGAAAAGATGGAAGAACCTTGGTAGAATACAGTTAGGACCATTCCATGCGGCCACGTCGCGCCGCGCGATCACGATAGCAAGAGGTCAGTGCCTGTGAGTTCCGACAACGAGAGAGACGAGCCGACAAACGCCCCCGAGGGGCGTGAACCGGGGAAGCCTGGACGCCTTCAGTTCGGCAGGGGCATCTTCCTCTGGGTGATCATCCTGGGCCTAGTGCTGGCGGTCACGCTGGTGGCGCGCAAGGTTAGCCGGCAGGATGCCGAGCGCGTCAGCCCGGGCAGGCTGGAGGAGCTGCTCGCCGACGGCAAGATCGAATCGATGGTGGTTAAGGACCGTTGGGTCACGGCCACGCTTGTCGGGGGGGGCGGGATGGTAAGGGCGAACCTTCCGCCGGAACACACCAACGACCACGTGACGATCGAGCGGTGGCTCCAGTACCTGCCCAAGGACAACCCCAAGGCACTCGAGTACCCCGGCTCCAGCATTCTGCCGGCCATCCTGCTGAACGTGGTGCCGCTGGTGCTGCTGATCCTGCTGATGGTCTATTTCCTGAACCGGCAGATGCGCGTGGCCAACGCGCGCGACGGGGCCTTCCCGTTCCTGAAGAGCAACGTCCCCACGGCGCTGAAGGAGCGCACGGGTGTGACGTTCGAGGACGTGGCCGGCGTGGACGAGGCGAAGGAGGAGCTCGAGGAGACCGTCGAGTTCCTCAGGAACCCCGAGAAATACCAGAGCATCGGGGGTCGCATACCGCGCGGCATCCTGCTGGTCGGCCATCCCGGCACGGGCAAGACGCTGCTGGCCAAGGCCGTCGCAGGGGAGGCCACCGTGCCGTTTTTCAGCCTTTGCGGCTCGGACTTCGTGGAGTTGTTCGTGGGCGTGGGCGCGGCGAGGGTGCGCGACTTGTTCACGAAGGCCCGGGAGAACCAGCCGTGCATCATTTTCCTGGACGAGATCGACGCCGTCGGCCGCAAACGCGGCGCAGGCCTCGGCGGCGGGCACGACGAGCGAGAGCAGACCCTCAACGCCATTCTTGCCGAGATGGACGGGTTCACGCGCGATGAAGGCATAATCGTCATGGCGGCCACCAACCGCAACGACGTCCTCGACCCGGCCCTGCTCAGGCCCGGACGGTTCGACCGGCAGGTCGTCGTCGACCTGCCCGATGTGAAGGGCCGCGAGGGCATCCTGAAGGTGCATACGCGCAAGGTCAAGCTGGACGCGACGGCGGACCTGTCGATCGTCGCACGCGGCACGCCGGGGTGCAGCGGGGCGGACCTGGAGGTCCTCGTCAACGAGGGCGCGCTGCTGGCCGCCGCGAGGGGGAAGACGAGCGTGGGCTTGGCGGAGCTTGAAGAGGCCCGCGACAAGATCCTCTTCGGGCGCCAGAAAAGAAGCCGCGTCATGAGCGAGGACGACAGGCGCATCACGGCGTACCACGAGGCCGGCCACGCGCTTCTGGCCGCGGTTCATCCCGATGCCGAGCCACTGCACAAGGTGACGATCATCCCGCGCGGTCCGACCCTCGGCCTGACGATGATGCTGCCGGAAAGGGACACGCATAACGTGCGCCTGCGCGACTGCCTGGGCAGGCTGATGCTGGCGATGGCAGGGCGAGCGAGCGAAGAACTGTTCTGCGATGACATCAGCGCCGGGGCAAAGAACGACATTCAGACTGCCACTGCGCTCGCGCGCAAGATGGTTTCCCAGTGGGGCATGAGCCAGAAGATCGGGCCGGTGAGCTACAGCGACGAGGAAGAGCACATCTTCCTGGGCACCGAGATATCGCGAGCAAAGCGGCACGGAGAGCATATCTCCCAGCTCATCGACGAGGAGATCAAGTCCCTCCTGGACCAAGCCTATCAGAATGCCAAGGAGCTGTGCCAGGAGCACGCCGAGGAGCTTCAGGCCCTCGCCCAGACGCTGCTGAAGCTCGAGACCCTCACCGGCGACGAAGTCAGGCTGATCCTGGCCGGCGGGAGTTCAGACGAGATCCAGGCGAGCCGGAAGACCGAAGAGCGCGAGCGCGAGGCCGACTCCGAAACGCCCCCCGGAGAGGAACTCCCCGAAGGCCCGGCGGCCGGCGACTTGCCTGCCCCGGCCGGCAGCCCGGCTTAGTGCTCTGTCTGAAAAACCCTATCTGGCTTCGAGCAGCTGCGATCGGCGCGCTTCATTGTCGCCCTATATAGGCGTATCTAAAGATAGGCCTTCTGCGGGCTTCGCGAACCGCTTGGTTTCGCTCGCACTCGGGCCGACGACGGACTTCTCAAACAGAGCTTAGAGTGCCCCGTGCGCGCGCTGCACGCACAGACCGGTAGTCTTTCCCTCTCCAATAGAGGGCCGCCCCCGTGGCAGTCAGAAAGAACGGTCGCATCAAGACCTCCGCGCCATGGTATGCGGCGGGGCTGCGTTTTGCCTGCACGCGCT
>CAZHPE010000172.1:0-6029 GCA_964534775.1 uncultured candidatus Brocadiaceae bacterium
TACGGCATCTTCGACATGGCCCGCTTCGTCACCGCGCCCGTGCGCTGCGTCAGCGCCGGCCTCACGGCCAGTGCCGCGGTCATCGTGCTGCTGGCCGCGCCGAAAGAGCTGCGCCTGAGCCTGCCTAACTCCCGGTTCCTGATGCATCAGCCCTCCACGGGCGTGCGGGGGAGCACGGCAGACATCCAGATCGAGGCTACTGAGATACTGAAGATGCGCCAGCGCATTAACGAGCTTATCGCCGACGAGACGGGCCAGGAAGCGGAGAAGGTCGAGAAGGACACCCGCAGGAACTACTGGATCAACTCCGAAGAAGCCCGGGAGTACGGCCTGATCAGCCGCATCGTAAGTTCCAAGTTGGAGCTGGACGGCCGATCCAAGTGAGCCGGGGCGTGCCGCAAGAGCGCCTCCGCCCGTCCGCGCCAGCGTCGTCTGTGGCGTTTCTACCGTATAAGCGCCCCTTTGAGTTCGAAAAGGAGTCCATCATGATCCACCGGAGAACGGTGATCGCCGCCGTGATGGCCATAATGGCCCTGGGCTGCGCACTCAGTGCCGTTGCGCAGGATGTAGCAGATAAGGAAGTCCCGGCCGAGAAAACGGCCGAGCAGCTCGCGATGGAAGAGGCCGAGAAGGCGGGCCAACAGGCCCAGAAGCTCTATGAAGCGGGCAAGGTTGAAGAAGCCGTCGACCTGTTGTGGCGCACGGCCGGCGCGTTGCCGCCCGGGAGGCCAGCAGAAGAGTTGCGAAATTACGCCCTGATGATACGGCTGCAGAAGTTCCTGGAAGACGGCAAGAACCTGGGGGGCGTCGAGAAGACGATAGCCGAAGCAACGGAACTCCGCACCACTGCGCCGAAGGAATGGGCGCTGATGGACGCCGCCTCGCTGTACGTCATGGTGGGGAACTATGACCGGGCCAAGAAGACCTTCCAGAAGATATTCAAGGAATATGGCCCACCGACGAAGGAAGAGCTGGCCGAGTTCAGCACCGAGATGGAGAAGCAGTATGGCCCACCCCCCGAGGGCATTGACATTGCGCAGTTTCACCCGCGCTCGAGGCTCAGGAAGGAGGTCAATCGCAACCTTGACCAACTTGCGCTGATCGGCAAGCCGGCGCCCGCCTTCGAGCTTACTTCCCTGGACGGGCAGAAGGTCTCTCCCTCCACCTACCAAGGCACGATCCTGCTGCTGGACTTCTGGGGCACCTGGTGCGGCCCGTGCCTGGAAGAGCTGCCCAGTCTCAAGAAGGTCTATGCCAAGCACGGGGGCCGGGGATTCGAGATCCTGGGACTGAGCTCCGACGAGGAGAAGAAGCCGCTGGCGAAATTCGTCAAGGACGAGGAGATGACCTGGAAGCAGGTCTTCCTGGGGGAAGACAGTCTGAAGCTTTTCGAGGCGTACAAGACCGGCAGCGTCCACCCGTCGAGTTGCCTGATCGACCGACAGGGAGTTGTGCGGGCCATCCAATTGCGCGGCGCGGTCCTGGGGTTGAAGCTCGAAGCCCTGCTGAAGGCAGAGAAGGCTGGGAAGACTGAATAGCCCGACTCGCGCGCGCCGTGGGCCCATGAGAACGAGCATGAAGCAGCGTGACGTGCGGCGCAATCTCACCGTGCTCACGTGGGTCGGCGCCTTGTACGGGCTGGCCTTCGGCGTCTACGACCTCGCCCTGCCCCTGCACCTGCGCAGCAGGGGCTTTACCGGCATGACCGGAAGCCTGGTGTATGCCGTCCCCGTTCTTGTGTGCATTGTCGTGCGGCTTTGGGTGGGCCCCATGAGCGACCGGCTCGGGCGGAAGCTCTTCTACGGGCTGGCGTTGCTTGGCAGCGCCTTGAGCAGCCTGCTCACGCCGTTCCTGCCCTGGGTGGCGGGGCAGGTCGCGCTGCGGAGCCTCCGCGACGCCTCGGTGGCCGTCCGGGACACCCTCCACTCGATCGTCCTCTACGAGACGGCGAAACGTCGCTTCATCGGCATGCTCGGACGAATCTGGGGGGTGCAGATTCTCTCCCAGTGCCTTGGCTTTCTCATCGTCGGCTACGGCCTCACGTGGCTCCTGCCGCACGCCGCTGGTGGGGGAGTGGAGAAGGAGGGCTACGGCCCCGTGCTGATCTTGAGCGGTGTGATGCTGGTGGGCGTGACGGTGCTGTTCTCCCGCGGGTTCAAGGAGCACGTTCCGGCCGACGGCGGCAGCGGGGATTCCTCCTTCCTCAGCGATCTGTTCCACCTGCGTCTGGACAGCCGCCTATACGTCATGATGCTCTCGATCCTCATCTTCAACCTCGGCTTCGCGGCGTGTCACACTTATATAATGTTCGTGTTCTGGCCCGACAAGTTCGGCGTGAGCCGCATCGGCATGGGCTGGATCATGTTCGTGCACCGCCTGCTATTCGCCCTGCCGATGCTGGCGGTGGGACGCATAGTGCGGGGCCGGCTGCACCGTCATCGCAGGCTTCTCATGATAGTCTCCCTGCTTCTCCAGTCCGCCACCATTGTCGCGGCCGGCGTGATACGCGAGCTCTGGCTTGCGCTGGGCATCTGGCTGCTTCACGACCTGCTCGGCGCCGGGTTCTGGTTCCCCATCCGCAGCGAGCTGCTCCAGCGCTACTGCCGGGGCCACGCGCGCGCGGCAGACACCTCCAAGGCGCTTGCCGTCGCCCAGGTGGGCTTGCTCGCGGGGATGCTGCTGGCCGGCTGGTGCTACATGGTGCGCACGGGGGACCTGGTGAGGAGCCTGTTCGGCATGGCTGCCGAGGCGCGCCCCGTCTACGGGCTGGCCTTCGTCGTCGGGGGCATCATCATGGCCCTCTCCGCGCTTCCGCTATTGCTTCTGCCCGTGATCGACCCGGAAGAGCGTGGCGAGGCCACCGCCTCCGGCGCGGACGCCTGATCAGGGCAGGTCTGCTGCGGCCCGGGCGCGCGCCGGGCGCCCGAAGGCCTCCAGCTCCTGGCGAAGCTGCCCGTAGAGCTCGCCGGTCCACGGGGGATTGGGTGGGTAAGCTTGGGCGGGGCGGCCGCCGCGGATGTCGTTCGGGGCGATGAGCACCTTGACCTCCGCCGGCCACATCCGCGCGACGAGGCAGAACAACTCATCAATGGCCTCGTCACCCATGGCCAGGCACCCTATGCTGACCGCCCTTCCGCGGATGAATATGTCGCTGCCGGGGTGGGTGCGGCCATCTTGGCGGCCTTCTCCCAATCGTGCTCGTTGGGGTAGTAGAGCTTCATGGAGAGGTGGTAGCTGCTATTCGGGTTGAGGCCGGCGACGCGACAGACGCCCTCCGGCACCTGCCGGTCGCCTTCGCGGAGCTTCGGGCCGGCATGTCCGCTTGCGGCCAAGACGGGGTAGGAGCGGATGAAGGCCCATCCGTCGCCCTTGTGCGCCCACAACTCGAGAATCTTCTCCTCTTTGAACGCCAGAAGCGCCACGCGAACGGGCGGATGAGCGACGCCTGCGCGCTCGAAACCTTCTGCGAGCGGCGCTTCGGCCTGCGGCCCGGAGTCCGACAGCACCACCTCGACCGTTCGCCGGCCCCTGAGCCGCACCCAGGCCGGATGCCAGAGCGGGCGGCCGAATCGATACGCCAGCGCCGCCCCCGCTGCGCACACCAGCAGCACGACAATCGTGATGAACCGCAGCTTTCGCATGGCGCTTCCTCTTCACAGCAACCGGTTCCTAATGATATGAGGACGGTCGCCCCCGCCGCCATCCCCACGGGCCGACGGTTGATGCAGTTCCCTTGGAAACGCCTGAAGGCCCCGCTATAATCACCTTCCTGCCGCAAGGATAGGGCATTTCCCACTGCTGGAATGCGGAGCCGAATTGCCATGAGCGCCACGCCATACGAACCGAAAAAGGTCGAGGCCCGCTGGCGGGACTACTGGGAGGAGCATCACCTCTTCCGCGCCGACGACAACGACCCGCGGCCGAAGTTCTACTGTCTGGTGATGTTCCCCTATCCATCGGGCACCCTCCACGTCGGCCACGCCCGCAACTACATCATCGGCGACGTGGTGGCGCGCTACAAGATGATGCGCGGCCACAACGTCCTCGCGCCCATGGGCTGGGACTCCTTCGGCCTGCCGACCGAGAACGCCTCGCGCAAACGGGGCATCCACCCGCGCGTCTTTGCCGACCGCAACATAGCCACCATGACCCATCAGATGAAGTCGCTGGGCGTCGGCTACGACTGCGACCGCGAGGTGGACACCAGCTCCCCGGAATACTACAAGTGGACTCAGTGGGTGTTTCTAAAGGTGTACGAGGCGGGGCTGGCCTACCGGCAGGACGCGCCCGTGAACTGGTGTCCGAGCTGCGAGACAGGGCTGGCCAACGAAGAGGTGATCAATGGCCGCTGCGACCGCTGCGATGCCCACGTGACCACCAAGGACCTGCAGCAATGGCTGTTCAAGATCACCGACTATGCCGAGCCGCTGCTGGATGACCTGAAGCTCCTGAAGCGCTGGCCCGAACGCGTCCGGCTGATGCAGGCGAACTGGATCGGCCGCAGCGAAGGCGCCCTTATCAACTTCCGCCTCGACGCCGATGCAACCGGTTCAGGCGGGGATCAGCAAGCGGGGGCCGACGCCAGTGCCAAACTCCCTTCTCATGCACCTCCCGCAAAGAGCGGCTGTGCCGCCACCGACCAGCTCATCCCCTGCTTCACCACGCGGCCGGACACGCTCTGGGGCGTCACGTTCATGAGCCTCGCCCCCGAACACCCCATCATCCCCGACCTCGTGGCCGGCACGGAGCGGGAGGATGACGTGCTGGACTTCGTGGCCGAGGCCAGGCGGCAGAGCGCCCTGACGCGCGCCAGCGACACTGTCGAGAAGGAAGGGATCTGGACTGGCCGCTACGTCATCAACCCGGTCAACGGGGAGCGCGTGCCGCTGTGGGTGGCCAACTACGCGCTGATGGAGTACGGCACGGGCGCTGTGATGGCCGTGCCGGCGCACGACCAGCGGGATTTCGAGTTCGCAAGGGACTACGACCTGCCCATCCGCGTCGTCATCCAGCCCGAGGGCGAGACCCCCGAGCCCGAGACCATGGACGAGGCCTACGTGGACGATGGCGTGATGGTGCGCAGCGGCCCCTTCGACGGCGTGAACAACCGGCAGGGCATCCACGGCGTAATCGAGTACCTGGTCGCCAACGACATGGGCGAGGCGGAGGTGAATTACCGCCTGCGCGACTGGCTCGTCAGCCGCCAGCGCTACTGGGGCGCGCCGATCCCTGTCGCCCACTGCGACGCGTGCGGCATCGTGCCGGTGCCGGAAGAAGAACTGCCGGTTATGCTGCCGGATGAGGTGGACTTCACAGCGCGCGGCGAGAGCCCGCTGGCCTCCGTCGAGGACTTCGTCCGCACCACCTGCCCCAAGTGCGGCGCGGCAGCGCGGCGCGATACGGACACCATCGCGCAATGGCTCTGCTCGTGCTGGTACTTCCTGCGCTACACGAGCCCGCGCCTGGAGTCGATGCCGTTCGACCGCGCGCTGGTGGACTGCTGGCTGCCCGTGGACCAGTACATCGGCGGCGTGGAGCACGCGGTGCTGCACCTGCTCTACTCGCGCTTCATCGTCAAGGTGCTGCACGAGCAGGGCCTGGTCGGCTTCCGCGAGCCGTTCACGGCCCTGTTCACGCAGGGGATGATCTGCAAGATGGGCTACCTGTGCGACCGGTGCCTGCACGTCGTTACCGAGGACCCGGGCGTGACGGAGCCGTGCGAGTGCAACGTGGGCGCGAGCGCGAAAGAGAGGATCGAGAAGGGCATCGAGGTCACGGCGCGGCTGGAGAAGATGAGCAAGTCGAAGGGCAACGTGGTGGCCTTTGACAGGGTCATCGAGCGCTTCGGGGCCGACACGCTGCGCATGTACGAGCTGGCCATCGGGCCGCCCGAGAAAGACGCAGAGTGGCAGGAAGGCGGGATCGTGGGCTACCATCGGTTCCTGAACCGGCTCTGGGTCCGGATCGTGGCGCACGGGGACGACTTCGCCCACCTGGAGCGCCGGCCACCGAGGCTCGAGGAGCTCAGC
>CAZHPE010000173.1:0-5917 GCA_964534775.1 uncultured candidatus Brocadiaceae bacterium
CGCCGAAGCGTTGCGGGAGCTGGGGGCGCGGGACGTTGTAGTTCCGGAGCCTGGTTGGGCGGCCGAGATCTGATCTCCGGCCGGGTCTGGCCGTCAGGCGGCGCAACAAACTCGGATTCCCTCAGGCGTCCTACTCCGCGCGTGCATCACTTCTCTGTGGCGTATGAGAGGGCCACGTATTCGGGCTGGCGCTTGACGGAAACCGTAATGCGACCGTCGGACCACCGATCGTGCTTGCTGCCGGGGAGGGAGCCGTACCGCTTCACGTGGTCTTTCTGGATCTTCTTGTAGAGATCGGCTGAGTTCGCGCCCACCGGTACCTTGACGCGCACCACGATTCTCTGCAGTCCCAGCTCCTTGCGGAACTCGAACCGTCCTTCCTCAGTCATCGATCTGTTGAAGTAATGAACCAGCGTCAACGTGTCCCTGCTCTCGCGCTCCCAGGCCACGGGGTATGCAGCCGCCACCTGCGCGGGCAGCATCCCGAACCGGACCCTGCGCAGGGGTCCCGGCAGCGTCAGGCGCGGCGCTGGCTTGGCCCGTGTCGCGGCGGCCTGCCCCTCGGGTTCCACCTGGGGTTGTTTGGACATAGGCGACTCCGACTCCGCCAGGAAGGAAGCCACTGCGGGCGAGACGACCTCCTTCACGACTTTGAAGAGCCGGGTCGGGGTCGCCAGCCCCTTGCCTGCGGGATCAGGTTCAGGTGAACGCTCGGAAGATTCACTCCTCGGCTTTTCCTCGCTTTGAGCATCCTTGTCGGCCTCTTTCGCTTCAGCACTGGGGCTGGCCTCAACTGCGGAGTCGCCGATCTTCGACCCACCGTATCGCCCGATGACAAACATCGCGCCGGCGGTAATGGCGATCGCCACCAGGATCAGGCAGAGAAGGTTCTTCATGACGGCACCTTGACCTCCATCAGTTTCAACGGATCAGCAGTCTGCGCGAATCTCGCTCTTCCCACGGTTCTGTCGGCGCGTTTCACTCGGGACAGGTCCGCGCGTGGGAGCGGCAGCGCATCCGACCTGGTGTTCGTACTCAGAAAGTGAGGATCGGGGGCAGCCGGCGGAAGATGTCGATGAATACCTCCGTCAGGATCTCATGGCTGGGCGCGTAGTAGTACGCACCATTGGTCTCGCTGGCGATGATCGACTGCAATTTGGTGTCGGCGCCCTCGCCGAAACTGACGCAGTAGATCCTGATGCTCTCCTCTTTGGCACGTATGGCCTGCTCTTCCAAGGCTCGTGCAACGTACTCTGTTATTTCGCAGTCTTCCACCCATTGTCCCAGGAACTCGTAGCTCTCCGTGCCTGCGTAGTACTCGCCGTCCCTTACGTTGGCCTTGCCGTCTGTCAGGAGGATCATGATCTTGTGGCCGAAGCCCTCGGCTCGGCCCGAGAGGGCCAGTTCGTCGATGGCCACCTTCATGCCGTCGGCTTCGGCGGTCGCCCCAGAGGGCTCGAAGGATTGCAGCGCCTCCTGAAGGCTTTCCCAACTGGGAGTGAGCTGCTGGTCGAGCGTGGCGCCCCAGGCGTAGGTGGCGAGCCCTGCCTTGTCGTCGTCCGCGTCTAGCAGGTCCACGAACGCACAGGCCGCGTCCATGGTGGACTGGAGCGGCTGCACCGGATTGGTGGAGATGGCATAGTCGCAGTCGTCCACAACCCAGTAGAAGTCGTCAGCCTCCCAGGTCCCGGTGTCATACCGGCCGTACACTGTCACGTTGGACGGGACCTTGAGCCAGCCGCTGAGCTCGTCGTCAGGGCGGTCCCGCTGGCGAAAGCGGAAGTACTTCCCGTCTACGAGCCGGGTCCTGATGTGGGCGGGCAGGAAGTCCGTCACGATCTCGCCCGTCCCCTTGTCCCGTGCGTAGAAGTAGGCCGTCTTCCGGATATTCCACCAGTAGTACGGCTCATAGACGCGCTTCGGGAACCAGTACCAGCCCGACGGACTCTCCTCCATGTAGAAGCCTTCGGCGTCCTCGAGCGGCGAGTCCTTCTCCACCACCCCTGTCGTGTCGAAGCACATCGACCCCGACCGGTCGAGCACAAGCATCACGTAGCGGCGCGGCTTGGTCCCAACGGCGTTGATGCTGTTGAACGAAGCATTGTCCCAACCGAAGAGTCGCCCGAAGAACAAGGGGACCGGCCCGTCGATGGAACCCACCATGCGCTTGCCCGTTACGCGAACGCTGTCGAGCACCACGGCGTCCGGCTCAGGGCTGAACTGCTTGGTCTGCGCGTTGTAGTGCCCGAACTCGATATCCTCCACGCCGACGTGCAGCGGGATGCCGTCGACGTTGTTCGCCTCTGCCAGGGCGAGAACCTCTGCCGTCGCCGCAGCTCTCTCTTCGTCGGTCATGAAACTGGTCAGCTGGCTTGCCCCTGCCAGCGCCGCCGCGTCGACGGCGTTCTGAAGCTGTGCCCACGAGCCGTACACGCGCCCTACGTCGATGGCGATCACGCAGATGGCTGCCAGGATCACCACTGTCACCGCAAAAACAATGAACACTTGGCCACGCCGGATCTCTGGTCTTAGGGTTCTCGTCTCTCTACCTCCCAGCACGATATGCCGCGCCGCCGGCGCTCTGCCGGTCAGTGCGCCGGGGCATTCTCCGCTTTGAGCGCATCAAGACTGCGGGTCATACGACGCCGCACGGGCGCGCGCTCTTCGGGGTGCTCGTCCCACCACTTGAGGACGATCTGCACGAGCCTCTGACGCTCCTCTCTGGTGAGACCTTTGGGCTTTTCGCCATCCTTCGGCGGCGGGAGCGCTGCTGCTGGTTCGGTCTTCTCTTCCGCCTCCTGCTCTTCTGACAACTCCGCCCAGCGTTTGGTGGACGGTACACCGAACCCGGTCATCCTTATGAGGGCGTCGATGGCCCGCATCGCGAGCTGCTCGTCGGCGCACTCCTGTGCAAAGCGGCCCATCACCGGCACCGCCTGCGGCACAGGGTTGCGCGAAAAGAACTCCACCGCGTACCGGTGCAGCGTCGGATCGGCCTTATCCCTTACCAGGGCCTCGGCGATCGTCTGCACCACCCGCTCTTGACCGCAGAGGTATCGCGCCGCCGCAAGCTTGAGCTTTCCGAGCTCTGAGCGCACCAGCAGCGCATTGCGTTCCAGCAGAAGTAGATGCTTCTTATCCCCGGTCCGGCCAAGTCCTTCGGCTGCCTCGCATATCAGATCTTCAGGCGTGTGCTCGTTGCACTCTCTCAAGAACCCCGCCAGAGCCGTCTCGTACCCTGCGCCTCGGAGGCTTGCCATCGCCTTCAGGACTGCAAGGCGGGCGTCGTTGGTCCCCGCCTTCGGAAGTAGTTCGGGCAGGTGCTGCGCAAGCCGATGGGATCCCAACAACGCGGTCAGGCGTGCAAGGACCGCCGTATAGCTTCCCGAAGGCTTCGCGGTCAGCTCGCGCTCCAGGATCAGCATCGCGGGAATGCGATTGGTGAGCAGCCAGCGGGTGTCCGGGTCGTTGGCCCAGCGCAGTTCCTGCTCTTCATGCCGGGACGCTTTGAGCCGAAGGTTCTTGAGTCGGCGATTGGCTTCCCTCAACAGGTCCTGCTTCTTCTTGGGACCTTGGGTGTAAGCGCGCCAGAGATACTCCTCTGCTCCCTGGGCGGCGAGCGGGCAGATCACTACCACCACCAGCAGGGCCCCCGCGAAGACAATGAACATCTGACCGGTTTTCGACCTGTGCGCTGTTGCCTTCATTTCCTTCCTCCCGGCCCCCGAGTTCGGTTCACAAGCTTTCAGTCCGATCCGGCCCTGTCAGGACGACAGGAGTATCTTGGCTAGGTTGTCGTTGAAGGGGTCGTCCGTCTCGCCGTTCGGCACCGCCACCTCTCGCTCAACCCGCGCCCTAATGAACTTCGGTTTGCCGCTGGTGCTCACTTCCGTCATCGTGACCGCAAGGAACCGCACAATGCGGTACTCTGTGCTAGCCCCGTTACCCGACACGTCGTCGTAGACGCAGACGAAAACAACCTCTCCTATGCGTGATACGACGGCGTCCTCAATGCTGGCATTCCAGCCCTGTGTCCCCTCGATCATCACGTAACCCACCTCGGGATCGATGCTCTCTTCGCCCGGATAGCCGTACTCGATCCAATCGCTGATGTCGTTAGCGCCGTTGCTCCCGCCATCGAAGTCCAGGAGGCCGAAGTTTCCGGGTGTGTTCTTGCACGTGTCGCAGATGATCATCGTCTCGCCAGGGGGCGCCACGACTGCCTCGTCGACGCCAAAGGGCAGAAGATTGCCCGTGCCCCGCATGAGCCGAATGCCTGCCGAAACCTTGCACCCTCCAGTTGTACTGATGTCAACGGCCTCGAACCCCAGGACTGGGCCGAGGAACAGGCCGAGCGCGCCGCCGGGCGCACCCTCGTCGCGCGTTGTGATGGCCTGCCCGGCCGTGGCCGGTGTCGCGTCGCCGTGCTCGATGAACTGTCCGCCCGAATAGCCGCCGAATGCGACCTGCCAACCGGCCTCATCCCAGTTGGCCGCCACCATATCCTGCGCTTCCTGGGAAGTTGCGTAACGGGCCGCTTCCTCCTCCGCACCGGTATTGCGCACCTCGATGAGCTTTTGAGTCGCCGCCAGAGCGTCCGCATCGGCTGCGTTCTGCAGCCGGGCACGGGAGGCGGAAATCAAGCCCACGTCGATGGCAAATACGCACGCCGCGGCGACCACCACCATCCTGGCGACGAAGAGAACGAACGCCTTTGCCCCTGTGCGTCTATTTCTGGTCAGTTGGGCTGGTGAAGCCATATTTCCCTCCATCCTCCTGCTGGGTCGCGTCGGACCTCCATGACACAACCCGAGAAGGTATCACGCGGCTGTATCAAATCGTACATGGTTAAGGAGACGCAAGCGGTGTGCCGGAGCGCCGCGTCCAACCCGCGTTCTGTTGGCATATTGAGCGGCGGTTGGGAAAGACAACGGTGTTCGACCCCGGTCCCGGACCTTTGGCAGGGGGTGAAATCATGCCCCACGGGCGGGGTGGGCGCGTTCCCGCCTGAACATGCGGATGACGCTGCTGGCCGCGTGGACGGCGTCGGAGGGGCGGCGCCGTCTTCGCAGGTAGGGAGCCCGGACACGCGGTCTCCGAGGGGGATCGCCCCTGAACGTGGCCCCCGTGGTGCGCCGGGAAGCAGCGGAAGGGACAGTCGGCAGATGGCAAGTGCGATGGCAGCCTCTCTCCTTTCACCGCGGCAGCGGGCCCACGAGTGCTATAGCCAGGGCGACCTCCAGAGTGCCCACAGAGCGCTTCTCGCCCTCCTCAACCGGGACCCCGGGGACGCCGAGACACTCAACGATCTCGGCACAGTCAGCTTTTCGCTCGGCCAGCTGGATGACAGTGAGCGATACTACGCGCGCGCCTGGAACGGAACGCGACCCGGCGTGCGAGGAGGCGCGGGAGAACCTGAAGAAGCTCTGCCAGCTCACCGGCTCGATGGAGCAGGGGGACGGAATGCTTGCCGTAGGGACAGAGGCCGGCCGGCCATAGGGCGGATGGGTGCGCCCCGGGGTCTGCAGGGGGGGGGGGGGGAAGCGCGTGCGGCAGGCGAAGGATCGCATGCGGGGGGCCGGAGAGAGCGCAGTCCTCAGCCCGGCGCGCAAGGCTTTTCAAGGCCGTAGCGCTTAATCTTATGCCAGAGGGTGGTGCGGTTGATGCCCAGGATTTCGGCCGAGCGCGCCTTCTGCCACTTGTTGTCCTCCAGCACCCGGCGTATGAGCTGCTCTTCCATGCTGTCGAGGGTCTGAGCGCCGCCCTCCAGCGGTGCCGAGCGCAGCGGGGTGCCGTTCTGTGGGGCGTCGATGGCGAGGTCGCGGGTGTGGACCGTGCCGCCCTTGGAGAGGACCACGCAGCGCTCGATCACGTTGCGCAGCTCGCGCACGTTGCCCGGCCAATCGTATTCGACGAG
>CAZHPE010000174.1:0-5854 GCA_964534775.1 uncultured candidatus Brocadiaceae bacterium
CGAGTATTGGGGACCACGTCATCGGTTGCATTGGGCAGGCCGAGGAAAGAGCGATTAATCCGGTTCACCTCCATGGCGTGGTAGACCCGGGTGCCGGTCTGGCCGACGCGCTGGCTTGCCCGCGCGCCGGGTATGCGTGTATTGTAAGGTAAATGGAGGGGCTTTCAAGCATCCAAATGGGTGCCTGCGCGGCCCCCGGATGAGGGCGAATCGGTGGGACCGAGAACATATTTCTGCGAGCTGCACCGACGGGCCGCCGACCGGCGCGAGCATGGGCTGGGGCTGGGGATCGTGCGGGCGGCCCTCACGGCGGCGTCGGCGCCATACGGCTTGGCCGTCCGGGCGCGCAACCGGGCCTACAATCAGGGCCGCCGGGAGGTCCGTCGCGCTTCCGTGCCCGTCATCAGCGTGGGCAACATCACCGTCGGCGGCACGGGCAAGACGCCGATGGTGGCGTGGCTGGCGGAGCAACTGAAGGACCGCTGCCGGGTGGCCATCCTGAGCCGGGGATACGGGCGCGATGAGCGGAGCGGTGTGGACGATGAGAACCGGATGCTCGCGCGCATGGCGCCGGAGGCAGCGCTGGTGGTCAACGCCGACCGCGTGGCGGGCGCCGAGGAGGCCGTCGGAGTGCACGGGGCCGAGGTGCTGATCCTGGACGACGGCTTCCAGCACCGCCGGCTGGCGCGCGACCTGGACATAGTGCTCGTGGACGCGGTGCAGCCCTTCGGCGGGGGGCGGCTGCTGCCACGCGGGCTGCTTCGCGAGCCGCTGAGCGAACTGAAGCGCGCCGATTTTATCGTGCTGACCCGCTCGGACCTGGTCGATCCGGGGCACATCGGGCGAATCGGGGGCAGGCTCCGCCCCTACGCAGGGGACGTTCCCATAGCCCTAGCCGAGCACCGGCCGACGGGCCTGTGGCGCGTGGACGTGGCCGGGGACGCCGAGGGCGCCTCCGGCCACGTGGCACGGGAGGGCGACATCCCCCCGGGGGGGCTCCGCGAGGGGAACTGGGCGGCTTTCTGCGGGATCGGCAATCCGGAGGGCTTTCGGCGGACGCTGAAACGGCTCGGGGCGCAGCTCGTCCGGTTCGACGTCTTTCCCGACCATTACCGATATGCCGGGGCCGAAGTCCAGAGCTTGCTCGAGCGGGCGGCGGCGGCGGGCTGCGTGGGCGTGCTGACCACCGAAAAGGACGCGACAAAGGTGGAGGGTTTGCTCGCGGGCCGATGCCCGGTCCCCGTACTTGTCCTCTGGGTCGGGATGGAGATCGTCCGGAACGCCGACTGCCTTCAGTGCCGGATTAGCTCTGCGATCGGGGGGCCGGCCGGGGGGAGCTGACGCGGCGCATTGATTCGGGGTGCGGTTTGGTGTTAGACTGGTGCAGTCGGCGGGGGGCCGACAATACTGGGAGGCGGTGCGGGTGCGAGAACGCGTGCGTCGTTGGCGCGTTGCGTCGTTATAACTCGTGTCGCCTGAAAGGCTTGCGATAAGCATCGGCCCTGGCGGGCCGGATCGCATAGATTCGTCTGGCGGAGAGCTGGAGAAGAGTTTTGTCGGAGGCAAGACAGTTTTTTCGTTTGCGGTTCACTAAGCAGGGAGACGTCAGATTCATTTCGCATCATGACCTGATGCGACTGTTCGCGAGGGCGCTGAGGCGTGTGCGTTTGCCGGTGGCGATGAGTCAGGGGTTCAACCCTCGGCCACAGATCAGCCTCCCGGCGGCGCTTGGCGTTGGCATCGAGGGGCGCAACGAGGTGCTTGATTTCGAGCTGGACGAGTGGACGACCCCCGATGAGGTCGGTGTAAGGCTCGAGGCCGGGCTGCCGGATGGGATCAGGCTTACTTCGCTTCAGAACGTGCCCGCCAAGCAGGACCGCCGCCCGAAACATCTCTCCTACTGCGTGCCGCTGCTGGAGGGGCATCCCGTCACCCGGGAGGCCATTGAGGGCATGATGGCTGCGCGTGAACTGGTTGTGGAGAGGAACAGGGGGGGCAAGAGCAAGACGGTGGACATACGACCCTTCATCGGTCAGGTTCGGCTCAGGGGCGGGGAGCTCCTGGCGCTATTGAACTGCACGACCGGGGGTACCGCGCGGCTGGAGGAGGTGCTGGCGGCGTTGGGTTGCCGGGCGGGCGTCCACTACGAGAAGAGCGCCCTTGTGCGAACGCATGTGAATCTGTCGGCCTCCCCGTAAGTGGCTTTTACGGAGGAGGATATGAGCGAAGTCGCAATGCTGGTCAATGTCGTAGAGGAAGAAGAGGCCCGGATCGCGATCGTCGAGGACGGCCGGTTGGGGGAGTTGTTCGTAGAGCGCGCGTCCCGCGACAACATCGTGGGCAACATCTACAAGGGCCGGGTCGTCAACATCGCCCGCAGCATCGAGGCGGCGTTCGTTGAGTTCGGTTTCCGCAAGCACGGGTTCCTGCACGTTTCTGACTTGAAGCCCTCGGCCATAGGCGAGAGCGGCGGGGGGGGGCGCGGTCGGCGCGGGGACGTGACGGAGCTGGTGCGCCGGGGCAAAGAGGTCGTCGTGCAAGTCACGAAGGAGGGCATCGGGGACAAGGGGCCCGCCCTGACGACGTACCTGAGCCTGCCCGGTCGGTTCCTGGTGCTGATGCCGGGCATGAGCCTGCGAGGGGTATCCCGGCGCATCTCGGATGACGGCGAACGCAAGCGCATAAAGCAGATGGTTGCCTCGTTGGAAGTGCCCGATGACGTGGGAGTTATCGCCCGCACCGCCAGCTTGAGCGTCGCCAAGCGGGAGTTGGAGCGGGATGTTGACTACCTCGTGCGGCTCTGGAAGACGATCAAGGGACGTGCGGAGAATTCCCGGGCGCCGTCCGCGCTATACGAGGAGACCGACCACGTCATCCGAATCATCCGGGATGTGTTCCACGAAGAGATACGCCGCATTGTGGTCGACAGCCCCGATGTGTACCGGCGCGTGCGGGAGTTTCTGCGCGAGACCATGCCGCATCACGTGCGCAAGGTCAAGCTCTACAGCGGCGGCGAACCCCTGTTCCACCACTACGGGGTCGAGAAAGAGATTGCAAAGATGAACAGCCGCTCGGTGGCGCTGCCGTGCGGCGGAAGCATCGTCATGGACCAGACCGAGGCCCTGGTGGCCATCGACGTCAACAGCGGCACGTTCAAGGGGGAGCGGGACCCCGAGGTGGCGGCGCTGAAGATAAACCTGGAGGCCGCGGAGGAGATCGCGCGCCAGGTGCGCGTGCGCGACTTGGGCGGCGTGGTGGTCATGGACTTTATCGACATGCAGGACAAGGACCGCCGCGCGAAGGTTGACAAGTTCCTCTGGGACAGCTTCAAACGCGACAAGTCACGCATCAGCATGCTCAAGATGAGCGACTTCGGCATCGTGGAGATGACGCGCCAGCGCCGCCGCGCCAGCCTGCGCCAGACGCACTACGTGGACTGTCCCACCTGCCGCGGCACGGGCCACGTCAAGAGCGCCGAAACGATGGGCCTGGAGCTGGTGCGGTCGATGCGGATGGGCCTGGAGCGGAAGGATGTCGCGCACGTGAACCTGGAGGTGACCCCGGCCGTCGCCAACTACTTGAACAACACGATGCGCGCGCGCCTAGCCCAACTGGAGAAGGACAGCGGCAAGGATATCGTCGTCCATGCCAGCCCCGGGCTGGACGTGGAAGAGCACAAGATGTCGTTCCTGAAGGAGGACGGCGCCCTGGTGACGGTGGTATAGGCTCTGTCAGAGAAGACCTTTGTCGGCCCGAGGGCAAGCGGTTCGCGGAGCCCGCAGCAGGCATATCTTTGGATACGCTGATACAGGGCGACAATGAAACGCGCCGGTCGAAGCCGGCGCAGCCGGTTGAAGCACGATCGGGTTTCTCAGACAGAGTTTGGCGCGGCGGCGGTTCGCTTGAAAAGGCCCGCCGCACCTGTTAACATAGTGGCAATGATCCCGAACCTATCGAAAGAGTCCGTCATGTACGCGGTAATCGACGACAAAGGCAAGCAGTACAAGGTAAGCGTCGGGGAAGAAGTCGTCTTGGACCTGATGAAGGCCCAGGCCGGCGACTACGTCGAGTTCGACCGCGTGCTGATGGTTGGCGGCGAAGGAGACGAGACACCCCGGATGGGGCGGCCTCAGGTGGAGGGTGCGCGCGTGCTGGCCGAGGTGCTCCGGCATGAAAAGGGCCCCAAGGTCACCATGTTGCGATACAACCCAACCAGCAAACCGAGTCGGGTCAAGAAGGGACACCGACAGAAATACACCCGCGTGGTCATTAGAGAAGTCCTGCCCCAGTAGGGGGGGAGATACCATGGCACACAAAAAAGGTCAGGGCTCCACGCACAACGGGCGCGACAGCAACCCGAAGTACCGCGGCGTGAAGCGCTACGGCGGCGAAGCCGTGCACGCCGGTGCGATCATCGTGCGCCAGCGCGGCACCCGCTTCCACCCGGGGCGCAACGTCGGCCTCGGCAGGGACTACACGCTGTTTGCCCTCACCGACGGCGTGGTACAATTCGTATCTAGGCGCCGCGTGGAAGTTGTGCCGGCGTAAGGGATGCCGCCTGCAAGACCCCATCCTGGCTTCGGGCCGACGGAGCGGGTTCTGCAACAGCGCCTGAGGTACGGCGCGGATCAGTCAGACGACCTTTCAGGGCCGCCCTCCGCTTGTCGCGGGCGGCTCTGCTTTTCTCACGGGCTGGGGCAGCGCCATGCACTTCGTCGATGAAGCGGAAATCCACGTCAAGGCCGGCGCCGGAGGGGACGGGGCCAGATCGTTCCGCCGCGAGAAGTTCGTCCCGCGCGGCGGTCCGGACGGGGGCGACGGGGGCAACGGCGGGGACGTCATCATTGAGGCCGACGGACACCTCGGCACCCTGCTCGACCTTGTCTCCCGGCGGCAATACCGTGCTGGCAACGGCCGCTCCGGAGGGGGCCAGAAGAAGACCGGCGCCAGTGGCCGGGACGTCGTGATCCGGGTCCCCGTCGGCACCATCATCGAGGACGTCGGCGCCGGCCTGACGCTGAAGGACCTGACGGCGCACGGCGAGCGCGTGGTCGTCGCGGTGCACGGCAAGGGCGGGCGCGGCAACGCCCGGTTCGCAACCCCCATAGACCAGGCCCCTATCACTTTCGAGGAGGGCCAGCCGGGCCGGGAGCGTCGTCTGCGCCTGGAGCTGAAGCTCATCGCCGACGTCGGCCTGATCGGCAAACCCAACGCCGGCAAGTCCACGCTCCTCTCCCGCATCAGCGCCGCCCATCCGCGCATCGCCGACTACCCTTTCACAACCCTCCAGCCCCAGCTCGGCATCGTCGACACCGCCAGTTACCAGCGCTTCACCGTCGCGGACCTGCCGGGCCTTATCGAGGGCGCGCACGCGGGGCGGGGGCTCGGCGACGAGTTCCTCAGGCACATCGAGCGCACGCGCATCCTCGCGCACATGCTGGACGTGGCGCCCATGGACGGCTCCGACCCCGCCGAGGCTTACCGCGAGATTCGGGAGGAGCTGAAGCTCTACAGTGAGAAGCTCGCGGCCAAGCCGGAGATCGTCGTCGCCAACAAGACCGACCTGACCGATGGCAACGCCGGCCTCGAGCGCTTGGCCGAAGCGCTCGACGTAGAGGTGATTGCCATCTCCGCCGTCACCGGCGATGGTGTCCGCCAACTGATCGGCCGAATCCTCGAGATCCTCGAAGACATCAAATCCCAGCCCGAGGAAAAACCGGCCCCACCGCAACTTTAGGCCTATTCGGGCTCGCCCTCTCGCCGCCCCCTTATCTGCTCCAGCGCCTTGGCCGCAAGGTATCATCCCGCATTTCCCAGATGGTCATAGTTTTCGGCCGTGGCAGAGCGAAGAATG
>CAZHPE010000175.1:0-5848 GCA_964534775.1 uncultured candidatus Brocadiaceae bacterium
AGCGCGCCGGGGCAAGCAAATCAAAAAAAAACCAGCGCCTCAACTTGTTCGCCGGGCCATGAAGCTGGCCGTATTGCGGAAGAACTCCTTGTTCCGCACTGGCAGGAGTTCGATCGTCCGAAAGGCCTCTTCGACCAACTCGTCGGCCTTGCGCCGGGCGAACTCCAGACAGCCGGACCGCTCGTACAGGGTGAGGACCCAGGCGACATCGTCGGCCGTCGTGGCCGCCCGGTCCCGCCGCATGATCTCCAGGAGTCTTTCCCTCTGCCGGCCGTCCGAGACCTCCAGCGCCCGCGCATACAGGATGCTTGCCTTGCCCTCGTATATGTCATTGCCCAGCACACCCCCGCGGCCCTTGCCGCGGGTAAGGTCGATGACGTCATCGCGCACCTGAAAGGCCGGCCCCATGCTTCGGCCCAGTCCCCGGAGCTGCTCCACGACCGCCGCCCCGGCGCCCGCCACGATGGCCCCGCCGACCATGCCCAGCACCAGGTAGTGGCCGGTCTTCAGGGTGACGGTCTCCAGGTAATCGTCCACGGTGAAGCCCTCGCGGCCGCGGGAGTTCATGTCCAGGGCCTGGCCGCGGCAGGTGCGCTCATGCGCATCCGTAAACGCATCGAGGAGCTCCAGCTTTCCCTCCGGGACCACGGGGCTGCGCAGCAAGAGGCGATAGGCCCGCGCCAGCATGTCGTCGCCGAGATTGACGGCGTTCGGCACGCCGTACTTCACCCAGACCGTCGGCGAGTCCCGCCGCACCGTGTCGCCGTCTTCGATATCGTCGTGGATCAGGAACACGTTGTGTAAGACCTCGACCGCGGCGGCGAACGGCAGCGCGCGGTCGGCTTCGCCGCCCAGCGCCTCGCAGGCAAGCAGGCACAGGGCCGGCCTTATGCGTTTGCCCCCCGCGCCCATGTGATACCAGAAGGGCTCGGCCAAGTAGTCGGCGGTGCCGGGCGGATACAGTTCGGCGAAGAGCGGCTCCACGCGCGTACCGGCTTCGGCCAGCCTCTCGCCCAGGGCCTCGAACTCTACGTCTTTCTCTGGCATTCCTGCAACCTCCAAACCTTGCGCGGCAACGCGGTCAGTAGTCGGGGTACTTCTCTCGCAGCTCGTCGTACAGAGTGGAGGTAGAGCCGCGCCGGCTGTGAAAGGCGAGTACGCAGGCCCTCGGTCGTTGGAAGCGACATACCGACTGCCGCCCCGCGCAGCACTGTATTCCCCACGACGTGGCGCGTCAAACGTCACGCGCCAGCCGCGTGCGCGCCCGCCAAGGCGTCAAAGGCCCGCCAGTATCGGGAACACCGACCGGAGCGCGTGCAGCACGCCGTCTTCGTCGTTGGAACCCGTCGTCACGCGGTCGGCCACGGCCTTGACTTCGGGCTGGGCGTTGGCCATAGCAAAGGAAAGCCCCGCGCCCCGAAGCATCGGGACATCGTTCACATCGTCGCCGATTGCGATCACGCGCTCGGCCGGGATTTGCAAACGCTCCAGCAGCCAGCTCAGTGCGCTCCACTTCGTGGCGGTCGGGCTGTGTATCTCCAGCGCAACCTGATCCGGCCCGTAGAGCGTGTGCGCCAAGGCCGTAACCAGTGCCCGATCGCCCAGCACCTCCCGCGCCCGGTCTCGGGCCGCATAGGCCAAGCTCGCGTGAT
Source organism: uncultured candidatus Brocadiaceae bacterium (assembly GCA_964534775.1). Taxonomy (GTDB): domain Bacteria; phylum Planctomycetota; class Brocadiia; order SM23-32; family SM23-32; genus CAZHPE01. The sequence continues at coordinate 1,653 of CAZHPE010000175.1, forward strand.
CGACCGTGTAGACCACCAGCGGCGGGGCCTCGCATTCCCACCACTCGCCGGGATAGTAATCGAAGGAATCGGCGTTGCGCTCGAAGTATGCGACCCGCAAGAGGCGCTCCCGGTCCAGTTCTGAGACGAGGAGTTCGCGTTCGGTGCTCGGGCGGTCGTAGAGCACGAAGGGCACGAGGCCCGCCCGGCGAAATACCAGCACGGTCTCGCGCGCAACGTCCATGGGGAGGGGGTCGGCCCGAAGCACGCGATGCGTGCCCGCCTCCTTGACCAGGGCCCCGCCGCAGGAGATCACCACGGGGTGGGCGGATTCGATCTCATCGAACACCGGCAGCGTACTGCGCCATCGCCGGCCGGTGCAGACCACGGTGCGCACGCCCCCCGCTGCAAGGCGCGCCACGGCTTCCTTGAAGGCGCTGCCGACCCGCTTCGAGCTATCCAGCACGGTTCCGTCAAGGTCCAGGGCAACGAGTTCGTAATCGGATTCTTCCATGGTGAGTCCTGCCCGACGGGTTGTGTAACCATTGCTCATGCTCGACCCCTCTTGTAACGGAACCAGCGCCGTCATTCAACCGCGGCCGCCTTGGCGGGTTGACACCTGGCCGGGTTGACACCTGGCGGGGGCGCGCGGTACGATAGGCGCCTCAGGCGCTATTGCAGAATCCGCTCCGTCGGCCCGAGGCCAGGATGGGGTTTTGCGGGCAGCGCCTTATGGCGGCGGAGAGGTGTCCGAGCGGCTGAAGGAGCACGGTTGGAAACCGTGTGTTCGGGGTAACCCGGACCGGGGGTTCGAATCCCCCCCTCTCCGCCAGTATCTTGTACCCCTCTTTCTTCTGGCGACCTGCAACTATTCCGAACGCACTGCCGCGCAACTTGCACCACCTACGTCTCGCCAATGACCAGACGGGCAGTCTGGCGGCCGGCATATGGCCGTGGGTGGAGAATCGCGGCTCGGGCAGGACCTGGGGGGCTTCTTCACTGCCTCTGCACGGTTTACGATGACGATGCTTCGATAAGGAATTCGTGGACAAGTACGCCCGGCGGCCCGAGAGTCGGGCGCCCTGGGGCGGTTCGGGGGCGGGTCAGGAGTTCGTCACGACGAAGGGCGCAGCTCGGGACGAAGCCCGTCCGCGATTCCCGGCGCGGCAAGCAGACGCTTCACGGCAGCATGTTGGCCGCTCTGCCGAATGAGTTGTCCGTCTTGCTGCAGATGGCCGTGAGTGACGTGGTGCAGATGATCACCACGAGAGCTAGGATCAGCGCATATTCGACCAGGCCCTGACCTTTCCTTGTCCTCAGTCTGTTCCAGATCACTCTCGTGGTCTTCCCTGGCACTGTCCATTTACGGCGCAAACTTCTCGTACGCCTATACCCTAACAAACACCTTGCCAAGAGGGACGGAGAATCCAAGCGCTGCGAGCATATCGCCCTATTGTGCCAGCACTTAGGGGTTATTGGCAGAAACGGCGCATCTCAACTTAGGACACCACGCGTCCGCGTACCCGCCAGTGCGGGGAGGCTCGTTCTCCCCCCCCCCCCCGGGCAGCAAAGGCGCGGAATCCGCTTGCGAGCCGGGCGCGCGGGGAGTACACTTTCTGGACATCGGTAGGGGGGCGGATTGGGCAGATCGAGCCTCCCGTCGGATTGACCGAGGGCGGTTCTTTTTCCAAGGAGAGGAAGTATGAGCGAGGAGCAGGAGAAGCCGCAGGAAGATGTCCCCGTCGCGGAAGGCGGCGGCCAGGAACAGCCACCCGGCGCGGAAGCGCCCGGGACGGCGCCTGAAAGCGAGCGTTCGATGGCAACGCTGTGCCATATTCTGGCGATCTTCACGGGCTTCCTGGGGCCGCTGATTATCTGGCTCGTGAAGAAAGACGAGTCGCCGTTCGTGGACGATCAGGGCAAGGAAGCGCTGAACTTCCAGATAACCATTGCGATTGCCGGCTTTGTAGGCGCGGCGTTGACCGCGGTCTTCATCGGATGTTTCATCGTGGCAGCGGTAGTAGTATGCGACATCTTGTTCTGCATCCTGGGAGCCGCCCAGGCCAACAAGGGCGAGCGCTACCGCTACCCGGTCTGCATTCGCTTCATCAAGTAGATCAACGAGCTTCCGGGCCGAACGATCGCGTGAATGACGCAGGCCCGGCGGACGCGGTTCCGTCAGGCCTTGACCTTGAGCTCCTGGATCAGGTCGCGCAGCTCGGCCGCGCGCTCGAAGTCCAGGCGCTCGGCGGCCCCCTTCATCTGCCGCTCCAGTTCGTCCAGGCGGTTCGCCGTGACGTAGTCCTCTTCCCCCTCCTCGACCGACGGCGTCTCCACCCGCCGCTGCCAGGCGGCCACCTCGTAGTCGAGGCCCTGTCCGATCGGTTTCGCGATGGTCCGTGGCACGATGCCGTGACGCTCGTTGTGCTCGATCTGGATGCGCCGGCGGCGCTCGGTCTCCCCGATCGCGCGCTTCATGGACTTAGTCACCCCGTCGCCGTAAAGGACAACGAGGGCGTTCACGTTCCGGGCGCAGCGCCCGATCGTCTGCACCAGCGCGGTCTCCGAGCGCAGGAACCCCTCCCGGTCCGCGTCCAGGATCGCCACCAGCGAAACCTCCGGAAGGTCCAGGCCCTCCCTGAGCAGGTTGACCCCCACCACCACGTCGTAGCGGCCCCGGCGCAGGTCGTTCAGGATCTCCACGCGCTCGATGGTCTGCACCTCACTGTGCAGGTAGCAGCAGGGGATGCCGCCGTCCTGAAGGAAGTCCGACAGGTCTTCGGCCAGCCGCTTGGTCAGCGTGGTCACGAGCGAGCGCTCGCCCGCCGCCGCCCGCTCCCGAATGCGGCCGATGACGTCCTGGACCTGGCCTCGGGCCGGCGCCACCTCGGTCGCGGGGTCCACGAGCCCCGTCGGGCGGATGAGTTGCTCCACCACCACGCCCTCGCTCTTCTCGACCTCGTAATCGGCCGGCGTTGCGGAGACGAAAACCGCCTTGGCCAGCATGCCTTCCCACTCTTTGAACCTCAGCGGCCTGTTGTCCAGCGCCGAAGGCAGGCGGAAGCCGTAGTCCACCAGCGTCTGCTTGCGCGAGCGGTCGCCGTGGAACATGGCCTCGACCTGTGGGACGGTCTGGTGGCTTTCGTCGACGATGCAGAGGAAATCGTCCGGGAAGTAATCCAGCAGGCACGCGGGCCGCTCGCCGGGCGCGCGGCCGCTCAGGTGGCGGGAGTAGTTCTCGATGCCGTGACAGAAGCCCACCTCGGCCAGAAGCTCCATGTCGTAGCGGGTGCGGGCCTCAAGCCTCTGGGCCTCCACGAGCTTGCCCTGCCCCCGCAGCTCGGCGAGCCGCTCCTCCAGCTCGGTCTCGATGCTTTCTATCACGCGCTCCATCCGGTCGGCCGGGGTCACGAAATGGTGGGCCGGGAAGATGGTCATACTCGCGGCTTCCTCGGTCTTTCGCCCGGTGAGGGGATCGATCAGGGCGATGCGCTCCACGCAGTCGCCGAACAGGTCGACGCGGTAGCCGACCTCCTCGTAGGCCGGATATATCTCCACGACGTCCCCGCGCGCCCGGAAGGTCCCGCGCCGAAGCTCGGCGTCGGTGCGCGAGTACTGCAGCTCAATGAGCCGCCCCAGCAGCTCGTCCCTCTCTATCTCCCCCCCCCGCTCCACGGTCGCGTACATCTCCTTGTAGTCCTCGGGGCTGCCGATGCCGTAGATGCACGAGACGCTGGCCACGATCACCACGTCGTCCCGCTGCATAAGGCGCGTGGTAGCGGCGAGGCGCAGCCGGTCGATGTCCTGGTTGATAGAGGCGTCCTTGGCGATGTACAGGTCGCGCGCCGGCACGTAGGCCTCCGGCTGGTAGTAGTCGTAGTAGCTGACGAAGTAGCCCACGGCGTTTTGGGGGAAGAACAGTTTGAACTCGCCGTATAGCTGGGCGGCGAGGGTCTTGTTATGGCTCATCACGAGGGTGGGCAGGCCCAGGTCGCGGATGACGTTGGCCATGGTGAAGGTCTTGCCCGTGCCGGTGGCGCCCAACAGGATCTGATTGCGCCGGCCGGCCCGGAATCGCTCCACGAGCTGCCAGATGGCCTTGGGCTGATCGCCCGCGGGCTCATAATCGGCGACGAGTTCGAACCTGGCCACTTGCCCTCCTGGACGGGCCTACCTTGCCCACCGTTCTTCGCAGCAACAATAGCGAAAAGCGCACT
>CAZHPE010000176.1:0-2798 GCA_964534775.1 uncultured candidatus Brocadiaceae bacterium
TTCGCGGCTGAAGGCCTCGTTCTTGGCCAGCGTGATGGCCTCCATATAGACTCCCGAAGGAGTCTCCGGGTCGACCTCGGGATCGTTCAGCGAGATCACCGCGATCCCAGCCTCACGCAACTCACGCAGCAGCGACTTGGCCCGGCCGCTGTCGCGTGAGAACCGGGACATGTCATGGACAAGGATCACAGTGACATCCGGGTTGGCCTTGGCCTCAGCCAGCATGCGGCGAAACTCGACACGCCTCTCGTCCTTAGAGCACGCTTCCCGGGGTTGACAAGACTCGGATGCGGAGCTATGCTTCGCCCCGTAGGGTGACACGTAGGGTGCTGAAGGCGGCCGCACCAGCTGGCGGTGGCCCCGGGAGTGCGAGAGATCTACGAACAAGATGGCGGGGCATCGGGAGGGACACAGCCCTGAATAAGTCCTGCTGCAACTCGTGCCAGGAACTCGTGCCGACCAAGTCGGAGCAGCGGGGCGACAGGGTGTTCCTGGTGAAAGAATGCCCGACCTGCGGGGTGACGGAAGCCCTCATCTCGGGGGACGTCGGGCGCTATACGGAAAAGAGAAGCCTGGACTCCGGCTATGAGTACAAGACCTGCCTGTTGAACTGCCTGGAATGCAAGCACCGGCCGCACCCAACGTTTGTCTTCGTGGACGTGACCAATCGATGCAACCTGAACTGCCCCATCTGCATCAACAACACACCTAGCATGGGGTTTGTGTTCGAGCCACCTATCGAGTACTTCGAGAAGATATTCGAGCACTTCTCCCACGACGATCCTCCGCCTGCGGTTCAGCTCTTCGGAGGCGAGCCGACGGTGCGCAAGGACCTGATCGATATCATCCGGCTCGCCAAATCCTACGGCTTTCCCACCCGCGTCGTCACGAACGGCCTGAAGCTGGCGGACGAGGACTACTGCCGCGAATTGGTGAAGACGAAAGCGACGATCCTTCTCGCCTACGATGGCGCCAACCCCGAGACCTACCGCATCCTGAGGGCCGATGAGGGGACGCTCGAGCTGAAGAGGAAGGCGCTGGACAACATCGGCAAGATCGGCGGCGCGAAGGTGGCGCTCATGACGTGCGTTGCGCGGGATTTCAACGACGAGGAGTACAGCGAGCTTTTCGAGCTCTGTCACGAGCGGCGGGACTACATTCGCGGCGTCTACTTCATGCCTCTCGTGAAGACCTGGGACAGTGCCGAGTTCCACCTCGACCCCGACCGCCTCACTACCGAAGACATCGAGGCAGGCGTGGCCGCATGTTTTCCTGACGAGCACGTTGACTTCATCCCGGCCGGCTGCCTCGGGGACATCCCCACGGTCATGAAGCACTTTGGCATCAAGCCCCCGCCGTTCCGTGGAGCGCACCCGAACTGCGAGAGCATGTATCTTCTGATCTCGGACGGCGCGAAGTATTTGCCGCTCGCGCACTATCTGAGAGGCAGCGCGAAGGAGTTGATAGAGGCCCTGACCGCCCTGGAAGAGAGACTCTTTCGGCGCGCGGCGCGTGCGGACACCAGCCTTGGGGGTCGATTGCTGGCCCGCCTTGGGCTGCGCGGAGCGTATCTGTCTGCGCGGGGCAAGCTCTCAGCCGTCCGCACGATCAAGCGCCACATGTACCTTGGCAGGGCCTTGAAGGGCAAGGGGATCGGCAAGCTTGGACATGGACTTGCCGCCCTGTTTGGTCTCTTGTGCCGCCGCAAGAGCCGTCTGGTTCTCGAGGCGCACACAACAGTGCAGGGCGCGCTTCAGTTGATTATTCTGCCGTTCGAGGGGAGTTCGGGGCTGGAGACCGATCGCCTTGAGCGGTGCCCGAACGCGTTCGCCTTTCTCGACCCCGAGGACGGCGTGGTGAAGACAGTGCCGGTCTGCGCCTGGGGCAAGCACAAGCGCGCCGTGCTGAGTAAGGTGTCCGATTACTACGCGGCGCACCGTGCAAAGGTTCCGTCAGGCAGCGGTCCTGCCGCTACAGTCCCGTCCGATACCCTGGATTGATCGCCCTGAACCCGGCCCGGCCCAATGGCTGCGCCGTTCACCCCACTTGGGGGAAGCGCCGCTTGTTAGGTAGGATTGAAGCGTCCTCATCCGTCCTGTTGTTTGCCAGATTCAAGGTTTGACTTCCGCGGGTTCGGGGAGTATACTCCCGCCCCTGCACGTGGGTGTCGTTTTGGTGACGGATGCTCGTAATCATCCACCAAAACCAACCTGCGAATCCGCTCGTAGTCGTCCACCGTCAGCATCCTCCCGGCCCCCTGAATCCCATGGCTCCAAAAGCCCACAGGATACCAGGAAAGCCTCGCTGCGGTGGTCCCCCTTTACGTGCGCATTACCTCCCCGCCGTGGCTCCCTTTTGCTTGCACATCGCCAGCTACGGCCAGCACGTCGAAGCAGAGCCACTTCACCCTATGCTCGCCATTGCGGGGGGCAAGGTCAGCCGTCGTCCCCGTCCAGGTCTATCGTTGTCCAGCCCACGACAAAATCAACTATCTGCCCCCAGCGCAGGCTCCACACAAGGCCGACGTAACCAAGGTGTGGGATGAAATGGACGCAGGCCGGCGAGTCCAGAGGGTGTTTGTCCTGGACTATTCCAGAGGCTATTCCCGGCAAGCCGGCCAGCCCGCCGTAACGCTTGCGCTCGGGGGCGTCACCCCATTTCACCTGCTCGCGCGAGACGATCAGGCCGTAGCACTTGGTGCGGATCGGGACCACGACCCCGTGCCGGCCTGCCCAGCCTATGAAGGTCCCGTCCAGGTCGCTGTAGGTGATGGCACCGTCCGCCGCGAAGTCCTCGTC